>CACZAH010000004.1 GCA_902779035.1 uncultured Erysipelotrichaceae bacterium | reverse complement strand
AGGAATAATCTTAAATATTTTGCATCAATTGCTGTTGTAATATGTGGTTTTTACAACATCGAAATTGCTTGATAGTATAGTTTCCGAACAACTCTAATAGAAACGGGAGGACAATATGATCAATAAAAAAAGTTTATGGTTTTTAACACTATTTAGTTTAATATTAGTATTAAGTGTCTATTATATTACTATGCCAAGTGAATTACTTATGAATGACAAGACTAATATCTCATCAAAAGATACAAGTAAAAAAACAAGTACTAAGAAAAAGTCATCTACTAAAATGAAACAAACAGCAAAAACTACAGAAGAGACAAAAGCAAAAACTGAAGTGAAAGAATCTAATACACTAGAAACTATGCGAGCTTTAGAAGATGAGGAAGTATCTAAAGAATTAGAATCATTACAAGTAGTATTAAATGATGATAAATCTAGTGTAGATGAGAAAAATAAAGCATATGATAAAATGAAGGAGTTAAATAATAATAAAGCTGAAGAATCTTCTTTAGAAGATAAAATAAAAAAAGAATTTGAACTTGAATCATATGTTAAAATTGAAGGGGATAAAATTAAAGTAGTTATAAGTAGTTCAGAACACGATATGACACTTGCTAATAAGATAATGCGTAGTATTCAAAGTAATTATAAAGATAATAAATATATTACTGTTAAATTTCAAAAGTAGATATCTACTTTTTTTAGGCATTAGTTTTAACCTTATTTCTATTCATACATAAAATAATATGAGAAACCACCTATCTGGGAAGTGAGGTTATTATGAATAAAAGCATATTAACAAAAAGGGAAAAAGAAGTATTTGAACAATTAATCATTAATAAAACAACTAAAGAAATTGCTAACCTTCTTGGTATAAGTGAGAAGACTGTAAGAAATCATATATCAAATGTTATGCAAAAGTTGGGTGTTAAAGGAAGAGCTAATGCGGTAGTAGAATTATTAAGATTAAATGAAATATCATTATAAAGTGCATTAATTTGTGCTTTTTTCATATAATTTTATAGGTGATACCGTGATTAAAAGAATGTCTTTAAAAAAGATTGCTATATGTATAAGTGCGATTAGTGCGATATTTTTATTTTATTTATTTCCTACTAATAATAAATTAAAAGTAAAGGAAGAATTAGAATATGTAAGTGATGAAAAACTAAGTACAATATTTCTAAATGATTCTAATAATTATCTTGCTATGACTAGTATTAATATTGATGATGAATCTATAACAAGTAAAGGAAGAAAACTAATTACCGCACTCATACAAGGAGAAAAGTATGAAGATAATCTTCCTAATGGGTTTAAAGGAGTAATACCTGCTGATACTAAGATACTTAATACTTATTTTAAAGATGGTGTGTTTAAGATAGATTTTAGTGAAACTTTACTTGATACTAGTAAAGAGAATGAAGAAAAAGTAATTGAGGCAATTGTTTATACTCTAACTAGTATTGATGAAGTAAAATTCGTAATTATATATTTAAATGGTGAAATACTTACCTTATTACCTAAAAGTAATATTACTTTACCTGCTACTTTAGATAGAAGTTTTGGTATCAATAAAGAATATGATATAACTAATAACAAAGATATTACTAAGACTACTATATATTACATAAACAAATATAATGATATAGAATACTATGTACCAGTTACTAAAGTTAATAATGATACTCGGGAGAAAGCAGAAATAATTATTGAAGAGTTAAGTATTAATAGAACTTATAATACCAACTTAATGAGCTATTTAAATACTAATGCTAAAGTAATAGCAGTAAATAAAAAAAATAACGATATGATACTAGACTTTAATAATTATATATATAGTGATTCTACTGATAATGAGGTATCAGATGAAGTAATTAAACAAGTATGTTTATCTATTAAAGACAATTATGATATAAATTCTATTATTTTTACTGTAAATAACAAAGAAATTTATAAAAGTACTTGAATAAATTTCTTTTTTAGTATATAATTTATCTTGTCGGATGTCTCAGTAGCTCAGCTGGATAGAGCATCGCCCTTCTAAGGCGAGTGTCAGGGGTTCGAATCCCTTCTGGGACACCATTTTTATATACAAAACCTATTTAATTAGGTTTTTCTTTTACTCGCCCTCTTAGTTAAGTGGTATAACAAAGCCATGGTAAGGCTTAGTCGTAAGTCCGATTCTTACAGAGGGCACCAGATTAATGATAAATAAAACATTTATAACATTAAAGTAATAAAAACTTTTGTTTTACATATAATAATGTTGAAAGTCAAATGACTTTCACTTTGAAACGTGCTAATATATAGGCACATAAGTAATTATGTAATTGATTGCCTTGTGAAGAGTTTTCTCGAGGAACATATAAGTCTATTCAATAATAAGGAAACTCAATTTAGGGTTTCCTTTGATTTTTGAAGGTATGCATTATGATTAATGGTCAACTTTTTCATGTGAATTTTGGAGATACAAAAGTGTCAGAAATTAATAATATACATCTAGGAATTATCTTTAAATTACCTAAAATAAGCAATATGGTATTATGTATTCCACTAACTAGTCCAAAAGAAAAACACTTTAAAACAAAAGATAATTATTCAAGAAGAAATCATAATGCTTTAAAATATCAAAATCTAGTTTATATAAATCACACTGATTCCGTAGCTTTACTAGATCAAATTAGAACAATATCTACTAAAAGATTATTACATACATATAAAGATGCAGATAATAATGAAATATGTTTAAATAATGATAATTTAAAACTAATTAATGTTAGAATAATAAAGTACTTTAAAAATATATTTATATAAACATAATAATAGTTTTGAAGTATATAAAGCCAATTTATGTTTTTATTTTACCCCCCCTCTTAGTTAAGTGGTATAACATAAGGCATTAGTCGTAAGTCCAATTCTTACAGAGCACTCCAGATTAATTAAGCGAATACTTTTACATATAATATATTTTAGATAGATGTGTTGGAGATTTCTATATAAAAAAACATATAAGTATTTATAAATGTTTATAAACGATATTATACAAGTTAGTTATTTCTAACTTTTTTTATACACTATTCCTATTATTGCATATATTATAACGGAGGTATATATGGATTACGATTATAATTTTGGGAATGATTATTATAAGTATTATGGGAATACTGGTATTAAGAGTACAGTATATAATATTATGGCTCCTGAACAGATGCAAGATATGCAACCTGGTATGGAGTATTTAATGACTCCTCTACCTATATTTGATAATCCTAACTATAAAGGTAGTGGCAAATTAAAAGATAAAGTAGCAATTATTACTGGTGGTGATAGTGGACTAGGTAGAGCATGTAGTATTGCTTATGTTAAGGAAGGGGCAAGAGTTGTTATTGCTTATTTAAATGAAGATAAAGATGCCATGGATACTAAAGAATATATAGAATCTTTAGGTGGAGAATGTACTTTAATTAAGGGAGATATTACTGAGCATAGTTTCTGTAAGAAAATTGTTGATATTACATTAGATAAGTATGGTAAAATAGATATTCTTGTGAATAATGCCGGAGTACAATATCAACAAGATTCATTAGAATTTATTAGTGATGAACAATTAAATTACACTTTTAAAGTAAATGTATATGGTATGTTTTATTTAACTAAAGAAGCACTACCCTATTTAAAATCTGGTTCTTCTATCATTAATTTATCTTCTGTTACTACATTCTATGGTGATCCACAATTAATTGATTATGTATCTACTAAAGGAGCAATTGTAGGTTTTACTAGAGCTTTAGCACGTAATCTTGCATTAAAAAATATTAGAGTAAATGCTATCGCACCAGGATTCTTTTGGACACCACTTCAACCTGCTTGTTGGGTAGCTGAAAAGATTCCATCATTAGGAAGTGATGCGGCAATGGCAAGAGGAGCAATGCCTTATGAACTTGCACCTACTTTTGTGTATCTAGCAAGTGATGATTCAAGTTATGTAACTGGGCAAGTATTACATGTTAATGGCGGAGAGGTAATGGCATAAAAAAACGCAACAATCGTTGCATTTTTTATTTGGTTTCCACCATTTCATATGCTTCAATGATATCTCCTACTTTAATATCATTAAAGTTAGTAACAGTAATACCACATTCTAAGCCTTTTTTAACTTCTTTAACTGAGTCTTTTTCTCTTTGTAGTGAACCAATTTCACCATCATATATTACTTTACTATCACGAATAATTCTAGCTTCTGAATTAGATTTAATAACACCATCTAATACATATGAACCAGCAATTACACCCACTTTAGAGAACCTAAATAATTGTCTAACCTCAGCTGATCCTGTTACTTTTTCTACATATGTAGGATCAAGTAACCCTTGCATTGCATTTTCCATATCTTCTACTGCTTTATAGATAATATCATATAATCTAATTTCAACGCCTTGTTCTTTAGCATAATCTTTAATAGAATTATTAGGTCTAATATTAAATCCAATTATAATTGCATTAGATGCACTTGCAAGTACTATATCTGACTCGGTAATGGCACCTACTGTACTTCTAATTACTTTAACCTTAACTCCTTCTACTTCAATTTTCTCTAAAGAGTTTTTAACAGCTTCTGCTGAACCATTAACATCTGCTTTAATAATAACATTAATCTCTTTAATACCATCTTGAATTTTAGCAAATAAATCTTCTAAAGATACATTACTTCTAGCATTCTTCTTAAGTTTTTCTTCTTCGCGTCTAGCCTCACCAATACTTCTTGCTTGTTTCTCAGTTTCAAATGCCATAAACTTATCTCCAGCAGAAGGTATTTCGTTTATACCAGTAATCTCAACAGGTTGACTAGGTAATGCTTCTGTAATTTCTTCTCCTTTATCGTTCTTTAATGTACGAATCTTACCAAATGATGTTCCAACTACAATAGGGTCTCCTAATCTTAATGTACCATTTTGTACTAAAACAGTAACTTTCGCACCAACATGTTTATCAAGTGTTGCCTCAACTACACTACCTATTGCATATCTTTTAGGGTTAGCTTTATACTCTTCAAGTTCAGCAACCAATAAGATATTTTCAAGAAGTTTATCAACACCCTCACCTGTTTTGGCACTAATAGAAGTACATATAGTATCTCCTCCCCACTCTTCAGGAGTTAAACCATATTCAGCAAGTTCTGATAATACTTTCTCTACATTCGCACCTGGTTTATCTATTTTATTAATTGCAACTAATATTGGTACATTTGCAGCCTTAGCATGATCTATTGCTTCTTTAGTTTGTGGCATTACACCATCGTCTGCTGCAACAATTATTATTACTATATCAGTAATACTAGCACCTCTTGCGCGCATTTCAGTAAATGCTGCATGTCCTGGAGTATCTATAAATGTAATAGTCTCTCCATTATGTTTAACTTGATATGCACTAATAGCCTGAGTAATACCTCCTGCCTCACCTGATACAACATCAGTTTTACGAATTGTATCTAGAAGTGTTGTTTTACCATGATCAACATGTCCCATGATAGTTACAACAGCAGGTCTTTTAACTAAGTCTTCTTCTGAATCAATTATTTCAAACTCTTCAAACTTAGTTTCATCAATTACTTGCTCACGCTCTAGTTTCTTATCAAATTCTGATGCAATTAAAGCTGCATTATCAAAATCAATTGCATTATTAATAGTAGCTAAAATACCTAAAGAAAATAACTTTTTAATTAGTACAGCTGGCTTTTCATTTAAAGCCTTGGCTAACTCTCCAATCGTCATAGAATCTTTATATATAACTGTATCGCTTTTATCAACTGGGGCATTACTAATTAATTTCTCTTTATTTTTATACATTTCTTTCTTTTTCTTAGCTAGTTCTTTCTTACCACTTTTATTAACACCATTATTATTCTTTTTATTATTACCTTTTTTAGGCTTACTATTATTAACTATATCTTCTATTTTAGAATTTTCTTTTTCAATTAACTCATCTTCATATTCTAAGTCTTCAACTTCTTCCGAAGCAGCAATATCATTATCTAGTATAGTAATTGCTTCTTCATCTAAGTAATCATCCTCACCACTTACATCAATACCAAGACGAGCACACATATTTAATATCTCTTTAACAGTTTTATTTACATCTTCTGCATATTCTAATACACTCACATAATCACCATCCTTTAACTTAATTTTTCATATGGAATATTTGCTTCATCTAAGAATTCTATAGATATTTTATCGGGATAATCTTTTAAGTAGATTATCTTTTTTATACCTGCATTAACAAGAATTTTCGCACATATAGAACATGGAAAATATGTAACATAGATAGTTGAATTATCAAGTGATATACCTTCTCGTGCAGCATCCGATACAACTACTTGTTCTGCACAAATATACCTGCATATCTCCCTTCTCTCACCTGGTTTAACATGAAACTCATTTCTAATACACCCTATTTCTGTACAAGGTTTAATCCCACCAGTTGGCCTGTTATAACCACGTGCGATAATCTTATTATCACGAACTACTACGCATCCTACTTTTCTTCTAATACAAGTAGATTTTTCTTCTTCAATTGAAGCTTCATCCATAAAATATTTATCCATTATAACTCTCCTGTTTTTATTCTCCTATAACTCTTCTTAATTCATTATATATATCATCACTAATAGTAACACCAAGTGTTCTATCTAGAATCTTGTTACTTATTGCTTTATTAAGTACATCTCTATCTCTTTTTATATATGCACCCTTACCATTTAGTTTTCCAGTTTCATCTACTGTAACTATACCATCTTTATTAACAACTACTCTAATTAATTCTTGCTTAGGAAATCTCTCACGTGTAACTACACACATACGATACGGAATCTTTTTCATTATTCTAGTATATTAATTCCTGCTTCTTTAACTTGTTCATAAGTTTTAATTTCTAGATTATAGTGTGTAAGACGACTAGCTAGTCTAACATTAATACCACGTCTTCCAATTGCAAGTTTTAAGTTTTCATCATTAACAACAACCATAGTCTCTTTAGTCTTTTCGTCAAGAATAAAGATTTTTAAATCTTTAGCTGGAGCTAAGGCATTAGCTATAAAAGTTACTGGATCTTTACTATAAGCAACTATATCAACTTTTTCTCCATTTAACTCTTTTAATATATTATTGATACGAGTTCCTTTTTCCCCAACACAAGTACCAACGGCATCGATATTAGGATTATCTGAATATACTGCAACCTTGCATCTATTACCAGCATCTCTAGCTACACTATAAATCATTACTTCCCCTTCACTTACCTCAGGTATTTCAAGTTCAAAAAGTCTAGTAATAAATCCATAATACTTACGAGTTAATAATATCAAAGCTCCCTTATTATTTATGTCGACTTTACTTATATAAGCCTTAATATTAGAACCCATCTTAATTTTCTCACCAGGAATTATCTCTGACTTTGGAAGTAATCCTTGAGTTTTACCAAAATCAATAAAGTAATTCTTCTCATCTTCCATCTCAACAGTACCAGAAATTAATTCTCCTTCTTTATCTTCAAACATTGAAGCAATATTATTTCTCTCTGCTTCTCTTATTTTTTGAACTAATACTTGTTTAGCAGTTGCAGCCGCAACACGACCAAAATCACTTGGAGTAACTTCTTCTTCAATAGTCTCACCTACATTAATAGTTGGATCTATCTTTCTTGCATCATCTAATGTAATATATAGTCTATCATTAAATACAAATGGACGATATCTATCTTCTTCAGGTAAATCCTCTAATTCTTCATCATTTAACTGTTCTTCTGTTAACTCCTCATCATCCTTAAATCCTTCATCAAGTGATTCTTTATGTTCCCTATCTAATACTACTGTTTTAAAGGAATACATCTTAATCTCACCAGTTTCACGATTAATCTCAACTCTAGAGTTAGGCAACTTATTTTGTTTCTTATATGCACTATTTAAACCTAATTCTATTGCATCATATAAATAATCTTTATCCATTCCTGCTTCTTTAGAAAATGTTTCTATTGTTTTTCTTAACTCTTCACTGTTCAAACTAATCACATCCTTTCTCTTTTGAACATACATCAAGTATATAATTATCACTAATAGGATCTTCCCTATCCAATATTGGATTAATTAATTTTGATACACATACGCAATCATCAATATCAATAATACCAAGTTTATCAATAACTACACGAAGAAAGTTATTTCCATCTTCATATAAGTATGATACTGAATCTAATATATAGTTATTTTCTTCAATAACACCTTTAATTAATCCTTCAACAGTTTTTTCTATCTCCATACAACCTCCATACTAGTTTAAAGAGTGGGAATTCCCACTCTTTTTTTGTGCAAAACTACGTGACAACTAGATTATACCACATAATTATTAAAATGTATACAAAATATTTAAAAATTGATATAATTGTTTTGGTGATAACATGAAAAAGTATAAAGAAGAGATTATTGGAATACTTGTATTAATTGGATATTTATTATTATCTACACTAGGGCAAGAAATTTTATTATTACTTGGAGTGAACAGATTACCTACTCCACTTAAGTTGATAGTCGCACTTATTTATGATTTATTTATTCTTATGACTATTATATTTATCTATTTAAAAACTATAGTACAAGACTTTAATCATTTTAAATCTAATATAAAATACTATATAGATAATTATTTTAAATACTTCTTTTTAAACCTAGGTTTAATGATGATATCTAATATAATTATTATAAATATTACTTCTATTAATAATTCAACTAATCAAGAATATATTACTAGCTTATTAGGTAAATATCCACTATATACAATAATAGCCACTATATTAATCGCACCAATAACAGAAGAATTAATGTTTAGATTAAATATTAGAAAAATATTTAAAAGTGATTTATTATTTATAATAATGTCAGGATTAATATTTGGTGCCCTACATTTAACGGTCGCAACAAGTTTTAAGGAATTATTATTTATAATTCCATATAGTATACCAGGGTTTATTTTTGCCTATACTCTTACTAAATCTAAAAATATATTTGTACCAATATCACTACATACAATGCATAATACATTAATGATATTACTTCAATTATTATTAACACTAAAATAAAAAAGTTTAAGAATCAATCTTAGACTTTTATTATGGTTTTAAAGCAGTAATTGGAAGAATAAATATACCAGTTTCTTCATCCTTATAAATAGCATCACATATTCCACATACTATAGCCATAAACTTAGGTTTTTTATCAGCTTGTTTATAATATTTCATTAAATTTTCTTTAGCCTCTTTTACACCATTATCTCCTAACTTTATTTCTATAGCTCCATAGTCTCCATCTTCATTTACAATTATTGCATCTACTTCTAAACCAGTTACATTGTTTCTAAAGTGTCTTAGTTCGCCTCCAATATATTCACTATAAACTCTTAAATCCCTTTCAACAAGTGATTCAAATAGTAAACCAAATAGATTTAAATCTTGAATAAGCTTATTATAGTTAAGATTAAGTAAAGCACATGCAAACGCTGGATCTGTATAATGTCTTTTAGATGACTTCCCAATATTATCCCTAGACTTAATATTTGGATTAAACGCTGGTTGATTATCAACCAAAAATAATCTATCTAAAACATCTAAATATTCACCTACAGTATCTTTATTTATAGAATCGTATTCATTTTCTATGATGTCATGAATTAGAGTCTCATTACTCGCAAGAGTACATTCATTTCGAGCCAGCGACTTCATAAGCATTTCCATTTTTCTTGTGTCTCTTCTTTTTTCATCAATGTCATGAATATCTTTAGCAAGAATATCAGCAATATAACTTTTAATAACAATTTGAGCATCATCAACATTTATACCAATATTTCTTGGAAATCCTCCACATAAAATATAGTTTGCTAAGTCATTAAGTGATAGTTTATTAACTATCTTATTTTTAACTTTATTATTGAACAAATCTGTAAGTGATACATCACCAGAAGAATAGCCAGATTCATACAAACTCATAGTATACATTCTAATTTTACATATTCTACCCGCACCAGAATGTTTAATTTTGTTAGTTTTTTGTGTAGCAGAACCAGTTAAAATATATTTACCATTAGAAATATCTTTGTCACATTCTCTTCTTACAGCGTCCCAAAGTCTTGGAACTAATTGCCATTCATCAATCAAATGAGGATTTTCTCCTTTTAAAACTTCAGATACATCAAGTTCGGCAAGAAGTTTATCATTCGCATCATCGTTTATATATTTAACAGAATTAGCATGATTTAATGATGTCCATGTTTTACCACACCATTTTGGTCCTTCAATAGATAAAGCTCCAAATATTTTTAAATATCTAGATATTTTCTTATCAATTAATCTTTCTTTATAATTCTCTTTTGTTAAAGCCATAATTCACCTCTTTACACAAATATAATATCATATTTATAAATAAAAATCAATTTCAATCGGACGTTTTTAATAATCTTAATCGGACGTTTTTAGTGTTTCTAACCGGACGTTTTTAAATAGTTAACTGCATCTTCTAATGTATTAACTTTAACTAGCTTAATCTTATAACCTCTTTTATCTACTAACTTTTTAGCTTCTTTATAATTCTCTTTTGGTACAAAGAATACTTCTGCCTTATCCTTAACCGCACCTTTTATTTTATATTTAATACCACCTATCTCCCCTACATTACCATTAGAATCAATAGTACCAGTTCCGGCAATTACTCTACCTTTAGAAAGATTATTATCTACTAATAAATCATATATAGTAAGTGCTAACATTAAACCACCACTACCACCAGACTCTGATGCAGATGTTTTAATATCTACTTTAGGATTAACTTTATAATCGAATACTTCAATAGGTATTATTCCTATAATAATTTTATCTTTTTCTTTTTTTAAATAAGCATATCTAGTATATTCTTTATTATTATTCTTAACTTTAATACTAATCTTATCATCTACATTTTTCTTGCTTAATAATTTATTAACATCTTCTTTAGTATTTACTTTAACTTTATCTATACTAATAATAGAATCTCCTACTTTAAGATCAGTATTACTATTATCAAGAATATATCCAACATATAAGTAATTATTACTCTTATCTACTTTTTTACCAGCAAGACTATATGCAGATATTACTGCATTACTTAATGATTCTTCTAGAAATAATCTATCTCTTTCATAATACTCTTTATCGCTCTCGTTATCAAGCAATATATCTTCTTTCTTATATATATCATAATCTTTATTAAACCAAGAATAAACTATTAAAGGAATACTTGCTTTATACTCTGATACATAAGTTAAACTATAACTACCATCTATCTTTTTACCTTTAATAGTTACTTTCTTATTAAGATTAGTAAGTCCACCTGGTGCATCTATATAATATGGAAGTGGTAACCAAAATATAAGTAAAATTAGTATTAAAGCAATTATAAACTTGTAATTATTCTTTATTAAATTTTTCATATATCACCATCTAATTATATTCATATTCAAAACTAAAACTACTATAATTATATTATTAATACAAATATAAATCAATTAAAAACATAACATTAATTAGGAAGTGATTTATGTTTAGATTTTTAAAATACTTATTTAAAGACTTTTTTATCTTTTCTGCAGCATACTCAAATGATGTATTTCCAGAACCACTTAATAAAGATGAAGAAGCAAGATGTATCGAATTATTAAAACACGGTAATAAAGAAGCTCGAGCGAAACTTATTGAACATAATTTAAGGTTAGTTGCTCACATAGTTAAAAAATATGATAATAATAAAGATAATAATGATGATTTAATATCCATTGGTACAATTGGACTTATTAAAGGAATAGATTCTTATTCTAAGTCTCATAACACAAGAATTACTACATATATAGCTAGATGTATAGAAAATGAAATATTAATGTATTTTAGAAATAATAAAAAACATAGTAAAAATATAAGCATTAATGAATCAATTGGTTTTGATAAAGAAGGCAATGAAATTACTATATTAGATATACTTAAAACAGATAATCCAGACTTTATTAAAGATATACATACTAAAAATAATATATGTTTATTAAAGCAGTATTTTAATGTATTAAATGAAAGAGAAAAAGAAATAATTATAAAAAGATATGGACTTAATGATAGTGATGAATATACTCAAAAAGAGATAGCTAAAAAATTAGGAATATCAAGAAGTTATGTATCAAGAATAGAAAAGCGAGCACTTACTAAAATGCTTAGAGAATTTTTAAAAAATCAAAAGAAGACCAACAATTAGTCTTCTTTATTTTGATTTTTTAAAATTTTCACTCTGAGCAGATATTATACTATGTACTTTTTTCATTGTACTTAATTTATAGCGTGTTACTGATGATAAATTGAAATAACTATGAGTACGTCCTTTTTCTCTATTCATTAAATCTACTTCTTTTTTCGATAATTTATCTATAGCAAAATCCTTTTTTACATTACAATTAGAAAATTCACTTTCATGTTCTAAAAAGAATTTCTGCTTTTTTAAAGCAATATTTAAATATAATAATTTAACAGGGTGTAACATATATACCCTTTTAATCATATCTTTCCATTCATCATATTGACTACGCATGTTGCTTTTTACATTTGATAATACCCTCGCTGTTAAAGGAAATGAATAAGATTCTCCATCAATATAATATACAATTACTTTTTTGTTTTTATCATCAATTTTAAATTCTGTTATATAGTTTTTCTTTAAATATTCCTGATCAAACTTACTTAGCTTCTTACTACACATATTACTACTTCTTTACTACTTCAACATCTATTCTACACTCATGGCCATTTAAATCAACTACTGCGCTAGATTCTCTTTTAATTACTTCTAGAGCGAGAGTTTCATTTTTAATAAAGTCTTTAAAACTATCCACACTCTCATCAATATCTTTATCTCCACTATAATAAATATTAATTCTATCTACTATATCAAAGCCTTTTTGTTTGCGCAAATTCTGTACTTTAGATACAAATTCACGGGCTATGCCTTCATTAATTAATTCAGGAGTTAATTCTGTATTTAGTATAATAAAGTCATTATCTTCTAAAGCTACATCAAATCCTTCTTTAGATATTGAATTAATTAATACCATATTAGATTCTACTGTAAAATCTTCATTATCAAGTTTTATAGTTATATCTTTATTATTTCTTAAATTATTAATATCTTCATTTCTTAATTCTTGTAACTTAGCTTGGAATTCCTTAATTTTAGGTCCTAACACTTTACCAACTTCTTTAAAGTTAGGTTTTACACTAAAGTTCATATAAGTAGATATATCATCTATAAATGTAACATCTTTAACATTTAATTCTTCTTTTATAAGTGGAGTTAAATCAGATATTAAATCTTTATTCTTTGCATCAATTAGAGCTTCACTAATAGGCTGTCTAACTTTAATTTTAACCTCTTCTCTAATATTTCTGCCAAGAGATATTATATGTCTTACGAGATCCATTCTCTCTTCAATCTTTTCATCTATTAATGATTCATTTGATACTGGATAATCTTCTAGGTGAACTGACTGTTTGTTTTTAAGATGGGTATAAATATCTTCTGATACAAATGGTGCGATAGGTGCGATTAATTTAGTTAAACCTAATAATACTTCATAAGTAGTATTATAAACAGCCTTTTTATCATCATCCATAACACTAGACCAGAATCTTCTTCTGTTTCTTCTAATATACCAGTTAGATAAATCTTCAACTACAAAGTTTTGAATACTTCTAACTGTACTAGTTAAATCATAACTATCCATATAATTAGTTACATTACATACTAATTTATTATATTTAGATAGTAACCATTTATCTATCTCTGCTCTAGAATTATATGGAATATTAAACTCAGCTGGATCAATATTATCTGCATTTGCATATATAGCAAAGAAATTATAAGTATTTTTAAGTGTATTAAAGAACTTAGATATAACCTCTTTTACTCCTTCCTCATCAAATTTTAAAGGAGTATACACTGGAGAAGCTGATAACATATACCATCTAATTGGGTCTGCTCCGTATTTAGTCATAATATCTACTGGATCTATAATATTACCAGTTGATTTACTCATCTTCTTACCTTTAGCATCTAGCATCATATCATTAACTACAACATTTTTAAAACTGCTCTTACCTGAAATAATTGTTGATATTACAAGCAACACATAGAACCAACCTCTAGTTTGATCAACACCTTCTGCGATAAAATCAGCTGGAAATTGTGATTCAAATAATTCTTTATTTTCAAATGGATAATGAAACTGTGCATAAGGCATTACACCTGAATCAAACCACACATCCATTACATCTTTTACACGAGTCATTGTCTTACCACATTCACACTTAATGTGTAAATCATCAACATAGGGTCTATGAAGTTCTATATCTTTAATATTTACATCTTCAATTACTTGATCTTGTAATTCAGCAAGTGATCCTATTACTATATGCTTACCACACTCGCACTCCCAAATAGGCATTGGACAACCCCAATATCTATTACGAGATATACCCCAGTCTACCATATTATCAAGCCAGTTAGAAAATCTTTTTGTCCCAATATATTCTGGATACCAATTAATCTTATTATTTTCTTCAATAATCTTATCTTTATATGCAGTAGTTTTAACATACCATGCTGGTTTTGGATAAGAAATAAGTGCCTCGTGACATCTCCAACAATGTGGATAATCATGGTTAATCTTTATTTTCTTAAATAATTTATCATTTTCTTTTAAGTATTTAATAATATCTAGTTCTAACTCTTTATCAGTAACAAGACGTCCTTTCCAAGGACCTTCAGTATAACATCCATCTGGTCCAACTGGATTTACAAAACCAAAACCATTCTCGCGACATACTCTATTATCATCTTCACCATATGCAGGAGCAATATGTACAATACCTGTACCGTCAGAATCAGTTACATAACTATCAGCAATTACCTCAAAACACTTACCTTCAACCTCAACAAATGGAAGTAATTGTTCATACTTAGTACCTACTAAATCAACACCTTTAAATTTTTCTAATACTTTATATTCATCACCTAATACTTTATCAGCAAGACTCTCACAAATAATAAATTTATACCCCATTGACTCAACACGCAAATACGTATAATCAGGGTTAACACATAAACCAACATTAGCTATTAATGTCCAAGGAGTTGTTGTCCATACTAAGAAATAGCAATCATCATCTTTTACTTTAAATGGTAAAATTAATGAATTAACGGATACATTTTCATATCCCTGTGATACTTCATTACTAGATAGTTCAGTTCCACATCTAGGACAATACCATAATACTTTATTACCATGATAGATTAAACCTAATTTATCCATCTCTTTAATAATCCACCATTCAGATTCAATATAATCATTAGTACATGTAATATAAGGATTATCACAATCTATAAATTGGCCCATCATATCTGTAACATGGTTTACCTCATCAATATTAGTAGCTGTTGCTTTATTACACTCTTTGCAGAAATTCTCAATACCAAAAAACTCAATATCTGCTTTTGATTTAAAACCTAGTTTCTTCTCAACATTAACCTCAATTGGTAATCCATGTGTATCTAATCCTATTTTTCTAAGTACACGTTTACCTTTCATTGTCTTATATTTACAAAAAGAATCTTTTATAGTTTTCGCAAATACATGGTGGATACCAGGCTTTGCATTGGCATAGATTGGGCCATCATAAAATACGAAGTCTTCGCAACCTTCTCTATTTTCTATAGTCTTATCTAAAATATTTATTTTCTTCCAATTACTTGATATTTTACTTTCTACACCACTTGTAGAACTTTTACTTAATTCTTTAAATTTCATAAACTCATTCCCTCCCAAAGTATAAATCCATAATATATTAATAAAAGTGTCAACATTATAATACTTTCAAACTTCCCTATCTTATTTCTAATAGGTGCGAATATTATAAGTATAATTGTTGCTGTTATAAAATTAAATGCATCAATTACAGATAATGAATTCATATTTAATTTTCCTACTATTATAACAGGAATTGCAAGTGTAATGCAAATATTAAATATATTACTTCCTAAAATATTTCCTATTATTGCATCTTCATCATTATTTTTCATAAAGTGGTAGCACGTAATTAACTCAGGTATTGAGGTTGCAAAAGCAATTAGTGATGCACTTACTAATTTTAAACTAACTCCATATGTAGATATTTTATAAGCCATATCTACTGTAAATATACTACCTACAAATACCATCGCAAAACCTAGTACTGAAAGCATTATTGCATAACTCAATTTATATCTAGGACTCTCATAGGTTTTATACTCACTTCTATTTTTAATAACTGTATACATGTAATATAGATATACAATAAAGAATAATACTAGTACTAATGCATCAGATCTAGTAAGTATATTACTCTTACTAGGACTTATTAAATCATCAAGAGATAATATAATAAATAAAGCAGCAGTCATTATAGATAAAGGCAACTCTTTTTTTATTACTGTTGTTGTCATCTTAAGTGGTTTAATAAAACTAACTATACTTAGTATTAATAGTATATTAATTATATTACTACCTATTACATTAAATATTACTATATCATTATATCCTTTAATAATTGCTCTTATACTTACAAGTAGCTCTGGTATACTTGTTGCAAAAGCAATAACCGTAAGCCCAGTTGCTAAAGTAGAATTATGTAACCTATTAGATAAGTCTTTAAAGCCTTCTATCATAATAAATGTACCAACTACTAAAAACATAATACCTACAAACAAACATATTGTAACTATCATATTAATACCTCCAAAAAAATTTCTTATAATATAGGGACGACAACAATACTAGTCATCGCGGTACCACCCTATTTTATAAGAAACTTATACACTTAACATTATAACGCATTACCGATAAAACATCAGAAGTGATCTATATATTACTAGTAATTAGTTCTCAGCCAACACTAACTCTCTTGATACATTATAATATACCGTCTTCATCATTTGTTTTAAAAATTAACTTTTTCTATATCTTCTATCATGGATAGCTGTGCTTGTAATAAATCTTTTAATTTTCTTTTATACACAATAACATTTCTTCTAATGCGACTAGCTTCTACTTCCGCTTTTTCTGCTTCCATCAATGCTTCATTCACAATTCTTGATGCATTCTTTTTCGCATTATCTATTATTACTTCACTTTCGCGATATGCATTAGATTTAATTTGGTCAGAAGTTTTTTGAGCCATAATTATAGCTTGTCTTAAAGTAGATTCCATACGTTCATAATGCGCAATTTTATCCCTAAGTTTATTAGTTTCAGCAATATGCATCTGTAACTCCATAATCTTTTTATCACGCAATTTAATCTCTCTATCTTTTTCTTTAATTAGTTTAACCATTTTGTCTACTTGTTTAATTACATTATCCAAAAAACGATTAACCTCGCTTGGATCATATCCACGCATGGTTCTAGTAAACTTCTCCATATTATCTCCTCTAAATGAAATCACTTAAGTGAAATTGAATGTATTTTATCACAATTTATTATTTTTTACAACTATTACCACTCAGTATTTATATCATCATTATCATATATGTCTTTACCAGTTGTTTCCTCTGTAATTTTACCTTGAACATTGATATTATTTGGAGTACATAAGAATATTCCTCCACCTATCTTTTGTAGGTCTCCACCTATTGCATATATAGTACCACTTAAAAAGTCAACTATTCTTTTAGCTTGATCACTAGTTACTCTTTTAAGATTAACTACTACTGTATTTCTTTTCTTTAAGTGATCTGCAATCTGTTGTGATTCTGAAAATGCACGTGGCTCAAGTAAAATCATCTTAGTACCACCATTCTCATCATAAGCATCCTCTGTCTTTATATCATAATATTCATTTTCTTTTATTTCGTTTTCATCATTATTATCTTTGTTCATTAAATTCTTAATAAAACCCATTATTTTCTCCTCCAATTCTTATACACTGTAAACATTTTACCATAATTTATTTTAAAATGAAACTATTTTTTTCTAATTTTCTAAACTTAATCCTCTCAGTCTATTTGTGATACTAGGATCTATCGTTTTTAGTATATTTAATGTATTAGCAAGTGACTTCTTATATTCACCTCTATAAAATAGTTGTTCTGAGACATTTAACTCTTTATTTAACTCATTAAAACTACTACGATACCTATTACCATATACAAGTGCAGCCTCGCTCATTCTAGCATACTTTAATAAATCATTAGTCTTAGCATACAGTTTTAATACTAAATCTCTTGCTGTATCAACGCGAGTATTTAAAACATCTATTGTAATTGGTTTTTTAGCTAATTCTTTTACTATCTCAGAAATAGCAAGAGATGCTTCTTTTAACTCAATATAATAACTATTAGGTATTACAGGTAAATTATAATCTCTCATTTTATCTTTAGATTCTTTAAGTACCATCTTAATTTCTTCTAATTGATGACGAGCTCTTACTTCATCATCACGCATTGTACCTATTTCATTTAAAGCGCTATCAAGTTTTTCTTCAGATATTGCAAGTTCTTTACTTAATCCTTCTACTTCATTTAATAGCTGAGAATAAGCAAATGTGTGATTGCCAGTATGGTCTCCAAGCGCTTTATAGTTCTCATTAATCTTAACAAGTGAAGCACTAACTTCATTAATTAATTTTACTTTTTCATCAGTAAGATTATAGATATTAGTTAGATTATCAATAGATTCATTAATCTCCCCAACAACACTATTCATCTTATCTAGTCTTTCTTTAAATGAATCAAGTTTATTATTATAGTTAGTTCTAGCTCTTTTCTCATTTTCAAAATCTATAAATAATGAATCAAAATAGTCAAGTAATACTTTAAGTTCATATAAACTATCTTGTAAGTTTAATGACTTTGTACGACTAATTATATCTTTTATCTTATTATTAGCTTCAGTTACATTATCTTCAACATTTAAATAATCAAGTGGATAATTCTCACTAACCATAGAATTATAAATATTTACTATCTCTTCCATTCGTTTAGGAAGCACATTATAAACAAGTAATACTATTGATGGAACTTCTTCAATAACTATTTCCATATGTTTTAAAAGTTCATCTATAATACCTATAATAGTTGCAACCTCACCAAACTCATTATTATCCATAATAGTTTCAAAGTCTTCAAATCTTTTAGCTATTACTTCAAATTGAGCTTGAACAACACCTGAAAACTTGCCATAAGAGTTCTTACTTGCGATAAATTTATCATATAATTCCCGATATACTTGACGATACTTAGTAATTGCTGATCTACTCTTAGACTCACTATTAGTTATTTCTTTGATCTCTCCAAGTAAGAATTCTGAGTTAGTTTTTACTTTATATAATTCCATCTCAAGCTTTGCTATCTTATATATAGTACTTTTATAATCCTTTTGTTTTAATGAATACTCAGCTTCAAGTAACATATTAGATAGATTTGGAACTTGATTTTCTTTTATATCTTTTAGTCTTTCACTCCACTCATTATACATAACTTCTAGTTTCTCATTATTTAAAAATGATTCAACCTTAGCAAGTTCGGGTACAATTGGACTTGATGCAAGTTTATTCTTTTCTATTTCAAGTGCGGATATCGCACGTTTCATAACTCTTTTTTTACGACTACGAATAATGATAATCATTGTAATTATTGATACCATTACAGCAACTAATGATATAATTATCACTACTCTTGGATCATTTAGATTTATCATTTTTACCACCTTAATACGATTGTATCATATATTTCTACATTTTTCGACTATTTTTTATAATTTTATTATAAAAAGTGTTTATTTCTTATTGACAACAAGCATAAAAATTCTTATAATACTTAGGTGAGTGCAGGAACTTTAAGGTAATTAACGTGGATATTATCTTTAGGATTTATCGGTAGTCTTTCTGCAAAGATGAAGATATTAGTATATTCACCCTAGTTATTTGTAAAGGTACGCACCTCGAAGAAAGGAGATGCGAAAATGTCAAGATATACAAAATCAACTTACCGTAAGAGTCGTCGTTTGGGGTTCTCTACTTTAGAAACTGGTAAAGAACTTGCTAAGAAACCTTACGCGCCAGGTATGCATGGACAGAAAAGAGCCAAGAAATTATCTGATTACGGAGTACAATTACAAGAAAAACAAAAAGTTAGATTTATGTATGGATTAAACGAAAAACAATTTAAGAAAACTTTCGTTGAAGCTGGTAAACTTAAAGGTGTTCATGGTGAAGATCTCTTAAAATTACTAGAAAGTCGTTTAGATAACTTAGTATATCGAGCAGGGTTTGCAACTACAAGACGTGGCGCAAGACAACTAGTTAACCATGGGCATATTACTGTTAATGGTTCTAAGGTTGATATTCCATCTTACAGATGCAAAGTTGGTGACGTTATTTCTGTTAAAGATTCTGATAAAGAATTAGCTATTATTAAATCTTCATTAGAAGCTTTAAAGAAAAGAGTTGAATTCATCAACTATGATGAGAATAAAATGGAAGCTACTTATGTTAGATATCCAGAAAGAAGCGAACTTAATGCAGATATCAATGAATCATTAATCGTTGAATTCTACAACAGATAAAAAGCACAATCAAGTGCTTTTTTTATATAATAATAAAGTCTTAAACTATTTTAAAAAGTTTAAGACCAATATAAAACCTAAATTTAATCCATATTTTAATTTCTTTGATGCTTTATGGTAGAACTCGTATGTTGAAACTACTTTATCTACTACACTAACTACCCAAGATTCTAAATACTTAGGTATTTTAATATCTATTGGAAACATATGTGATTCTATAATATCCGCTTCCATAGCATTTATTTCAAAGTATTTCTTAGCATTCTTTACAGCTTCTTTAGGATGATTATGTGTATATAGTTTAATTTTATCTTTAAACTTATCGTGATCAGTAGTTCTTCCAAAATAGAAGTCATGTAATAGGCCTGCTCGAGCTACCTCTTTATATTTCAATTTAAGCGCTTTTGCAACTACATATGAGTAGTATGACACTTTCATTAAATGATCTAATCTTGTAGAATTATGGTGTTTAATATCATCCATTTTCTTAAATTCTTCATTATCTAATATATCTTTAACTAACATAGAATACTCTATATCTGTATGGTTTTTCAATTTATCACCTCAAAAAATATCTGCGACTAACTAATTATATCATATTTTTAAGAAAAACAAAAATCAAGGAAATTCTCTATATTGTATGCAACTAAGACTTATATATCAACGATATTTGACTAATACAAAAAACTAGTAAATAACTTTTTCTAAATTAGATGCAATTATCTGGTACTTATCAAATCTTTTTTCTACTCTACCAGTTACATAAAGAATATCATTTTTACTTATATTGTATTTCTCATAAGTTTTAGGAAATAAAACTATCGATATATCAGATAGTTCATCACTACCATTAATAAACGCCATTTTATCGTTATCCTTAGTATTAATCTCTTTAATACTATCAACAAGTATAATAATATTAACTACTCTATCAAAGTATTTTTCTATATCACTTATCATAACAGTGTTATTGTATTTATTTCTAGCAATACTTACTGGATTATTCTTTAAATAATTACCAAACAAATCTAACTCTATATTCATAATCTCACGCCTATTATATTCTTCTTTTATCATAATCTCAGGCTTTAATGCATAATCTCCTACATCATTTAATAATTCCCCATAATTAATAATTATATCTAAGTTATCAATTAATGTCTTCCGATTATATCCCTGGTTTTCAAAGCACCCCGCAAGTATTAATGCACTAATAACTTTCTTATTAATAGTTTTAGATAAACATCTGCTTATAAAATCAAATATATCTTTATATAGGCCATTATTTCTCTCTTCAATAATCGCGCCTGCAACACTTAAATTAATACCTTTAATACTAGTTAGTGGATATATAATTTTATTATTATTAATTGTAAAACTATTTGTACTTAAATTAATAGAAGGACTTTCTACATCAATACCATATTTACGTAGTTCATAAATATAATACTTAACTTTATCTTTTGAACCTTTTTCACTATCAAGTAAAGAGGTATAAAATTCACATCTATAGTGCGCTTTTAGATATGCCATTTTACCTGATACTACTGAATATCCAACTGAATGAGATTTATTAAACCCATACTCAGCAAACCTAAGCATTAGATTATATACCTTAGTTGCGACCTCGCTACTATATCCATTTTTTATACTTCTACTAATAAAATTATCTCTCTCTTTTTCTAATATATCTTTTTTCTTTTTACTCATAGCTTTTCTAAGCACATCAGCTTCAGCTAAACTAAACCTAGCCATCACATGCGCAATCTGCATAATCTGTTCCTGATATACAATAATACCATAAGTAGGTTTTAATATTTCTTTTAAAGAATCATCTATGTAATCAATTTTCTCAAGCCCATGCTTTCTTCGTATAAATATATCAATATTTTTCATAGGACCGGGTCTATATAAGGCAATACATGCTACTATATCTTCAAAAGTACTAGGTTTAAACTTACTTAAGAAATTAATCATACCTGCTGATTCAAACTGAAATATACCTACAGTATCTGCTTTAGTAAATATGTTAATAGCTTCATTATCAATAGTAATATCATCAAACTTAATATTAGTATTATGTGTAATATTAACTAAATCTATTATATTATGTATTGTAGTCAAATACTTAATACCCAAAAAGTCCATCTTAAGTAAGCCTATTTCTTCTAAAAATGTCTTATCATAGCCACTAGTATAAAATGTATTGTGAAAATCTAGTGGTATAACATTATCTAAATCAACACTAGATATAACTATACCTGATGCATGTATTGATGTATGTCTTTTTAAACCTTCAAAATAAGATGCATCTACATATAAATCATATAACTCTTTTTTTCTACTTAAAAACTCTTTTAATCTTTTATTAGTCTTATAATTATCAGATAAAGTTAGTCTTGAATCAAGTAGCTTACAAATACTATCAACATAGTTATTACTAATGCCAAGACACCTACCCAAGTCACGAATTGCAGCTTTCGCACCTAACGTATCAAAGGAAATAATGGGCGCAACTTTCTTTATACCATATTTATTCATACAGTAATTAATTACTGTATCCCTTTTATCATGTTCAAAATCTACATCTATATCAGGCATGCTTACACGTTCTGGATTTAAGAATCTCTCAAATAATAAATCATATTTTAAAGGATCTACATCAGTAATATTAAGTAAATATGCAACTAGACTTCCTACCGCACTACCTCTACCACTACCTACTATAATATCAGTTTTCTTAGCAAAATTAACATAATCAGATACTATTAAAAAATAATCACTGAATCCCATCTTATCTATAATCGATAATTCATATTTTAGTCTATCTTGATAAGTCTTACCAATACAATCTCCAAATCTTTTTTTAGCTCCGCTTATACACAATCTTTTTAAATATTCAAAACTACTTATACCAAGACTATTATTATATTTAGGTAATATATCATTATTAAATTTAATCTCTAAGTTACAAATATCACAAATATAATAATTATTATTAATATCATCATTTATAATATCACTTTCTAATTTTAAATAATTATCTTTATAATCAGTATCAATAAACTTAACAGTTAGTCCTTCTCTAATCGCTTCTAAATACTTCATATATTTATAATTACTTTGCTTAAGATAATATACTCCATTCATATATACCCTATTACTATATTTAATATTATTTCTTTCTTCTTTATTTTTATAAGATATGAATAAATCATTAAAGTAGTCTTTTAATTTATCATACATATTTATACTTTCATAAGGAATTATACATAATAAGTCACTACTTAGACTAACTAATTTTAGTATGTCTATTTTTTCTTCACTTTGTAATGTAGATAACTTAACTAAATTAAGATAACCTTCATAACCTTTCGCATATAATATAATGATAAATCCGTCTATTTTAACTTCCAATCCTACAATAGGTTTAATATTATTATTAATACAAGCCTTATAAAAATCAATTACACCGTACATATTATTATCAGTAATAGTAAGTGCATGTAAATTGTTTTTTACGGCATAATTAATTAATGATTTAATACTAATCATACTAGATTGCAGGTATGAATCAGTTTTTATATTAAGTGGTACAAACATAATTTCCTCCAATATATACAAATATTTTACTGCTTATAAGGTGTTTTTTCAATAAAATTACTAAATTTAGGCAAAATATTTGACTAAAACGATGATTTGTGTTAAACTGTATAGGCAGAGAAAAAACTTTGAATGGAGGTTATTTATGGCAAAGAAAGCAACTGAAAAAAAACCACTTGCTGGAAATAGAAGATCACACTCTTTAAGAGCTACTAAGCATTCACAAAAACCAAACTTACAAGTTGTAAATGTTAATGGTAAAAGAGTAAGAATAAGTGCAAGAGAAAAAAGAACATTAGATAAACAAGCTGCATAAAAACTATGCATGTAAAAAGGAAGAATCATCACTTCCTTTTTTTATTACTATCTATAACCTTCTTATAAATATTTTTTCTAGACAATCTAATTTTCCTATTTAATTTTTTTTGATAATAATTAATTTTAATACCTCTTATAAAGTTATTAGAACGTCCTTTTTTTAAAGATTCCAATTCTGACTCTAATTTATTGTACAATTTCACTTCTTCCTTAGTTAATGATTTTTTTCTTTCAAGTTTTCTTTTTAATATTTCAAATTTATAAATATAGCTAGCAATCTTACCACTATATGAAGCATTATTCTTATTTAAATTTTTTTTATTCCTATATTCTTCATAATTATCTTCAATAAAATGTGGAATATCTATCCCATAATCTTCATTATGATTACTATCAACAAGTTCAATATCGATACTATTTCTTTTATCTAATAAACTGTTTTGATATCTATTTATAATTTCATTTAAAGAATTTATGCAAATATCTAATTCATTTAACAAATCTTTTCTTTTTTGATAGTTGTTTATTTCTTTATTTACCATATTGGTTTTTAAAATTTCTTCATAGTTTTCTTTATTTACATAATACATTAATTTATTCATTAGTGGTTGCGCAATATCACTATTTGAATTTAATATTTGAATATATATTTGATGCAAATTAACTCTAAACTGTGAATAATTAATATCTAAATCAATTTTTAAACTTTTAAAAATATAATTATTTACATATGGTCTTATTTCATTAATATTAGTAATTATATTATGATACTTATTAAGTATAATCTCATATGTTTTTAGTATATCTGAAGAAACAAAGTTATGTATAAACTCATTATGCATATTTATACCGTGTAAATTTCTAACGATTCCACGTAAATCATCAAAGAAACGATAAAAAGGTACATTAACATTAACTTTCATCCTTAACTTTTTTATGTCATTTAAACACTTGGCTACACTATCTATTTCTTCTTTATCAATATATTCTTTATTATTAAATGTCTTATTAAGATGAGAAAGAGCAAATCTATAATAAGCAAATGATGCTCCTAAGCTTTTATTATCATATTTATTTAATTCTTGAATATCATAAACAATTGATTTAAATACATCATTACTAGTCAATGAAACAGAATCTTTTTCTTTCAATGCTTCTAATAATACTCCAAGGCTTTCTTCTAAACCATCTAATGCATTATTAATCCTTGTAACATTATTCATAATTTACCTCCTATTTATCATCTCTAAACATATTCATTTCAATTTTATCATGCTCATAAACTGTATTATTATTTTCGCTGCTTTTCCAAGTATTATCTATTTCTTTATTATCATTATTTAGCACGATTTCATCATTAGTGTTATTTATTTGATCATAATAAATATTCTTATTTACTTTCTTTCTTACTTCATAAACAGGAGTGATTTCTTTCTTATGATGTCTTAACCATTTATCATCTATTTTATTTAATCTAAATAATAAAAACATTACAAATCCATACATAATAACAACATATACCAAGAAGATAATATAAATTGATTCTGTATTAAAATTAAGAAGATAATCATAAAATCCATGAAATATAAACGGTATAAAGAACGCACAATATCTAGTAAAAGCGGAATATGAACTATCATTATTATCTTTACATAATTTTGATATACCTAAATAATAGCCCATTATAATCCCAAATGAGGCATGAGCAGGAATTGAAAAAATAGCCCTAGATACTGCAACACTTACACCAAAGTTATTAATATACATTATATTTTCTACAAAGGCAAAGCCAAGCGAAATGCATACTGCATACATAATTGCATCATAAGCATTTTTAAAATACTTATTTTTAAAACACATAATAATTATTACAATATATTTAGATATTTCTTCAATTACAGCTATTATTCCAAAACTAACTAAGAAAAAGCCTCTATTACCTAGATTTTCTGATATTTCAATTTGAGATTTATAAATATCACTACCTAAAGATTTAGATACATATCTAACTAGTACCCACGATAATATTCCACCTACAAATAATAATCCTAATATCCATAATGGTTGCTTTTTAACCTCACTCATGTTATATATAACTGCAAGTATAATTAATACAGGTATTAATGATGCAACAAGAGCAATTAATAAACTCATATTATCTCCTTTTATTCATTAATTTTATTTATTAATTTATCACTAATCTTTGGTACATTGAAATCATTGCTAGTTTTATCTAAAGTAGAATTTCCACTATTTTCTAAATCATTAGTTAAACTCATTGCCTCTGTAACTAAGTTGTAATTAAATGTACTATTTTTATCAATAGCAATAACTTGAACAGAATAATTAGCATCTGGAGCAGCATAAACTATATATAAGGCATTAATATCACCATTTGATATTTCATATGTTAAAACATTTTTTCCATCATAAGCTGTTGTATTCTTATTAGTAAATGTATATCCATAGTTAGTCATAACTTGTTCTAATTCAGAAGTTCTATTAAATACTTCATCAAGACTAGTTGGTATTACAATAAATTGAAACATTGAATTACTACCATATACATATAAAGCACCTTCATCAACTTCATATTCATATCCAGCTTTTTTGGTATAAATAAATCCGTCATTTTCTATAGTATTTGTATTATCAGAAACAGTCTGAGTTGTATCGGTAGTATTGGATATAACGTTATTACTATTATTCTCATAATCATTTTCTGTCTTAGATTTATTATTAGTAACAATTAAATATGCAACAACTGCTGATGCAATTGCAACTACAATTGATACAATAAGTACAATTACTAATGATTTATTACTCTTCTTAGGAACATTAGTATTTATGTTATTATTTGGAGCACTATTAATAGTATTTAATCGTGGCTCTACAGATTGGTTATTTAAATTATTCGTATTACTTTCTACATTATTAATAGGTTGTGTAACATTCATACTATTAGATACATTATTAGATACATTGTTATCTATATTACCAAAATCTATTTTAGGCATATTTACATTTTGTTGATTATTAAACGTATTAATACCTGTATCAATACTATTATTCATTTGATTATTATTAACACTTTGATTAATATCATTATTTGCAATAGTACTATCTATACCTGTATTATTAGGATTGATTCCTTCAGTTACAACACCGCTATTATCATTCATATTAGTGTTAGGAAACACTGTATTAATACTATTATTCATTTGATTATTATTACTCATATTAGGATTAGGTACACTACTATTAATAGAATTATTTAAATTATTATTCATACCTATATTAGTATTATTTGGATCATTATTTATTTGCGGATTAAAGAAACTATCCACTCCAATATTATCAATTCCATTATTTAAATTATTATTCATATTATTATTTTCATTATTCATATCATTTACCTCTTTTCTTTCTATTTCAATTTAATTAATTTAGAATATGATACATTATTATGTGTATCAGTTATTTCAAATACACAGTAATAATTAGCATCACTATCAAACTTAGATAACTCAAATTTAAACTTGCCTGGTTCTTCTTCAACACCAGTATATATTCCATCACCAACAACTCTTCCATTCTCTATAATTGGACCAGTATAATTGCCATTATCATCAAGTATTTTCCAACCACTGGATATAGAAAACACTACATCATCATAATCATTTAAATTAACCGCAACCGAATTAGCTTTATCATCATTGTTATCATATATTACACTTGCAATATTAGTCTTTTTTGTTTTTTTATCAAAGAAAATAGTCATTATTGCATTATCATTTTTCCAATCACTTAGATTATCACTAACTGTTCGAAGTATTACATTTGTCGTATACTTAATATATTTTTCTGTATTTTCTTTTTCAAAAGCCATTAAATCAGAAGTATCATTATTACTACCTACTATTTGCAATTGTCTATCTTTAATAGATGCTTTTAATATATTACCATCTAATGTAGTAGATATTCCTTTATACATTGGTTTATAATAACCTGTACCTAAATCTTTATAAACAACATAGTTGGCTTTTGCAAATGTACTTACCTGTTCATCTGTTAATTCTAATTCAAAATCAGCATATGCATTTTTATCACTAGCTTCTTTAGAATTAATATTATTAAGTGTATAAGTACTCTTAGTATAATCACCAGTTTGTATATTATTAAACTTAGTAATAAAGGTCTTATAACTACTTAAACTAGATAAATCATTATATACATTAATAAATGTTTTTTTAGCAATACTTGTTCCATTATATGGAAAATATATACTTATACCACGAGAGTTAGAATCAGTTGCATAATTATAGATTATAGTATTATCCAACTCATCTAATACTTTACTTGCTTTACTTGGTGATAAATCTTTTAAATTATAAACTAAGTTGTATAAATCTACCATATCGTAACTTGGTTCTTCAGATGCATATTGATATAAATTAGCTCTAACTTTAGATATTCTATTAAAATTAGTAGTTATATCAATATCATTAAAGAAATCATTAACACTATCACTTAACTTATCAATGTTAGATAGATTAACTAAAGAATAAGTTGAATAAATTGTATCTCTATCAGTTTTAAAAGTACTATTCTTAATATCATTTATTTGTTTTTTATAAGCATTAATAAACTTTTTACCAACATCTTTAGAACTATCTTTAGAATCTATTTCATTAATAAAGTTAAGCACACTAGAATAATTTGCTCCCAATGTTTCTTCTTCAGATGCCACTAAGTAATTTGCATATTTAGAAAGTATTGAATTAACTTCTAAAGTACCATTTAAGCATGTTCTAAATATAACTAGCTCTAAATTTTTATTATTAAATGGACTCTTAGATAATGAATTATTCATTTCACTTAAAGATAGGTTATCATCATTACTTAATTCATCATACTCACTTCCATCAATAGCTCCTCCATGATTCCAAAATATTAAATCATACTCATCTGTTTTAGAATAATCATAAGCATAGTTTAAAAAATCAGTTAAAGTATCACTATCTCCCATATTCTTTCTATCTTGCTTCTTAATTTTAGTAAAACCACTGCTTGTCAGTTCATAAATAGAAGTCTCATCAGTACTAATATAATTATTATCCCATTTACTTGTACCACCTGCAATAAGTAATACTTTAGTATTAGAATCTTTATTTTTAATAGATGCTAAATCACTACTAGCAAGACCGTTTGTAGATTCAAGGTTAGATCCAACCATATAAATCATTACGGTTCTAGATACACCACTATTTAGTATTACAATCACACTAACAGTGATAGATGCAATAATTACCATTATTGATACAATGATACCACTAATTAGTATTTTTCTAGTATTCTTCATATACCAACTCCCTACTACCTATCCTGTATATAATTCTAACAGAAAAGATAAAAAAATACAATACGTGTGTTTATACAAAATACTTGGTTAACCAAGTATATATATTTTATACAACAAGACTAAAAAACATATTAATCATTAAGCATAGTATTATACCTATAAGTAAAGGTAATATAAATGATAATATTGTCCATTTTATACTATTTGTTTCTTTCTTAATAGTAAGAAGTGTTGTAGAACATGGAAAGTGAAATAATATAAACACTAAAGTACAAAGTGCAGTCTTTATAGTCCAGCCATTTGATAAAAGAATACTTTTCATAGTATTTATACTTGATATATCTACTAAATGACTATTAGATAGATATCCCATCATCATAATAGGTATTACTATTTCATTTGCAGGAAATCCTAGAATAAATGAAAGTAGTATTATTCCATCCAATCCAAGTATTACTCCCACAGGATTTAAGAAGTTACTAAGAATATTTATTATAGCACTTCCACCAATACTTATATTGGCAGATAACCATATAACTACTCCTGCAGGTATTGCGACTACTACTGCTCTACCAAGCACAAATAATGTCCTATCAAATATTGATCTAATAATTACTTTAATTATACTAGGTTTTCTGTATGGAGGAAGTTCTATTGTAAAGAATGATGGTATTCCTTTTAAAATTGTCTTAGATAGTATTTTACTTATTATGAGTGTTATAAAGATGCTAAGAAGTATTAATGATGTTAGTATTGTAACAGATAACAACGAATTAAATAATTTACTTTCTATTATAAAGAACATACTTATTATTGATATTAATGAAGGGAATCTACCATTACATGGTATAAATGAATTAGTTAGTATAGCAATTAATCTTTCTCTTTTAGAATCTATTATTCTTGCATTTGTTACTCCCACTGCATTACACCCAAATCCCATACACATAGTAAGAGCTTGCTTACCACAGGCATTAGACTTTTCAAAATATCCATCTAGATTAAACGCAATTCTAGGTAGTATTCCAAAGTCTTCAAGCAAGGTAAATAGCGGAAAAAATATAGCCATGGGAGGTAACATTACAGCAACTACCCAAGTTAAAACTTGATATACTCCATTAACTAATAAATCAGTTATAACATTAGGCAGATGTATATTTATTAAGAAATTATTGATTATTGGTTTTAACCAAGTAAAAAAATTAAATAACATACTTGATGGATAGTTAGCTCCAACAATTGATATATAAAGTATAGTTATAACCATAAGTAACATTATAGGAATACCTGTTATTTTATTAGTAAGTATTTTATCTAATTTACTTACTCTTTGTATCTTTTTCTTCTTAACTACAATATTTGTAATTTCACAACACTTATCATAAATAGACTTCATAATACTATCAAGTGGTTTAATATTTAAATCTAATAGATAATTATTAACTAAATAATTATTATTGCTAATAATCTTTCTAACTGCTTCAAATCTACTTTTAGCACCTATGCTTTTAATACTATCTTCTATCTCTTTAATATATTCTATCTTTAATGTATGTTTACTTTTAAAATTATTTATTGTATTAATTAACTCATTAATACCATTCTTTTTCTTTGCACTTATTAATACTACTGGAATTCCTAGTATATCAGATAACTTATTAGTTTCAATAGTTATACCCTTTTCTTTTAATTCATCTGCCATATTTAAACATAATATTGCCTTATTTGTAACCTCTAGTGTTTGTATAACTAGATTTAAATTTCTTTCTAACATAGTTGCATCACAGATAATAAGTGCGATATCATAATTACCACTAATAATAAAATCTGATGTTATTTCTTCTTCTTTAGAATGTGGTATCAATGAGTATGTACCTGGTAAGTCGTAGATAGTTAGATTCTTATGTTTACCTACCGCAACACCTACAGTTTTTCCTGACCAATTACCTGTATGCTGGTGCATATTGGTAAGTTCATTAAATAGTGTTGACTTCCCTACATTAGGATTCCCTATTAAAGCTATTTTCTTAGACATACTCCACCTCTATTTTTACTGCATCAGAGTTTCTAAGTGCAATTACAGAATCTTTAATTAAATATGCCTTAATTAGTTTACTAGGACTTGCAAGTATTGGTGTAACTAGTGAATCTACTACAAAACCTAAATCGTATAATCTCCTTAACTCTTTATCACAAGCATTTACACTTTTTATGATAGCTTTATCATTAATTTTCAAATCAGATAAATGCATAAAAACACCTCTATCATATTGTATGATAAAGGTGTTTTAAAGACACAATAAATAATTATTCAATCAATGTCTCATTACTCCTGCATCCCTTAATACGTTATAAATGCAAGAATAACTTCTTTTGCCATAGAACTCACAAAACTTTTTAACACTAACATGACTTCTTTTATACAAATTAATTATATAATTACGCTCATCTTCTGTTATAGCATTATGTGGCTTTTTAAAGCAATTACCATGACGCAAAGATATAGTACCATCTATTACTTCTTTTTTTAATTGTAGTAAATATTTAGGATGATAACCAGTAATCGCAGCTATCTCCTTATATGATAAAAATGTTTTTCCAGCTAACTTCTTCTCAATTAGATTTACTGCTTCTTTTTTACTATTCATATTTATCTCCTAACTATTTTTTATAGGTAATCCTAAGTGTTCATAAGCCTTAGAAGTTACCACTCTACCTCTACTTGTTCTTTTAATTAATCCTATTTGTAGTAAATAAGGTTCATATACATCCTCTATAGTACTTTGTTCTTCTCCAATGCTAGACGCAATAGCTTCAATACCAACTGGTCCACCATTAAACTTATCAATAATTGATTTAAGCAAATGGTAATCAGTATCATCAAGTCCTAGTCTATCTACTCTAAGTTTATCAAGAGCAATACGTGCAATAGATAAATCTATCTTACCATCCCCCATTACAAGTGCATAATCTCGGACACGTCTAAATAATCTATTACATATTCTTGGAGTACCACGAGAACGAAGCGCTAGTTCTAGAGCTGCATCATCATCTATTTTGCAATCTAGCACTTTACTTGTACGAAGAGCAATCATCTTTAACTCTTCTTGATTATAATAATTAAGCTTACAAGTAATACCAAATCGATCACGTAGAGGACTTGTCAAATCCCCTGCTCGCGTAGTTGCACCAACAAGAGTAAATGGTGGCAGGTCTATTTTAATGCTTCTAGAAGATGAATCTGCACCAACGATTATATCAAGAGTATAATCCTCCATTGCTGAATATAAAATTTCTTCTATAAATCTTGGTATACGATGTATCTCATCTATAAATAACACATCACCCTCTTCTAAGCTAGAGAGTACGGCTGCTAGATCGCCACTTTTTTCAATCGCGGGACCACTAGTTGTTTTTAAATTAACGCCTAGTTCATTAGCAATTATTCCAGCCATTGTAGTTTTACCAAGACCTGGAGGGCCATATAATAAAACATGGTCAAGTGGTTCATTTCTCATTTTTGCTGCTTTAATAAAAATCGATAAATTCTCTTTATTCTCGCTTTGACCAATATATTCTTCTAATGTTTGTGGTCTAATTGTATTATCAAAATTATCCTCATTTAATTCTTCTGCTGTAACTAATCTATTATCCAAATTATCACTCCTATTTTAATAATAATTTTAATGCTTCTTTTATTTGTGTCTCTAAAGATCTACTATTATCAATCTTAGGTAATATCTTGTTTATATCATTAGTCTTATAACCTAGTGCTTTTAATGCTTCAATAAGTTCAGTATTATCTACACCTACACTATTACTATTTGAAACTAATTTTCCTTTTAAATCTAATATAATTTGTCTAGCTACTTTATCTCCTATTTTAGGAAACTTCTTTAAGTAAGCTACATCTTCTTTCTCTATTGCATCTATAATGCTTGATGTTGAACCAGTTGCAAACATAGGTAAAGCCATCTTACAACCTAATCCTTTCACACCAATAAGCTTTAAAAACAAATCTTTTTCTTCTTTAGACTTAAATCCATATAAGCTAAGTTCATCTTCCTTAACATATTGATAAATATAAATCTTAGTATCTTCTATTTTATATGAATATGGCGAAGCCACATATACTATGTATCCAATACCATTATTATCTATTACTATATAGTTTGCTTCTATATCTGCAATCTTACCTTTTATATACTCATACATTATTAATCACCCTAACTAGTTACCACAAGTGTACCATAAATTAATTCATTTTACAACTATAATATAGCTCATAATATAAAGACACATGTATCACTACATATGTCCTACTCTACTATTTTTTATTAATAAAATGTTTTATTGTATATCCCAAGAATATTGCCATAATAATTACATATATCCAAATTAAAATATCATAAAGCATATCACTAGTATAATTGCCAATAATATCTGGAATACTTTCTGGCAAATACTTTTCTACATATTCAGATATGCCCTTAATTTCGATATTAACAACTAAGTAATGAAATATTCTTAAAAATATATCTACAATTGCAACACCTGTAACTACCTTATCCACTCTTCTAAAATAAAATGCTATAACTGCAATAATCGCGATAATAATAATTGCATCCAAATCAACCACCTCTATTTACTACACTAAAAATATATCATAAAATGTTGAAATGTGCAAGAAAATGATGCTTATTTTTAAAAATTGTATAGAAACAATTGTTTAGAACATAATATAATTAAATATTTCACTTCTACTATCTTTCTTAAAATTTAATTATATTATATGAAATATCTCATAAAAGTTATTTAATTAGGCTTTTTATTTTGCACTAAATTATCACTCCACTCTTTTTCTTTAAAACCAATAAGTATAGTTTTATCATTAACTAAAATAGGTCTTTTAATAAGCATGCCATCAGTTGATAATAAACGAATTTTATCATCGACACACATGTTACCTAACTTGTTTTTCAAATTCATTTCTCTATATAAAATACCACTAGTATTAAATAATTTTCTTATACTAACATTATATTTATTTATCTAATTCTTAATCTCATCATAACTAGGATTATTATCTTTAATTTGTCTATCAACATATTTTATATTATTACTATCTAAAAAATCTTTTGCTTTCTTACACGTTGAACACTTACTATAATTTATAAATTCCACTTTATCACTCCTGTTTAATAGAATGCATTATTTTACCTTATACTTTCAACTACATCTTCACTTAGTCCAGTAGCTTTTGAAATATCAGAAACACTCATACCCATATCTTTCAGATTTCTAGCAGTTTCTAACAATGCTTTGCGTCCTTGTTCTAGACCTTGCTCAATACCTTGACGGGTACCTTGTTCGATGCCTTGTTCGATACCTTTTTCGATACCTTGTTCAATACCTTGTTCAATACCTTGTTCAATACCTTGTTCAATACCTTGTTCAATACCTTGTTCAATACCTTGTTCAATACCTTGTTCAATACCTTGTTTTAAGCCCTGTTCCAAACCTATTCTCATGCCTTCTTCTGCTGCCTTCTCTTTTTCTGCAGAAATAATTGTATTCATAATAACTTCTGCATCATCATCAGGATCCATAAATTGAATATCCCCTAGTCCTTTATTTAATTCTTTTACTTCATTCTTGAACTTATTCATAGCATAATCTCCTTTAGACATATTATCTAGCTCTTTAGAATCAGCATCTAATAAAGCCATAAGATTGTGTTTTCTATCTCCATTATACCACGATTCCTTAATTTTCTGCAAATTAAATTCATAAATAGTCAAGTTATCAATATACTCTTCACCTCTTGTTACTTCTACTAATTTATAGCAAGAACATTCTGCTACATCATAATCACCGGAATAAGTTAAATTAATCTGAATAAAATTATTCATTTTACTATAATCACCGCCAGCTGGAACAGAACTAGAATATCTAGTAAATATATAAGAAGCATTTCTTCTATGTAAATACTTATTTGAGTAAGAATTAAGTTCAATGTTTACTTCACCTACTTCAGTAGCTACTAATACATCTAATATTTTACCTCTTTCATATATACTTTTTTTAGGTAATTCATTAGCCTTAACCTCAAGTATTTCAACTTCCATATTTATTGATTCTTCAATCAACTTTTTAAGCAAATCCCAATTACTCTTCTTTGTAAAAACAGATTTAAATACTATATCAGATCTTCCTTTATAAAATTTTTTCATACATATATCCTTTCTATAATAATTAATTATCCCAAAAGATGTAGAATTACTCTTCTACATCGGGATGCTTGCCAGTTAGAAATGTTACTTTTTCAGCAACTAATTCAACTGCCTGTCTTTTCTCATTGTTGTATTCATAGTTTCTAGTTTGAATACGACCACGTACACCAACTAAATCACCTTTTTGGCAATAAGAAGCAGTACTTTCAGCTACACCTTTCCAAAGAACACAATTAATGAAATCAGTATCATATTCGCCCTTTGGATTTTTAAATTCACGTGGTACAGCTAGAGTAATGTTAGATACAGCATTACCATTTTCAGTCTTTTTTACTTCAGGTTCTCTAACAATTCTACCTACAACTACAGCTTGATTTAACATACAATCTCTCCTTTCAAGAGTGTATATTAACAGATGATTTTTGGGATTGCAAATGACGTTTTTTAAAAATCTACACTCTATTTTTTGCCATAATAAAAATACTACAAGTAAATTTTAAAATGTAGTATTTTTTTATAAACTATTTTTGAAAAAACGTATCAGAAGTAATTTTTTAATAAAGCGTTTAATTCTACAGCATATTCCATTGGAAGTTCTTCTCTAAACCTTTCTATAAAACCCATAATTATTAATTCTTTAGCTCTCTCTTCACTAATTCCTCTACTCATTAAATAGAATAGTTTATCCTGACTAATTCTAGCAACGGTTGCTTCATGGTTTAGGCTAGATGTATTATTAGATACAATATTTTTAGGTATAGTATCACTTTTAGAATCGCTATCTAGGATTATTGTATCACACTTAACCATTGCTTTAGAGTGTTCGGCCTTATCAGTAATTTTAACCCAACCACGATATGTCGCATCACCACCACTAACAGCGATACTTTTACTTATGATATCACTTTTTGTGTGAGGAGCAAGATGAATCATTTTTGCCCCTGCATCCTGTACCTGATTATCTTTAGCTACTGCAATAGAAATACACCTACCATTTGCATACTCTCCATTTAATATACAGGCAGGATATTTCATATTAACTCTTGAACCAATATTACCATCAATCCATTCCATTAATCCAAATTCTTCTACTATAGCTCTTTTAGTAACTAAATTATAAACATTATTAGCCCAATTCTGTATTGTTGTATATCTACATTTCGCACCCTTTTTTACATATATCTCAACTACTGCAGCATGCAATGAATCAGTTGTATATGTTGGAGCAGTACATCCTTCCATATAGTGCAGAGTAGAATATTCATCAACTACAATAATAGTTCTTTCAAACTGTCCCATGTTCTTACTATTAATTCTAAAATAACTTTGAAGTGGTCTATCTAAGTGAGTATGAGGTGGAATATAGATAAATGTTCCACCACTCCATACCGCACCATTTAAAGCAGTATATTTATTTTCATCATACTTAACTAGTTTATTAAAGTATTCTTTAAATATATCAGGGTATTTTTTAAGAGCCGTATCAGTATCACAAAATATTACATTTTTATCCTCTAATTCTTTAATCATATTGTGATATACTACTTCACTTTCATACTGAGCTCCAACACCAGCTAAATACTTTTTCTCTGCATCAGGTATACCAAGTTTATCAAATGTATCTTTTACATCTTTAGGTACATCATCCCAACTTCTCTTAACTTTATCAGTTACTTTCTTATAATATGTTATATCATCAAAATCAATATCAAGCATAGGTCCAAAAATTGGATTAGCGAGTTCTTCAAATTTAAGATATGAATTAACTCTAAAATCTCTCATCCACTTAGGTTCTTTTTTGATTTTTGATATTGACTCAACTACTTTTTTACTAATTCCCTTCATCAGAATCACCTTACTCAATTATACACAATATTTTAGAAAATAAAAAGCAATTTTTGAGAAAATTACTTTTTATTTCTTTATATTACTCATAAACAATTCTTCTTGATACCTTTGTTCAAAATAAGTCCATAAATCAGTAGTATGATTTAAATAATCCAAGTCATCCTCATCATAAATAAAATCTGTATCTATAATAACTAGTTCTCCAGCTTTTAATGTACAGGAAGAATCAGTTAAAAAACCAGTTCCAACTTTATCAACCATATCAATACCATCATAATATATTTTATTATCCTTAATTAGTCTTCCAAGATTTGCTTTTTTAGGATCTGTCCAAATAATTCCCTGTTTTCTAAGTTCTTTATAAACTAAGTAAACATCATTATCTGTAATATTATTTGTGTCAACTTCCTCATTTATTTCTAGTGTAAACATAAACTCATCATTTAATGTTTTAATCTCTTCTCTCCTTAATGGTTGTAATAATCGTTTGTTATTCTTTATATAAAATGTACGGCGCTTATCTCCTATTTTAAAATACTTATGCCCTATTTTAAAACAAGATGAAAAGTCTCCTCCACCAACATACTTAATATCGTGATAATTAACTTTTTCTTGTTCACAAAGTTCATATATTATTCGTTTTAAGTAAGGAAGTATCCTTTCTTTACCAAATTTATCATAATCAAATCTTGTAGATATAATCTCTTCTAATACAATATCTATATTATTATCCATGCGACTATTTACTCTATTTATTAATATATTATCTACATTCATTCTTAAATTCATAATATCTTTTTTTAACTCCATAAGACATACAGAATTATTTATAAACATGTCTATATTATCATTAACTATATCTTCATAACCATAGCTTAATAAATAACTCATCAAATCATTACTTTTAAGTTTAACACTATTATCTTTAATATAATTAATAATATCTTTGATATCTATATTAAAATTATCAATACAATAATCTATATATTCACGATAAAAATAATAACTAAAATAATAATTAAATAACTTATACTTATTAGTTAATACGTAATCTTTATTATACCTAGACATTATATCAATAACTGTTTTAATATAACCAGCATCAATTTTTTTACTAAGTATATCCAAATTATTATAAAATAAATTATTATTAATTATCACTTTAATAATCCTAGACTTTGTAAACATATTTATTATATCCTCTTTAGATAAATCACCTATAATCTTTTTAAAATCTCTAATAAATAAATCTTCATTATTATTTATCAAATCTAGTATATATTTGCTCATATTCCACCTTATTTTTGACATTTTGGACAATAGTATGTTCCTCTACCATTAATCTTAATCTTAATAATAATACTATTACAATTGGGACATTTATCTCCTTCATGATTATGAACAAGCAAATTATTTTGAAATCTGCCGTGTACTCCACGAGATGATTCATAACTCTTAATCGTTGTACCACCTAACTTAATTGCCCGCTCTAATATATCACGAGTATATTTAATTATATTATTACTTTCAGTTAAATTGATATTGTTACCCTTTTTTAAAGGATTAATATTACTTTTAAAAAGTATTTCATCTGCATATATATTACCAATTCCTGTAATTATACTTTGATCTAACAATATGCTTTTTATTGGTAACCTTTTATTTTTTAGTTTCTCCATTAAATAATCACTTGTTAAATTAGTATCCCATGGTTCTAAACCTAAGCAAGATAATGGTTTTTCCATATATACTTTATCTTTCTCAACTAAATACATTCTTCCAAACTTTCTTGTATCATTGTATTTAAGAAAACCCTTATCAAAATGAAATATAACATGATCATGCCGCGTAATACTTCCATCAATAAAGTATTTCCCTTCCATTCTAAGATGGCTAAGCAAATAATAGTCATCAAGTTCAAACATTAAAAATTTACCACGACGTTTTATATCTATAATAGTCTGATTTTTAACCAATTTTTTAAATGTTTCTATATCTGGCTTATCAATCATATTATAAAATACATCAACACTAATTATTTTTTTCCCCAATACATGTTTTTTTAATGTATTTTTTACTGTTTCTACCTCTGGTAATTCTGGCATAATATCACCTACTTCTTTAAGACATGATAGCAGAAAAAAAGAATATTGTCTATTCTCATTTTCATAATCTACAAATTAAACAAATACTATTATTCCTCTCTAAGTGCGATTACAGGATCTTTCTTACTTGCAATTCTAGATGGAACAAGCCCTGCTATAAATGTTAATAATACACTTATTAGAATTAATATTATTGCATTAGATAATTCTAAGTGCATTATGTTATCTACATCGAGTACATGTGATACTATTATATTACCTAATAGAGATAATAATAGTGTAATTAATATACCAAGTATACCTGCAGCTAATCCTTCTATTATTGCCTCAGCATTAAATACTCTAGATATATCTTTCTTACGTGCTCCAATTGCTCTTAGAATACCTATTTCTTTTCTTCTTTCAAGCACAGAAATATATGTAATAATACCTATCATAATACTAGATACTACAAGTGATATTCCAACAAATGCAATAAGTACATAACTTATAATGTTTACAATAGATGTAACACTCTTCATCATCATACCCACTGTATCTGTATATGTTATTTTATCACTATCGGTTTTACCTTCATTATATTTATCTATAATATCTACTATATTATCTTTTGATTTAAAGTCTTTAGGATAAATATTTATTGTATCAGGGTTAGTAGTATCTACTACCCCTAATTTCTTTAAATTATCTTCATAAGTACTTTTAGTATCCATTATATTTTCAATATATGCTTTAATCTCTGATTCACTTAATGTATAAATACTAGGATCAATACTAATATTTATATCATCAAAAGACTTGCCAGTAAATACATTTATATTTGGATTATCTTTTTGTGCTTTAACTATTTCACTATTATTAACTTTATCAATAACATAATTAGTTAATTCTTTAGTATAACCAATCGCACCAGTAGTAGTTAAAGAAGTATTCTCATGTGCTTTTATAATACCTACTACTCTAATAGTTTCTGCACTATTATATAAATTATTTATATAATCATTATTATTTGATTTATCAATCCAAATACCATTTTCTAATACATAGTAATCACTATTAAATACTAACTTATAACTAAGTCCTAATAAATCATCATAGTTATATTCTTCTAGATTAGATTTAACATCTTCCCCAGCCTCACTCTTTTTAACCATATCTTCTAGTTCACTCTTGCTTTTTAATCCTAATGCATATAAAGTATAATCACTAATCTCATTATTAGAATCTATCATTACTACTACTTCATTATAGTTTTTAGGTAAATTACCAGCTACTAAATCATAATTATCAAGTAATAACTTATCACTATTAAATAACTCTGTAAATACATTATTATTATCAGAAAATTGCATAAACTGACTAATTATTCCTAAATCTTCATAAATATTAGTAGGATTTACTTTTAAAGTATTTCCATCTACATCTTTAGTAAATAAGTTTATATCAAGGTCATATCCATACTGTATATCATTAGCATACTTATTTAAACTTTTATTACTATCTAAATAAACTTTAAAATCTTTTAAATTATTAACTTTTACTTTAAATGAAGTAAGTAAGTCATTAAGTACATTATTAGAACGTATTTTATCATCATCATAATGTTTACTTTTAGTCTTCATCATAGATATCATCATTGATGCCATATCCATAGAATTCTTCTCTATAGTTAGTGGATAATTAGACAAAGCTTCTTCTTCTTTTTCATTGATATAATTAGATACACCATTAGATAAACTAAGTATTAAAGCAATACCAATAATACCAATAGAACCGGCAAAAGCAGTTAAAAATGTTCTTGCTTTCTTAGTCATTAAGTTATTTAAACTAAGACTCAAAGCTGTTAAGAATGACATTGATGTTTTCTTACCAATTGATGTATCTTTATTATCTTCTTTATCAGTATAAGGATTAGAATCATCAGTAATTACACCATCTTTTAACTTAACTATTCTAGTCGAATATTTATCAGCAAGTTCTGGATTATGCGTAACCATAATAACTAATCTATCTTTAGCTATTTCTTTTAATAAATCCATAATCTGAACACTAGTTTTAGAATCTAAGGCACCAGTTGGCTCATCAGCAAGTAATATATCAGGATTATTAACTAGAGCTCTAGCTATCGCAACACGTTGCATCTGTCCACCTGACATTTCACTAGGCTTCTTATGAATATGATCCTTAAGTCCCACTTTTTTAAGGGCATCAATTGCTCTTTTTCTTCTTTCTTTTTTACCTACTCCTGATAAAGTTAAAGCAAGTTCTACATTAGATAAAGCAGTTTGATGTGATATTAGATTATAACTTTGAAATACAAATCCTACTTTATGATTACGATATGTATCCCAGTTTTTATCTTTATATTTCTTAGTACTTATTCCATTAATAATTAAATCACCACTAGTGTATCTATCAAGACCACCTATTATATTTAACATAGTAGTTTTACCACTACCAGATTGACCTAATATAGATACAAACTCATTATCCCTAAACTTAATACTAACCTTATCAAGTGCTTTTTGAGTTAAACCCGCAGTTTTATAAACTTTAGTAACATTTTTTAATTCTAACATATTTCCTCCTTTATATTATATATAATTATAAATAGTGTTATGACATTATAATTTTTCTATATGTATCAAGGCGAGCAATAAATATAATATCATCTTTACTATAGTTGCCCGCATTATAACCAATATACTTTAATGCAACATCACTACCTGCTATTTTATACAAAGTAACAATGTTATTGAGCCTATTACACATTCAAATTTAAACAACTCATTTGCATTTTTAGTATAACATAGTTTTTTATAATAATCTACAATAATTCTAATGATTTTTAATTGTTTTGTATACCTAATGATATACTAGCATCAATAAATTATTTTTTTAAACATCTATATACTAGCATAAGAATAACTTTCCATCTTTAAGTTTTCTAGTATATATACTTACCTTTTTCCTTTTTATTCATTTTGAATTACAACTTTTTCTACAAAAGTCTCTCTCCATATATAGTATCTTTTTTATCGTCCTATATATAATATACAACAAAACTTTCAAATTTCCTTTTTTATCAAAAAAAACAAGAAAACTTATAATTTCTTGATTAAAATAGGCTTAATTGATTGGATTCTTCCATACCATCAAATATTCCCATTGAACGCATTTTATCAATAAGAGTTGCAGATACTTTAGCTCTTTTCTGTACTTCTTCAATGCTTAAATAATCTTTCTTCTTACGTTCTTCAACTATATTTTTTGCAACCGTATCACCTAAGCCATCAATTGATGAGAATGGTGGATATATTTCAGTATCACTTTTTACTCTAAATGTAGTTGCTTCACTCTCATTTAAGTCAATTGGTAAAAATTTAATACCACGAGCAGTTGCTTCTAAGGCAAGCTTTAATGTTTCTAAAATAGATGACTCCTTATTAGTTGCCTCGTATCCTTTATTAACAATCTCTTCCATTCTTGCTTTAATCACACTGTACCCCTTAATCATAACTTCAATATCATAATCAGTAATACGTGCAGAAAAATATGTTGCATAGTATAAAGCAGGCATATGCACTTTAAACCAGGCAATTCTAAATGCACTAATTACATATGCCGCAGCATGAGCTTTTGGAAACATATACTTAATCTTGCCACAAGAATCAATAAACCATGCATCAATTCCAGCTTTTTGCATAAGTGCAACGTGTTGTTTCCAAGTTTCAGGGTCTTTTGATGCTCTCCCTTTACGAACAAATTCCATTATTTTAAATGCCTTAATAGGCTCTACTCCATGATACATAAGATAAACCATTATATCATCACGACATCCTATTACTTCCTTAAATGGTACAACTTTATTTCTAATTAATTCTTGTGCGTTACCAAGCCATACATCAGTTCCATGTGATAACCCTGATATTTTAATAAGTTCTGAGAATGTAGTTGGTTTAGTATCAACAAGCATCCCTATCGTAAATGGAGTTCCAAACTCTGGAATACCTAGAGTACCAGTCTCATTCATAATCTGTTCTTTTGTTACTCCTAAAGGTTTAGGGGACAAAAATATATCCATAGTTTCTTTATCATCAAGAGGAACAGTTGTAACATCCATTCCCGATAAATCTTGTAACATACGTAATTGTGTTGGATCAGAGTGACCCAAAATATCTAGTTTCAATACATCTTGATCAATGGCATGGTAATCAAAGTGTGTTGTTCGCCATGCCGAGTTTATATCGTCAGCTGGATACTGAAAAGGCGTAAAATCAAATACATCCATATATCCCGGAATAACTACTATACCACCTGGATGTTGTCCGGTAGTTCTTTTAACACCCGTACAACCTGCTGCTATTCTTTCAACTTCAGCAGTATTCATTAAAATATTTTTATCTTCACAATAACCTTTTACAAAACCAAACGCCGTCTTTTCAGCAACCGTACCAATAGTACCTGCTCGATAAACATTATCAACACCAAACAATACCTTAGTATATTCGTGCGCAGATGCTTGATTTAAATCAGAGAAGTTAAGATCTATATCTGGTACCTTATCAGCATTAAATCCTAAGAAAGTCGCAAAAGGCATGTCTTGTCCATCTTTATATAACGCTTCTTTACAATTAGGACATACTTTATCTGGTAAGTCAAAACCGCTTGAATATTCCTTACCTAGTGCCTCACCAGAATCATCTGTAAATATACTATACTTGCATTTTAAACATCTATAGTGAGCAGGAAGTGGATTTACCTCAGTTATACCCATCATTGTTGCAACAAAACTAGACCCAACCGAACCACGAGAACCAACTAAATAGCCTTCATCATTAGAATGTTTAACAAGTTTTTGGGCAATTAAATATATTACATCAAACCCACCACCGATAATACCACCTAAAGTTTTTTTGACTTTTTTTTCTAATTCATCACCCTCAAGTTGGTTATGTTTTTCTACATTTTGTCGAACTAATGCCTTTACACTATCAAATCCTTCAAGTATTACTGCATGCAATCTTCTAAATGCTTCTTTTTCATAATCATCACCAGATAAATTACCTTCTTCATCTAATATTTCTTTAATACTATTAAGTACAGCATCTCCATATAATTCTTTAGCTATTCTTTCTTCAATATTAATAGGAAGTGGATCACCATACCAAGAACTAGCTTTAGTGTAAACTAAAGTGGTCACAGTTTCAACTGACTTATCAATCTTAGGCGAAAAAGGTACTCCTCCAGTTTCAATAATTACTTCAATTATATCAATCATATCAGCTATCTTATTAGTATTAGTTACAACCAATTCATAAGCCTTATCATCACCTAAAAATTCAAAATTTTCTAGCATCTCACGTGTTGTACGGAAGTGCTGAGAAGGAATACTTTTAATATCTCTTTTAGCAAGTGGATGTCTACCTCCACCAGGTACTTTTTGGTTGACAATTACTTCACGATATATTTTATCTTCTCTATTTAATTGATGTACATCCCCAGTTGCTACAACTATTTTACCTGCTGCTTCAGATAATTTGACTATTTTCCTAATATGTTCTAATAGTTCACTCTTTGAGTCGAAATCTCCCGTTTGCAGTAGGTGATCATACACCTCGGGTGGTTGCACCTCTATATAATCATAAAAATTAATTATATTAGTAATTTCTTCTTCACTCTTACTACGTGCCTCAACAAACACTTCTCCTTCATAACACCCACTACCAATAAGTAAACCTTCTCTAAGTTCATCTAGTTTACTACGAAGTATTCGAGGTGTTTTGTGTAAATAAGTTGTATTAGCAAGACTCACTATCCTAAATAAATTCTTTAATCCTACTTTATTTTTAACTAGAATATTTACATGATGCGCACGGCCATACTTATATATTTCATCTTTTTCAACAAGTCTATCTAAGTCACTAATTTTCTCAAAATTAAGTGAATCTAGTTTTTGCAACATTTTATGAAATACTAAACCGGTAGCCTCTGCATCATAGTCTCCACGGTGATGAGAATCTTCATCAAACTCCACATTATATCTTTTAACAAGCATTGATAAACTATGCCTTGCATATCCAGTATCCATTGTACGAGATAGTTCCAATGTATCAATTACTGTATTACTAAACACACCTAAATTATATTTCTTATAAGCCATTTCCATAAATGAAGTATCAAACTTAGCATTATGAGCAACCATAGGATAGTCTCCTACCCACTCCATAAACTTTTTTACAGCTTCTTCCTCATTACATTTTCCCTCAAGCATTTTATCCGTAATACCTGTAAGTTCTGTAATACGGTTTGGTAAACTTCTACCTGGATTAATTAATTCATCATATTTTTCAATGATATTACCGTGAGATAACTTAACCGCACCAATTTCTATAATAGAGTCAGCTCCACCAGCATTAAAACCAGTAGTTTCCAAGTCAAATATTACATAAGTATTGTCAAGTAGTTTGCTATCATTAGGACGAAGCACAATTTTTACACTATCATCAATCATAGTAAGCTCAGTCCCATATATGGCTTTAAAAGGAACTTCACCTTCTTTTAAGTTCTTATTTACATCACAAACATAATGGTATACACCAGGATATGCTTGAACTCCGTTATGATCAGTAATCGCAATTGCCTTATGTCCCCAAGCACGTGCTGTTTTACAAAGCTTAACCGCATCTACTACTCCATCCATTTGACTCATCATAGTATGAGCATGTAACTCTACACGTTTTATAGGTGCATCATCTATTCTTGTTTCAATTACTCTATCACTTGTATTAATATCATTAATAACTAATGAATCTTCGCCTGAGTATTTATCATCTTTGATGTTTCCTCTAAATTTATAGAATTTTCCCGTTTTAAGTAATTTAGTAACTCGATTAGTTTCTTCTTCACCATGAATAAAAATTTTCGCATACATACTATCAGTATAATCAGTAATCTTTAAAGTAACTATTCTAAGATCAGTTCTAGTTTCTCTAACATCAATTCCAAATATATTAGCTTCTACTGTTACATTATTCTGTACACCGTTTAATGTATCTAACCTAACTGGTGTTGTATCTATTATTCTACCTAAAATAGCTCTTTCATCATCTACTGTTTCAATAGGTTTTGGTGTATATTTCTTTTTATAAGTATTAACTTCTTCTATTACCTCATCTTTTTTATCCATTCTCTCTTTAGATACATAACTATTTGCCTCTATACTATTTGTAATTTCACGAGATATTTCTTTACTTAATTCTTCATCTATAACCGCACTAATATTAATATCATATCCTGCACTCTTAAAATTACTAATTAATTTATCTTTAATACTTTCAAACTTATCTAATTCAGCTTTTGATGACACAAATATCTTAATTAAATTTACACTTACATCTAATTTATCATCTAAAAACATCGATAGCATTGGACACTTCTTACTATACCTATTAATAAAGTATTCAAAATATTCATTTATATATTTAGTATTTATATCACTTACACTTACATTAAGCGAAATATGTAAGTCTTTGTAGTAACTTACTAAATTACTATATAATTCATCATAAATATTAATAGGAAGATTACTTTTAAGTTCAATATTAAATATATATTTAGAATGAGTACTATTACCTATAATAGATATTAGTCTACCATCTGTAAAGTAACTGTCATAATTATTTAATTTCAAACTATCTATTAATAATCTAAGCTTAGAATCCATTTAAATCACCAATATTTATTTTAACATGAAAAAAAGTAATATGATTACTTTTTTCTACATTTTATAATTGTTTTTACAATCTTTCCAATACTCCGTTATCTAAATCATTTATATTATATAAAGTATCCATTACATTATAAGTTTCCTCTAAATTATGTGTAGCATTTCTCCATCCTTTTCCATCCGTTATCCAAATAAATTTAACCCCTTCAATATCTTTAGATTCTAACGCTATCATTTTATAACTTCTCGCAGTTTCATTTAATTTAGAGCCAGATGTTGAATAAAAATTTGACTCTATTATATAAATACACTTATCAGTTTTTATAACAAAATCAAATCTTTTGGTAGATACATTATTTGCAGATATACTGCTTAAATCAATATGCCATTTATCCTCTATTTCATTAAGATACATCTCCTTAAAGTAATCAACATTATATTTATATCCAGCATTTATAATATATGATTCTACTAAATCTTCCATTGTGTCTCCAGTTCTGTTTTTACGAGCATTAGTATCAAGTCCAACTTCAACACCCAATACATAATCATATAAATTGTTAATTATATGGTTTCGTAATAAATCAAATAGTCCAGTCTCTCGCATAAATTTAATATAATCATCCATAGAATAAATAATAGTTCTAAAATTATATAAGTATTCCTTAATTTCTGTTTTCACATATACTTCAGTAGATCTAACTGCAAGCAAAATAGGTATACATTCTAATGTATCCGGATATTTTAAAACCAAGTTTTTAAATTTCTCTTCTATATTTTGGCTTCCAATTAATGAATTCAAAATATTTAACTCAACTTTAATCTTATCAACATTACTATATACCTTTTCAAAATTAACATAATATTTATAGTCTGCAATATCATTAATCATGCTATCCATAAAATTTTTAAAACTCTTTTTCACTTTCGTACCTCCTAATTGTTAAATCTAAATATTCTTGCACATTATCTATACCTATATATCTTCTATTTAACATGTGGGCAACAATCCCAGTAGTACCACTTCCGTTAAAAGGATCAAGTATTAAATCTCCTTCATTAGTTGATGCTAAAATTATTCTTTCAAGTAAAGCAATGGGTTTCTGCGTTGGATGTTTGCCATGTTTTTTTTCACTTGGTTTAGTAAGAGACATTTCCCAAACATCCTTCATCTGTTTACCGCCATTTAATTCCTTCATATCATTATAGTTAAACTTGTGCTTATTGTTTTTAATATCTTTTTTAGCCCAAATAATTGTTTCGGTTGAATGTGTGAATGCCCTACAACTAATATTAGGTGGTGGGTTAAGCTTTCTCCAAGTAATATTATTTATAATTTTAAACCCTTCTTCTTCTAAAGCCTCACCAATAGAATAAATATTGTGTAATGTTCCACTAATCCAAATAGTTCCATTATCTTTAAGAATTCTTTTACATTCTTTAATCCATTTCTTATTAAATTCGTGCTTTTCCTTAACAGATATTTTTTTATCCCAGTCACCTTTATTTACACAGACCATTTTGCCACCACTACAAGTGATTCCATCTCCTGATAAAAAATAAGGTGGATCTGCAAATACCATATCAATGCTTTTTTCATCAATACTCTTTAATTCTTTAAATGAATCGCCTAAAATAAGTTTAAAATCACTATCATTATAATAATGCATATATAATTCCCCCTATAATTATTATACAACAAAACTAACTAATTTCCTTTTTTAATAGTTAGTTATTATAACTTCTTCTATTGTTCCTCTACCTTTACCATTAGAATTAATATTTCTTTTTGCCATTATTACATGTATATTATAATCTCTATACAGTTCATTAATAAGTTTTGTATTATGATTAGATAACATTACATAGCATCCTTTTTTATCTAATTTTTTAAATACTTCACTTAATCTAATTTGATCATCTCTATTAAAACCATTATTGGTATAACTAGTAAATGTATCTGTATCAGAATCATATGGAGGATCAAAGTATATAAAATCATTTGCTTTCGCACTCTTTACTGCATCCTCAAAGTCTCCATTTAGTATAGTTATATCGTTATTTCGTAAATATAAACTTATTAATTCAACATTATCTTTATCATATGTATTTACCTTTTCTTTTTGATTAAAAGGTACATTAAACTCATTTTTACTGTTTACTCTATAAAGTCCATTAAAACATGCTTTATTTAAATATATAGTTCGCGCACATTTTTCTATATCTGATAACTTATTATATAAACTTTTATCTCTATCCATATTTCTTATCTCATAATAAAACTCTTTTGAATTCTTAATCTCATAATCATCTAATATCTTTAGTACTTTTTTATACTTATTCTTATCCTTAATACAATTATAAACATTAATAAGTTCTATATTATAATCATTAATAACTGCATACTTAGGTTCTAACTCAAATAAAAAAGCCCCTCCCCCAACAAAAGGCTCATAATACTTATTAAACTTCTTTGGAGCATACTTAATTAATTTATCAATAATCTGTCTTTTTCCACCAGCCCACTTAACAAAAGGTCTAATTTTACTCATAATAAATCACTTCTATTCTATAACTACACTACATTCTTTATCATTACCATTAATATGACATACTACTTTATCAGATTCTTCATAATCATTATCATCTATTAAATCATCTTCAACTAGTTTAGTAAGATTTATCTCTATATCAGTTCCATCAGTAAACTCATACTCATTACTATGCATATTTAAATACGTTTTAGCAGCCATAATAATATTTTCTTCATTATACGTATCTTTATCCTGTTCACTTTTTTTCATAAGTCTCTCTAACGTTGGAAATGAAATTAGAAATATTACGCCAAGTATTAATACTACAGCAGTAATCTCAATTAATGTAAAACCACTATTATTCTTTTTCATAAGCACCTCTATCTAATAAGATTATATAATAAAGATTATAAAAAGGCAAACAAAAACTATAATTAAATTATAGTCCTTGAATGATTAATATCATTATTATACATAGAACTAAAGCTATTGCATTTAAAACAATGCCAGCTGTTTTAGCACCACCTTTTACCTTATTAGTTAATCCTAGAATAAAACCAATAACAGCTAAAATTCCTGGAACAGTTACAAATAAAATCATAAGTCCAAGTCTTGTACTTTCAAAATTAGTAGCTAATCTCTGGATTCTTCCATCATAAGTAGTAGTTAAATAACTTTGAACAGCAATTACTAGTAAAAATGCAATCGCACCAAATACTACTGCAAGAATACCTAATATCATGCTAGCATTTGAACTTTGTTGTTGCACATTACCTGTGGATGAAACTTCATTTGATTTTAAAGCAAATCCACATTTTACACACACAGCTGCATTTTCATTAACCTCTGCTCCACAATTTGAACAATACTTCATATACATCCTCCTACAATTTAAATTATACATAATATTTAAATTATTTGCAATATAAAAAAATCAAGAAAATCTTGATTTATGCACGAGATGCGTACTTTCCATCTGCAGTATATACTACTATTTTTTCACCTTGTTCAATAAATAATGGAACTCTAACAACAAGACCTGTTTCTAATTTTGCATCTTTAGTTGCATTAGTTGCAGTATTGCCTTTTACCGCAGGTTCTGTTTCAATAACTTCAAGTTCTACTTTTTCAGGCATAATAATACCAAGTAATTCTCCTTCATAAAATGAAAGCAATACATCTAATCCTTCTTTTAAATATGATACATTATCACCTAATTGTTCTTTAGTTAAATCTATTTGTTCATATGTTTCCATATTCATGAAGTTATAATTATCACCACTTGCATATAAATATTGCATCCCAACTTTTTCAATCATAGCTTTTTCTAACTTAACACCTGAATTAAATCTTTTCTCTATAATAGAACCAGTTCTTAAGTTTTTTAACTTTGCTTGAACAAATGCTGCACCTTTACCAGGTTTAACATGAGAAAATTCTAATACTGTATAGATATTACCTTCAAACAAAATAGTCATCCCATTTTTAATATCGTTTACATTTATCATAGTAACTCCTTTATTTACCTATCTTATTTTTCTTCTTTATGAAGAGTAGTTTTTCTACATCTTGGACAGAATTTATTTAATTCTAACTTATCAGTAGTATTTCTTTTGTTCTTTTCTGTACGATAGTTTTGTTCTTTACATTCAGTACATTTTAAAGTTATTCTTTGTCTTGCTTCTCCCTTTTTTGCCATATAAATTGCCTCCTTCTTAAAAAACGCTACTATATTATAACAGATTATTGATAAAATTCAAAGTATTTTTCGGTAATTTTTTTAGTTATTCGCATATTTACCTTAGACATTCCATTATAATCAGTATTTGGTCCAGCTACATCTGGAGATATTACGGTAAATGTTACACGAGGCGCATCACTTGGTGCATAACCCGCAAACGACGCAGAAATAGTTTCAGTATCTATCTTACCATCCAAATCAGAATCAATAAAACTTTCAGCAGTACCAGTCTTACCAGCAGCATTTCTAAAGTATTCTACATATCCACTACCGGTACCACCAGCATCTACTACTTGTTTAAATCCCTCATGTACCCTATCTAAGTATTCCTGTTTAGTATCTACTATATTTAATACATCAGTTTCAAATGTATAAATCTTTTTTGATAATGCATCATTAGTAGTACCATCATATACCTCCTTAAGTAGATGAGGTCTAATTCTTTTACCATTCATCGCAATTGTAGATATATATTGTGATAACTCAATTGGTGTATAAGTATCATACTGACCAATAGAGAAATCTAATAAATATCCTGACAAAGTATTTTCTCCTTTATATCCTAATGCTTCATTAGGTAAGTCTATTCCAGTTTTAGTACCTAATCCAAACTCTTTAAATGTATTTCTATAAGTATCAAATGCAGTTGTATCTATTTTAAGTGGCCCATCATAAATATAAGTACCCTTTCCTACTTTAATAGCTGTTTGGAATTGATATGTATTAGATGAGTACTTTAATGCTTGAATATCATCAATCATTCCATAAGTATGGAATGAACACTTAAGTGGAGTTGCTGCAATCTTAATACATTCATCATTACGAACTTCTCCAATTTTAAGTGCGCCAGTATTATAACCTACAATATGTGATGCACCTTTAACTACTGAGCCTGGAGTTACTGATGATGTAATAATTCCTGGAGCATAATCAACAACCCCTAAACTACCATCTTCATTATTTACAACTCTCTTACCAGCCATAGCTAGTATCTCACCTGTATTTGGATCAGTTATAATTACAAATGTTTTAGAAAAATATTCGGTATTAGGTTCAGTTTTTGCAGCAAGTAACTCTTCTGTAATAATAGACTCTATCTGTATTTGCAAATCAATATCAATAGATAATACCAAATCATTACCACGAGTACCTTTTTTTATCTCTTTATAAGTACCATCATTCATAATTTCATATGTTGACTTCTTGCCCTTTAAGTAATCTTCATATTGATACTCTAAATAACTAGTACCCACTCTATCAGTAAGTGCATAACCTTTAGCTAAATAATCTTTTTTAAGTTCTGATGGAATACCATTTTCACTAGTAGACACCTTACCCATGATTGCTTTTAAAGTATCACCATAAGGATAACTTCTTTGCCAATCAAGTTTAGTATCAATTCCAGGAAGTTCAGGAAGTGCATCCGCAACACGCGCAAACTCCTCGTCAGTGACTCCATCATTCTTAATAGTTTTCTCTGCATAAGAATAACCTTTGTTCATCAAAAAGTAAATATATGCAGCCTCTCTATCATCATCAGTTAGTGCTTCTATTTCTGCATCAGTTACTCTCTTTTTTTCTAGTGCATATATCTCATCACTAGTCATTTTACGCTCTTTAACTTTCTGCCATTCACTATTCTTTATTTTCGCTCTAGCCTTCTTTAAATTAGTTTTTACCCAGAAAGTTCTAAGTGCATCATCAGTTAACTTAGTATAATCTACATCAATATAATTACCTAGTTTATAAGCAAGAGCAATCTCTTCTTTAGATGTAACCATACTCTGCTTCCTATATGATATAGTCTTAACCGCTTCATTATCAACAAGTATTTTACCATTTCTATCATATATTCTACCCCTAGGAGTACTAGGACCATCTACTATTCTTTTAGTAAGCCTCTTTAATTCTACTTTATAATCATCATACTTTATAACTTGCATGTATACAAGTTTTGCAATTAAACCTAACATTAATATAGATATTAATACAATTATAATTTTATATCTTCTTTTAATTATTATGCCAATATTATCCTTTCTTCTATCTACAATTTTATTAAGTTTCTTACTCTTTTTTCTAGCTTGTTTCTTCTTTACTTTATATTTGCTTTTATTCAATTTATTTTTACTTAATTTTTTCATATAAAGTATTGGCATAATCAAAGTTTATAATTCTAAAGAAATTATTAATGTATAAAGCTCTATCATTATAATATGTTAAGTAGTAAGCATGCTCCCAAAGATCTAAGGCTATTAATGGTGTATAATTATAAGTATATGGATTCTCTTGATTAGGTAAGTTAATAATATCAAATGAACCATCTTTATATACTAAGAAAGTATAACCAGAACCAACTAGTTTGTTCGCACTATTAATAAACTCAGACTTAAAAATATCAAATGAACCATACTGTTTAAATAAATCACTTACTAATCTATTATTAGTATAGGGCTCACTAGACATACTTCTAAAGTATAATTCATGGTTTAATACACCACCCACATTAGTAAGAATACTACCTCTATCTTTTTTATTAAAAGAATCAATACTCATAAGTATACTTTCTACACTACCACTATAATTAGGAAGTAACTTGTTTAGATTATCAACATACTTACCATAATGCTTATTATAATGGAGGTCTAAATTTAGATCACTTATTACGGGTTCTAAACTACTATAATTTAATTTCATTTTTTTAAACATTTTCTCACCTACTATTAATGTATTCATAAATTATCTTTTTAGTCATATAATATATTGGTGAATATATGAAAGATAAATTAATTAAAAATTATATAAACAACTTAAAAAAGGAAGATATTAGTGTGTTCGCAACTAATAATAGTATAAATTTAAATGATACCGAACTAAATACTATCTACAATACCATAAAAACCGATTATGAATCTATTTTATACGGTAATCATGATAAAGTATTTAATGAATTAAAAGGTAAAGTATCATCTGATAACTATGATAAAATTATTAATCTATTTTTTGAATATAAAAAGAAATATACTCAATTCTTATAGTAATTAATTATATCAGTAACTAAATTATCATTAAACTTTTTATTTCTAATCATTTCTATTTCAAATAAGTATGGAGGATACTTAGTATCATCTCCTACATAAGGTGTTTCTAATATTTTAGGAACATTTTTTAACTTTTCATGATATATTACATTCATTAAGTTATCAAAACCAATATAACCTAAACCAATATTTTCATGTCTATCTTTGTGAGCTCCTAAAGTATTCTTAGAATCATTTATATGAACTACAGCTAGCTTATCTAATCCTATTATACTATCAAAATTATCTAATACTTTGTCGAAATCACTAAGATCATATCCAGCATCATTAATGTGACACGTATCTAAGCATACCTTAATATGACTACTTCCTACTTTATCAATTATACTTTTAATCTCTTCAAAAGTACAACCTATCTCACTACCCTTACCAGCCATAGTCTCTAAGCATATATCTACACTTGTACTATCATCAATAGAGTTTTTAAGTACATCTACAATATTATCAATACCAACATTAATTCCAAGTCCAACATGACTTCCTGGATGAAGAACTAGTTTAGTAATACCAAGTTTTTCTACTCTAGATATCTCTTGACGCAGAAAGCTAATATTAAAATCTCTATTTTTACTATTTGCTGGATTAATAATATAAGGAGCATGTACAACTACATTATTAATATCTATATTATTATCACTCATTAATTTAATTGCCTCTTTAGTTAAATTATCATCTAATTCTACTCTTTTAGTATTCTGTGGCGCCCCTGTATAAAACATAAAAGTATTAGCTTTATACCCTAACGCCTCAGTCACACTTAGTAACATTTGCTTATCTTTATTAAAAGATACATGACTACCTATTATTAGTTCCATAAATCCTCCGTTCCAACTTAGTTAATTATATCAAAAAAACATATCTTTTTAAATATGTTTTTATAAATTCTTTTTAATCTCTCTATTAATATCCTTTGCTTTTAAAGATTCTCTTTTATCATATACCTTCTTACCTTTACCTATACCAAGTAATATCTTTGCTTTATTCTTACTAAAGTATAATTTAATAGGTACTAATGTATATCCTTTAATCTCTATTTTATCTCTTATTTTTAATATTTCTCCTTTATGAAGCAATAACTTCCTAGTACGAGTTTCATCATGATTAAATCTATTACCTTTATCATAAGGACTAATATGCATTCCAAGTATAAAACACTCTCCATTTTTTATAATTGCATAGGAATCTTTTAAGTTTGCCTTACCTTCTCTGATTGACTTAATCTCTGTACCAGTAAGTACTATCCCAGCTTCATAAGTATCAGATATAGCATAATCATATAATGCTTTTCTATTTTTAATCTCAATCATATTTAACCTCGCTATTAACAATAGACATGTATTTTTCTTCTAAATCTTTATATCCACTTAATATAGAATCATCTAAATCTTTAAATGGATATACTTTATATTTAGTATCACTGGTAGTAGAGTATGTATAAAGTAAACTCTTATCAATGTTTTCAAAAGTTACCTTCTTATCTTTAACTACAATATCCATACCTACCATAAGACCAATAGTTTTATCTATTCCCATAGGCCTTTGCCCAGATAAGAAATTGCCTAATGAATATATTACCAATGTATCTCCGACATATCCAACAGGCTCAACTACGTGTGGATGAGACCCGATAATTAAATTTACACCTAAGCTAGATAGATACTGCGCAATCTCTTTTTGACTAACAGTTGGTTCAAATACATATTCTTCTCCCCAGTGCATAGATACAATAATAACATCGACTTTATCTTTTATTTTATCAATATCTTCCTTTGCTTTTTCGTCACTATACACATTTACTAAATATTCTTTTCCTTTAGGAACACTAATACCATTGGTAGTTGTCGTATAAGCTAAAAATGCATACTTAATACCATTTTTTTCATATACTTTAATATCATTACGTTCTTCTAAAGATGAATAAGTACCAGCTGTTATTACATTCTTAGTCTTCCAAAATTCATTAGAATTAAGTATACCTACCTCTCCTTTATCAAGAGTATGATTATTTACAAGACTAATTAAGTTAAACCCTAAATCAACCATATTATCTCCAATTTCTTCTGGAGAATTAAACTGAGGATAATGAGATAAACCTAGCTTTTTACCACCTATAATAGTTTCTTGATTATAATATCTTAAATCATATTTACTAATCTCAGGTCCCACTAATTCAATCATACCACTAAAATCATACGAATCAGCCCCAGTTCTAGCATCCATATAAACTGCTCCATGTATTAAACAATCACCTACTGCAACTAAACTCATTTTTTTAGTTGTATCTACCTTTTTAGTAGTTTCAGTCTTACTTTTACTACTCTTTTTACTACTACCTTTAGTATTAATACTACCATTATTCATTAAATACATAGCTCCAACTATCCCGCCAATTACAATTAATAACAGTATAACTATTGGCATCTTTTTAATTCTTCTTTTTTTCATCTAATTTACATCTCCTACAATACTCATGTATTTTTCTTCTACACTCTTATAATCTGCAAGTATATCATCGCTCATCTTGCTAAATGGAATTACTTTGAAATTTGTACTATTGTCTGAATATGAATACAACAATTCTTTTTCTTTAATACTTACTTTAGTTTCGTCACCATCTACATTAATATCTACACCAACCATTAAGCCGATTGCTGGATTTAATCCTAATACTAACTGATTAGAGATAAAGTTACCTAATGAATATATAACTAATGTCTCCCCTACATACTCTATTGGTTGAACAACATGTGGATGAGTACCAATAATTAAATCTACACCAAGTTCAGATAAATAAGAAGCAATTTCACGCTCACTATTAGTAGGAGTATTAGTATACTCATCTCCCCAGTGCATAGCAACTATAACTACATCTACATTATCCTTAATTTTATTAATATCATCTTTAACCAAGTAATCACTATATACATTAACTAAATATGATTTATCACTAGATAATGTATAACCATTAAGTGATGTAGTATAAGCTAAAAACGCATACTTGATACCATTTTTTTCATGTATCTTTATATCATCTCTATCTTCAAACGATGAATAAGTACCAGAAGTAATAACATCTTTACTACCCCAATATTTATTAGAATATAAAATTGCATTCTCTCCTTTGTCATAAGCATGATTATTTGCAAGACCTACAACATTAAATCCAGTATCAATTAAACTGTCTCCTATACTATCAGGAGCATTAAAAGTAGGATAACCACTATATTTAAAACTTGGCCCACCTATAATAGATTCCTGATTTACATACTTTAAATCATAATCTTTAATTAATGGTTTAATATACGTAAACATAGGTGTAAAATCATAACTACCATCTTCTTTTAAAGCATCTGCAAGTACAGAATCATGTGTTAAAACATCGCCTACCATTACTAATGACATTGTTTTCTTTTTAACTTTTTCACTTACTCTTTTACTACTATTTTTTTCAGTTACATTTCCTGCATTATTATTCGCAGAACCATTATTAGTAGTCTTTGCAACTACAAAACAAATACATAATATAATACATAATAAGATAACAATTGGTGTTTTCTTTAATCTTCTCTTTTTCATATCATCACAATGTAATGTCACAACTTGAACTATAGAATCCAAATGTCTTAAGTGCGAAATTAATAATTAGAGGCAATAAAAATAATAATGCTGCAACTATTAATCTTTTTATAAACTTACCTTGAGCTTTTTTCATATCATCGTCACTCTGAGCAGCAAGAGCTTTAATAAAATCAAGAATAGTAAGAATTATTACAAGTATCGGTGCAATATACTTAGCCCATTTAAGAACATTGTATACCATTGCAACAACTTGTTCGCCTATATTGCATTTTTCATTTCCATATGTGCTTCTTAACCCATTATCAGTTTCTAATTCAGCAATTATCTCAGGCAATTTTAGACACTCATCAATGCAAGTTCCGACAGAATAATTACGATACTTTAATATAGATGCACATATTGTATTATACTTATCTTTAACTCTGTTATATTGATTTAATATGTCTCTTGCTTCAGATGAATTTGTTGATGTGCCCTTATATTTAATTAATAAATCTTGCATTTCACCAGATAATTCAGAAGTAACTTTACAAACAGGTTTAGATGAACATACTTCATCATCACCCATACACGTAAAATTTATCTGTTTTTGACGCTGAAATCTACCATCTTTACAAAAGTTCTCGTTTACAGACGGAGATACATCTCCAGTTATTTCCAACTCATAACTTGCCGAAGGTGTATCAACAGTATAATTTTGACATCCTGTAATTGCTTTAGGACATTTATCTTTTTCAAGTTCCTGTAAAAAAACGGTTGAAAACATGCTTGAATTAAAATAAACACCAGATATTTCGTAATCCTTCGATTTAGCATAATCACTATCTAAATTTAAATCAGTAGGTTCAAAAGTATTTAAACTAAAGCTAAAAGCTGGCTTGTCGGAACCCTCTTCACCATATACACACTCAAAATTTGAAGACAAATTTAAATCATTTTCAGAAAGTGGAACATTAAAATAATACTTGTTAACAGTCCCAAAATCTTTCTTATCATCATTTATCCATTTAATCATATTATCATAAGAGCCCACACTACTACCAACAGAAACCCAAAAAAAGTGTGAATACCCATTTTCTCTTTCGGCGATATATGCAGGGCACTTACCGGAAGACTTATAAGTAGAATAAGCATCTTTACTATCTGAAGAAGAAACAACTACACCATCATTACCGTTATTTTTCCCCTTGTTTGCACTCCAATTTCTAACACCACGATATAATGTTCCACCTAGAGTTTCTCTATATCCATCTATTGCCTTCCCATAACCAGTGCTTTCATTATTTGTATTCTCAGTTCCACTCGCATCCCAGCCTACGGTTGCAGTATTATCAGTATATATAAAAAAGTATCTTTCTTGGACATCATCACGTGGAAAATTCACTCTCAACCCTTTTTGAATATACTTGCATACTTCAACAATATCATTTTCATTTTGAGTATCAGCATACTGAATTATTTCTGATTTTTGCGAACTATCTAAGTCACTCCATTTAATTGCAAATGATATACCACTAAAGGAAAAAAAACTTATAAACATAATAAACAAAATCATATTCTTTTTTATAATACAATACATAAATTACTCCCCTCATACTATTATAATGAATTTTAACTTTTTTAAACTATTGAAATAGTTGTAATGTCACAACTTGAACTATAGAATCCAAATGTCTTAAGTGCGAAATTAATAATTAGAGGCAATAAAAATAATAATGCTGCAACTATTAATCTTTTAATAAACTTGCCTTGAGCTTTTTTCATATCATCATCACTCTGAGCAGCAAGTGCTTTAATGAAATCAAGGATAGTAAGAATTATTACAAGTACGGGAGCAATATACTTAGCCCATTTAAGAACATTGTATACCATAGCTACAACTTGTTCACCTATATTACATTTTTCATTTCCATATGTGCTTCTTAACCCATTATCAGTTTCTAATTCAGCAATTTTTTCAGATAGTTTAAGACAATCATCAAAACAAGTTCCAACTGAATAATCACGAACCTTTAAAATAGAAGAGCATACAGCATTATAATTACTTTTTAAAACATTATATTCATTTAATATACTCCGTGCTTCTGAAGAATTTCTATCCACACTATTATATTGCAATAGTTTATCTTTCATACCATCATATAATTCTTCAGTTTCTTTACATATAGATTTAGCTGAACAATTATCACCAGTACATTCAAAATATACATTTTTTTGATTATTAAACCGACCATCTTTACAAAAATTTTTATTTATAGAATTAGATGTATCACCTGTTATTTCTAGCTGATTAAAATCAATTCCATCACTACCCGTTTCTGTATTTGAACATCCGTTAATTGCCTTTGGACATTTACCTGATTCTATCCTTTTTAAATATTCTGTTGAAAACAAACTTGAATTATAATAAACATCACTAATCCCAGACTGATTATTTGATATATCTGATGGACCAACTGAATTGAAAGTTATGGTAAAACCATCTCCATCTGAGCCTTGCTTAACATAATTACAAACTAATCCATCACTAATACTGGGAATATCAGAAGAAACAATGGGTGTATTAAAATAATATTTATGGTCAGTTCCAAAACCTTTCTTATCATCATTTATCCATTTAATCATATTATCATAATCATTACCACTACTACCAACAGAAACCCAAAAAAAGTGAGATGTCAGAAGAAGAAACAACTACTCCATCATTACCGTTATTCTTACCCTTATTTGCACTCCAATTTCTAACACCTCTATATAATGTTCCATCAGGAGTTTCTCTATATCCATCAATTGCTTTTCCATAACCAGTACTTTCATTGTTTGTATTTGTAGTTCCACTCGCATTCCATCCTACAGTTGCAGTATTATCAGTATATATAAATAAGTACCTTTCTTGAATATCATCGCTTGGATAATCCACTCTCTTACCTTTTTGAATATACTTACACACTTCTACAATTTCATCCTCATTTTTAGTATCAGCATATTGAATTATTTCTGATTTTTGCGAATCTAAATCCTGCCACTTAGTTCCATATACATTTTCTTCAAATATAAACATTGCAATAAAAGCAACCATTACAATATATATTACTCTAGTTTTTTTTAAACATATAACCACTCTTTCACAAACCTCTTTCCTTAAAATAATTATATTAAAAGACAAGAAAAAAAGCAATAGATTTTATTTATCATCTATAATAAAATCTATTGTATGTTTTTCTTTTGAGGCAGCTTTTACTATTACTTTAATAGTATCACCTAATCTAAATCCCCTTTTGTTTCTTTTACCAACAAGCGAGAATGTATCTTCATTGTATTCATAATAATCACCTTTAATATCTTCTACTCTAACTAATCCTTCTATTAAATTAGGTAATTCTACAAATATGCCAAAGCTCATTACACCAGATATTACACCTTCAAAGTGTTCTCCTATATGTTTTTCCATATATTCAGCTTTCTTCATATCATCTACTTCTCGTTCGCATTCTATACTATTTCTTTCTTTAAGTGATGAATGTTCTGCAACAAATGGTAATTTAGCCTCCCAATGTCTAATAGTTTCTTTATTTAAATTCTTATTAAATAAATATGTATGAAGTAATCTATGCACTGTTGTATCAGGATATCTTCTAATTGGTGATGTAAAATGTGTATAACAGTTACTAGCAAGACCAAAGTGTCCTATATTCTTAGTATCATATATTGCCTTCTGCATACTTCTTAAGAGTTCCTTAGACATCATTGAATACTCTTTTGCATCCTTCAACTGTTCTAATATTCCTTGCATAGCCTTAGGAGTAATCTTATTTATTTTACCAGTAATTGTATAACCTAATACACTTATATAATGCATAAATTTAGTAATTTTCTCTTCATTAGGTTCACCATGCACACGATATATAAATGGATAATCCATGTAAAAGATATGTCTAGCAACTGTCTCATTAGCAGCAATCATAAAGTCTTCTATAAGTTTTTCTCCTGTACCACGCTCTCTTAATGTAATATCTATTGCCTCACCAGTCTCATTTACAATAATTTTAGATTCATCTAAATCAAAATCAATATAACCTTTTTCTACTTTATTCTTTCTTAATATATCAGCTAAATCTTTCATTTTTAGCAACGTATCTTTATATCTCTCATAACCATCTGGTACTATGTTTTCTTCAAAAATCTTATTAACTTTCTTATAAGTCATTTGAATATTGGATTTAATAACACTTTCAAATATATCATATGATACTACTTCACCAGTTGAATCAATATCCATGACGCAAGAAAGAGCAAGTCTATCTACATTAGGATTTAAAGAACATATACCATTAGATAACTTATGAGGTAACATTGGTATTACTCTATCTGCTAAATACACACTAGTACCACGTTCATATGCTTCCTTATCTAATTCTGTATCTTCTTTAACATAATAAGATACATCAGCTATATGAACACCTAATCTATAATTACCATTATCTAAAATATCTAGAGATATTGCATCATCTATATCTTTAGTATCATCACCATCTATAGTAAATATCATCTTATCCCTTAAATCAGTTCTGCCTTCATATTCATTCTCTAATACTTCACTTGGTAATTTATCAACTTCTTCCATTACCTCTATAGAAAATTCATCATTAATATCATGTTTAGCAGCAATTGATAAAATATCAACACCTGGATCATTAATATGCCCTATAACTTTTATTACTTCACCTTTAAAATTATGATTATCAGTTCTATCTAGTAATCTAACTAATACTTTATGTCCTTCTACAACGTTTTTCATACTATTACTATCAAGTATAATATTAATATTTAACTTATCATCGTCAAGTTTTAGCGCTAACTTATTATTATCTTTAATAATAGTACCTACAACATTTTTTAAATCTCTTTTAACTATTTTAAGTATTCTACCTTCTAAATCAAAACCCTTCTTAGAAGTAATTTCTGCTATAACTATATCGCCATGAATCGCACCATTCATATTATTAGATGCTACATATATATCATCACTACCTTCAATATCAACAAAACCAAAACCTTTTTTATTTACAATAAGTCTTCCAGTTTTTAAATGACTATTATCAAACAACATATATTTATCTTTATTAGTATGATATACAATCAATTCTTTTTCTAATTCATCTAACTCTTTAAGTAAATTTTGTAAATCTTCACTACTATTAAGTTCTAATAAATCATTTATCTCGTATACACTAAGTGCCCTATTCTCTTTTTTTAAAATACTAACTATGTTATCCTTCATACTCAATCTCCTTATTATCCATTTCTACTTGATTAATACTATTAAATCTCTTTGTAATCTTATCTGTAGTAGTATGAATATCTTTAACATCCTTACTAACTGTTTCAATGCTTCTATAAAGTTTATCCCAACGTTCTTTATATCTTTTAAATTCAGTATCCAATAGTATTAACTCATTATGAATTACTTTAGCATACTTATCACGTTCTATGTTTTTAATAATTACTTGAATTGTAGTTAATGTACTAATTAGTGTAGTGGGACTTGTTATCCACACTTTTTTCTTATAAGCATAATCTAGAATATCTGAGTGGTATGCATTAACCTCAGCAAATAATGCTTCCGCAGGCAAAAACATAATAGCTTGTTCACTAGTTAATCCTGGTACTATATACTTACTACTAATTGCATCAATATGTTTCTTCATATCCAGCTTAAACTGCTTCTCTGCTTGTGCACGCACACTCGCACTATTATTCTTATCAACCATTATTTGATAATTTTCAAGTGGAAACTTAGAATCTATCGCAATCATACCTAAAGGTTCCGGAGCAAACAACATACAATCTGCAATATAACCATTAGGTAAACTATACTGAATTTGATATATAGTTTTATTATTTACTCCAAATATATTAGATAAGATGTGCTCCAAGTTAACCTCACCAAATATACCTCTTGTTTTCTTATCAGTTAATACTCCCTGAAGCGATACAATATCGCTAGATAAACTATCAATCTTCTTCTGTGCTTCATCAATCTTAGATAATCTTTCAAGTACATTAGTAAAAGTTTTATTAGTTCTTTCAAAGTTCTCATCAAGTCTAGAATTAACCTTATCATTCATAATATTTAATCTAGTGTCTATTCTATCATTTAACTTATCAAAGTCTTCACCAATATCTTTAATAAAATCACTTTTAAAGTCACTAATCTCTTTCACTACTTCTAACTCTAATCTATTAATTTTATCAACTAAATCACTATTGTTATTTTTTCTCATGATTAATATTACAACTAAAATAAGTATTACAACTAATATACCAATTATTACATACTCCATTTTATCACCAACTTAATTATAAGCGAAATATCTAATTAAAGCAAGAAAAAACAGAACAAATTATTCTGTTAAAACCCATGCTTCATATCCACCAATAATATTAATCACATTAAATCCTTTTATATGCAGAATATTACATACTTGTGTACTCTTTATTCCTTTCTGACAATATATATAATATGTATTATCTCTATCTAAATATCTTTCAGGATTGTTAATTAATTTATTATATGGAATATTATAAGCATTTAATATATGATTATCATTATATTTTTCTTCACTTCTTATATCAATAATATTAATACTACCAAGACATCTTAAATCGTCTACACTAATACTATTCAATACAATCACCATTATATTATATGTTATTATAAACTATTTTATGAACATACCTGCTTTTTCCGCGGCTTAACCCTATCATAACAGCGACCATTAAGATTATATCCTTTGTTACATTTATATTCATATTCCTTTTTAGTATCTACATAACATTTATTTCCAGAAGCTTTTCCACCTTTTAGACACTCATATATTTTTGTTCCTAGAATAATTGTATATGATATATATGAACATTTTGTTTCATCTAGTTTCTGCATTCCATTAGGACAATAATTCCTAACTAAATATTTTGTAACAGCACCATAATCAACTAAACAATATGAATCTGAACCATTTCCTAATAACTTACCGTTATCACATGAATACTGAGTTTCACATGTTCCACATTTTGCAGCCATTATTATATATCCGGGCAATGTATGTTATATCTTTTATATTATAATTTAATTATATCGTGGAAATGGGCTTTTTTATTTTTATTTTTCATTGCGGAAATTAATTTATAATTTCCTTTTTTGATTCAAAGAAAAAACCCTAAAAATTATTTTTTTTTGGGTTTTCCTGTCTATTCTTTTATCATTAACTTGAATACTTGGTACAAACTTTACTAACATGTACATCTTTAGTTGTCTTTTTATAACATGTTCCTACATGCTCCTCAGTACCTTTAGGACACACCTGACTACAAATTTTATTAACGTGAACTTCTCTTGTTTCTTTTTTGAAACATTCCCCTCCATGTTTTACAGCTCCACTTGGGCAATCACCATTTTGCTTTTTTACCCACACATTTTTAGTTTCAGTTGTAAAACACTCACCAGCATGTTTTGTAGTATTAGCAGGACACACACAGTCCTTAACCTTAGATACTTTCGAAAAACTAATATTTGTTTCAAAGCATTCTCCGCCTTTAGATGTAGAACCTTTTGGACATTCATACTGTGTACATTTAGCTTTGCTCCATTTAGCATGCAACGTTGTATAACTACCAGGTTCTGCAGTGTTTGTTACATTCATTTCATTTTTATATAGATAATAGTCGTATTTTTCACAAGTACTTTTAGTTGACCAACTATGTTTCTTTTTCGTTGAATCAGTGTAACAGTACCACTTACCATCTGATCTTTCTGCGTGCCATCCATCAAACGCATAACCTGTCTTTTTAAATTCATTTCGACGTATCTTTGTCCGTATTCCATAAACTAATTCTTGGTCTTTCATACTTCCTTTGGTTGCACCATTTCCATCAAATTTTAGTGTATACGTATTTGTCCATATTGCAACCATTGTTGTATAACCGCCAATATTTGCTGTGTCTTTTACTTTTAATCCATCCTTATATAGGTAATAGCTAAATCTTCTACACGTTTCTTTACTAGACCATGCCCTTTTTGTCTTTGCGCTATTTGTATAACAATAACCTTTGCCATCATCCCTTTTTGCCTGCCAGCCTAAAAATGCATATCCAGCTTTTTCAAAACCAACGTGAGTAATACTTGTCGGTACTCCATAAACTATTTCTTGATCCTTCATACTGCCTTTTGTTGCACCATTTCCATCAAATTTTAATGTAAATGTATTTGTCCATACTGCAACCATTGTTGTATAACCGCCAATATTTGCTGTGTCTTTTACTTTTAATCCATCCTTATATAAATAGTAGCCAAATCTTCTACACGTTTCTTTACTAGACCATGCCTTTTTTGTCTTTGCACTATTTGTATAGCAGTAACCTTTGCCATCATCCCTTTTTGCATTCCATCCCAAAAATACATAGCCTGTTTTTTTAAATTCATTACTATGAATACTTGTCGGTACTCCATAAACTATTTTTTGGTCTTTCATACTTCCTTTAGTTGCGCCATTTCCATCAAATTTTAATGTAAAAGTATTTGCCCACTGAGCCTTTAAAATTACATTACTATTTACTTTGCATATTCCTGCACGATTATATGATGAATGATTATCAATCAATTTATGACCAAATCGGGAGCAGGCATTTTTGTCACTCCAAGCAGCATCAGTTTTATCATAACTTGTATAGCAATAACCGCGGCCATCCTCTGTATCAGCATACCATCCCCAAAATCCATAACCTTTATTTTCAAATTTATTACTTGGTAATGAGTTCATACCGCATTCTCCAGCTGTATGATAATTATAAGATTTCATGCTTCCCTTAGTTGCACCATTTCCATCAAATTTTATTGAATTCTCATCTGTCCACTGTGCATACATTACTACAGTCTCACCGGGCCATACAATATTTTTTACTTTCTCTTTATCCTTAAATAATTTTTTTTGCACACACTTATCTTTAGTTATCCATTCATATTTAGTAGAATTTTTACTTGTAGTGCAATACCATGATTCTTGAATAGCATAAGGTGCTTTTGCATTCCAACCTATAAATTTATATCGTTCTTTTTTAAAATTATTTGGATTTAGCGCCATTTCAGTTCCATATAATATATTTTGTGGATCCATTTTGCCGGTTCCACCATTGGCGTCAAAATAAACTTCATAATTTTTTGTCCACTGAGCAACGAATGTTACATTAGCATTTAAATTACACAAATTTATTCTGTCATACTCACGAATTAATTTACGTCCATAATGATTACAAGTGTTTTTATCTGCCCACATACCTGGTGAATTTATATCAGAACTACTATTGCAGAATTCGAGACCATCTACTCGTTTTGCATACCAGCCTAAAAATCCATAATCTTTCTTATCATAATTTACCCAAGGAGCAGTATAGTTACAATTACTACTGTCAATTTTTTTTGCATACATAGTTCCTGAAGTTGCACCATTTCCATCAAATTTAACATCCAATTTATAATTATTAAATTGTGCTTCTAATGTAAATTCTTTGAAAGCTTGATCGCCATTCCAAAATTCTTGCTGATCTAACATTAATACATAACCATTTTTGTTGCAGCTATGATATTCTAACCATCCTGTAGCATTTTTGTTATAATCTGTATAACAATATCCTGCACCATCATCTCGCTTAGCATACCAACCTATAAAATTAGATTTATTTTTATCATTATATGGCTTTAGATTAGTAGAACCAAGTGATGTTTTCTGAGTTGCAATTGTCTTATATGTATTATCACTGTTTTTTATAACATAATTAATTGTATAATAATCAACAAACTGTGCTTCTAAAGTATATGAATAATTTGTACTATAATTATAAAATGGCTGTTGATCTTTTAATAATTCATAATCATATAGATTACAAGTGCTTTGATTAACCCAGCTAGCCTTCTTTTTATCTGAATCAACATAACAATAGCCATATCCATCACTTCGTTTTGCATGCCATCCTGCAAATTTTAAATTACTTTTATAACTATAAGGTTTTAAACTACTTGTACCAAATGGTACTTTCTGAGTTGCTATTGTTTTATACGTATTATCATCATTTACTACTACATAATTAATTAAACTAGTCTGTTCATTGGTAATTTTTTTCCACGTAGCATGAAGAGTTACATACCTATCTGGTTGGGTAAGTGCAGTTACATTCGCACCATCCTTAAGTCGAACATAGTCATATTTTTTACAAAATGATTCATTTGTCCAACTTATATTTATCTTATTCGCATCAGTGTAGCAAAGCCAAGTGCCATTGCTTCTTTCTACTTTCCAACCATCAAAATCATAGTTATCCTTTGAAAAAACATTCGAATTAATCTTTGTAGATTCATTATATACAGCTATTTGTGGTTTCATATTTCCATATCCACTATCAGTAGAATAATTAATCATGTAAATATTTTTATACTTATTTTGTATCTCCTTAAATTTGTCTGAATTTTTACTATATATATCGTGAAATTTTTGTTTTACTTCATCCCTTACGATTTTCAACTCATCATTTACTTTAAGCGCAGGAGCATCAAAAGACGCAAATACATCTGCAAAAAATTCCCAGTACGATTCTCCATAACTGTAATCACCTTGGTGAGGAGCATACCTTAAGCAAAAATCACCATCACATAATTTAGCCTTATAATATTTTTCTGTATAATACTTTATATTATGACCATTATATTGCATCTCAAATAATGGTGTGCCTATTACTTTATTAGTCGCATCATCTATTCTATGTCCGGTTTCATGTCGTATAGTTTGTTTAACCCAAGAGCCATCACCACAACAATTATCATATACCATAATAAAAATACTATTTATAGCTGGTAGGCTTACTCCACCAGAATCGCCCTCTACCTCTGCATAAATTTTATTCGGTATTAAAAACAAATTTGAAACTGAAGTAAGATATCCAGAATATTCAGTGTTTAACTTATTTAATGTACCAATATATTCTGAAACAATTTCAGACGGAATCGAAGTTTCCACATATACATTTGTATTTCCAACATATGTTTTATAAAAATTCGCATAACCAAATGAAACAACTTGATTATTACTAGCTCCAACTGAATTATCATCAACCTCAGCAGGTATTTTCTCTTCTAGCTCACAATTAGGCCCATTTAATTTAAATCCCTTCTCACATACCATATCTTTACTTTGCTTATCAGGGTTGGTAATATAGTACTCTAGCATCCCAGAATCAAAATTATCGATAGTTCCATCACCATTAATATCTGCTAATACTAACTGAATATTTGATAATATTGTATAATCAGCTTTATTATTATTCTCTATATAATAATTTAAAAGTTCCAAATCACTATTATCTATTTTACTATCTTGATTTATATCTGCAAATAACTCTGCTTTCTTAGTAGTAGTTTTTGAACAAGTAGTTCCTTCTAATTTCCACGTATCATCAATACAATGATAACTAGTTATAGAATTACCCATTAATTTAGATAGACTTCCAGTTGTTATTAGTGCAATAACACCTAAAATTACTACTACAGGTAATATAATCAATATCATTTTCTTTGATAATTTAAATCTCTTATTTTTGATTTTTTTTATATTATTTTTCTTAAGCATAATCTTACTCCTTACTTATACTATGAAAATAATAATTACCATTGTTTTTCTTAAATGTATATATATATGTATAAAAATCATTATAATTATTATTTAAATATTCTTGATAATCTATTTCTTTAATATCTTTACTTAATACTCTAGAATCTATTACTTCCCTACCACTTGCATCTTTCGAAAACATTCTAGATTCATTACCTAAATATTTCTTCGATGAATAAAATGCAACTTTATAATATAATTTTACACTTTCTTCACTTTTTATTGACTTAACAAACTTAGTAACTACTCCACTTTTAGTTTTACAAGTACAATCTAGTTTAGTTACCTTACTATTATCATAACTAATCTTAGGGCAAGTACCAGTTACCTTAGTAACATCAATATCTTCATTAAATATTACTTTATACTCGTTTTCTACATATTTTTTATTATAATTATTTACCATATTTAATACCGTAGTTAGTTTAATATTACTATCTATATCACTAATTAATATTTTGCCAGTATAAAATGGTTTCATATCTACACAATTACTATTAAATGCATCAACATATCTTTCTAAAAGCAATACATCCGCACTATTACTATTTTCAACAATTTTATTATCATTTTGATTAGTATTATGTTCATACTGTGAAGTAATATAGAATATTAAATAAATACATAATATACACATTACCACAATAGATACTACTAAACTTGTTTTTAAACCACGCTTGTCCATTTATTACTTCCTCTTACTCTTCTTTTTATTATCATTCTTTTTATTTGTTACAACTACTCTTCTAATACCTTCTAATTTATTTTTATCATTAAATGTTAATTCTATTAAATCTGGAGTAGTAAATCCATTTATTATAGTCTTACCTTTATATCTAACTATATACTTAGTATTATAATCTACTTCACACCATTTAGATAGTAAAAATGTAATAGTTGATGAATGGGTAACTATTAAAGCATTCTTACCAATATTTTTCTTTAATACCTTAGCTAATCCTCTTATAGCCCGAGCCCTTACTTCATCAAAAGACTCACCATACTTTAATTTATATTCTTGATTAATAAACTGTTTTTTAAAGAAATCGGCAGGTATTTTCTCTGGATCATCTACTCCAAACTTTCTCTCGTCAAAACTAGCATCTACTATTACTTTAGTTTTATTTTTCATAGCCATATATTTAGCTGTTGCAATACTCCTTACATAGTTGCTAGAAATAACCATATTAAGATTATTTAACTCAGAAATCTCACTATATTTTTGCGCTTTCTTTTCCCCCTCCACACTTAATATATATTTCTTATTTATATTTTCAAATGATTCTTTTAAATTTCTAAAATCAACATTTTTATCTGCCATAGAATGTCTTAATAAATATATTTTTGTCATATACTCACCCTACTATTACTTATATCATAAATACCGATTTTTTTCAATATCATTCCTCAAAATGCTTATCAATATTTTCTATCTTATATCCTTTTTTCATTATAAACTTTAAAATAACATCTAAATTATTAACTAGTTCATTATTAATATTTAAAGTATATATTGAACCACTACTTAAATTCTTCTTTATATTGCGAAAATAGTTATTATCTATATTCTCTCCTTTAATAGTGTATCCATCTATACTCATGCACTTTTTTACTACCTTATCACTAGTATATAAACAATAGATATTATTCTGCTTACCTACTTTAGTAATAATAGTATCCATCCATTTATAATTACTTTTATTATTACTTATACCTATTATATATCCTTTATTAATTAGGTTATATACTAACTCTAAATTATTAGATAGAAAATCTTCATCTACAAAGAAAGTACTAGATACTTTATTATTATCTAAAATAGTAATAATATCATCTAAACAAGTAATATCATCTAATATAAAATTAATACTCACCATTCTTTTTAATTTATTACCACTATTTATAATATAATCTTTATTATTACTAATACTTATGCTAGGTTTAATACAATCGTAGATAAATAAATTAGGATTATATTTACCATACTCCTTCATATTATTATAACTTTTATTAATATTAACTTTTTTTTTACTAATACCAGGAATAATATATTTATCATTAATAATTGCATTAATCCCCTTAGTTTCATATTTCTTTTTATTATCTTTAATCATAATCATTATCTCATCCATGTTTTTAATTATCATAGATGTTTTATCTGTCAAAAAAAAACTAAAGATTAACAAACTAATTAAGGCAATGTATTCAAATACTTTTTTCATAAACCACCTAATTAATTATATGTCTTTAGTTTCTATTTAAACTCATTTACAAAGTTCCCATTTTCAAATATTTTAATTTCTTTATTGTCATGTGTTATTCCAGTGATAGATAAATCACTAGTACCTATCATAAAGTCAACATGATTATCACATTTATTTAATCCCAATTTATATAGTTCATCTTTAGATTTATTAGGCCCATTTTGAATGCACTCAGGAAATGAATCGCCTAAAGCAATATGGCATGCCGCATTTTCATCAAATAATGTTTCTAGGAATACCATGCCTGAGGCTGATATTGCAGAAGCATATTCAACTAAAGCGACCTCACCCAAGTAATCTGCATTATCACATGTTTTAATAAGTGCTTTTAAAGTATCTTCTCCTTTTTCTGCTTTAACTTCTACTGCTTTACCACCTTCAAATCTAACACTAAAGTTTTCAATTATATTATCTTGATAACTTAGTGGTTTAGATGCATATACAACTCCCTCTGCAGTACGGTAATCAGGAGAGGTAAATACTTCTTCTGTTGGAAAATTGCATAAGATTTCTTTTCCATCTTTTAATTTTTGTCTACCTGATTCCCAAACGTGATTTAGAGGTAACTCTACGCTAAAATCAGTACCTAGTGAATTTTTATAAACAAGTTTTTTAAACTGATAATCATTTAATCTTTGAGCTCTAGATTCTAACATTTCAATCTTTTTATTCCACAATTTTTCAGGGTTATCTTTAGTAATTTCACATATTTCAAATATCTTCATCCATAAATCATCTACTGGATTATCAGACTCTGGAAATAAGACTGTAGCCCAAGAAAGTGTTGGGCAACAGGCAATACACCATGGTACCATCGATTTATTTCGTAACTCTTCAAACTCACGTCTTGTTTCATTAGAGTATTTAACTAATTCTTTTACTTTATCCGCATCAATATCAGCCATTAAACCTGGTGTCTCTGATGCAAGCATCAAAAATGAGGCCCCCACTCGTGCATATTCATTCCATTTACTACGATTCCAAAACGTTAATTTCTTACAGTCTTCAACACTTAAATTTTTAAGTGCATCATGTTTTAAATAAGGATCAATGATATCAAAGTATATATCAGTAACCCCCAAACTATAAGCAATATCTGCAACCGTTCTTACAAAATCTAGTCTTTCTGCATTAAAACTTATAAATAACGAATCTCCTTTTTTTATTTCTAAACAACTTTTTAATAATACACTAGCATACTTCTTCTTTAAATCATTCATTTCATCACCTTTTTTCCTTGATATACATAATATACTATAGAAAGGAGTTATTATGTATCAAAATTATAATTATACTAACCAAGCTAATTATCCTAACCAAACTAATCCTTATCGATTTAATAACCGTGTAAATAACCAAGATAGATTCGCCGGAGGTTTCTTAGGACCCTTCTTACTTGGGGGATTAACTGGCGGACTTGTTGCACCACTATTCTATAACAACAGACCTAATTATTATTATCCTCCTTATTACTGCCCTAATTGCTATCCTAACCAAGGTTATTACTATGGTGGATTTTACCGTTAACACTATATATTTTATCACAAAATTAGAATTTTATGCAATTTGACTTGAAATAATATTTATGATAGTATATTGCGTACGGAGGGGACTATGAATTATAATAATGATAACTTTGAATTAGTAAAAAAAGAAAATCCATTTTTATATGAAAGTTTAGAATTTAATATTGCAAAAATATTAAAGAAATACAATATGAGGATATATAGACTTTATACTGAGTATCTTGCGTCTAACAAGCAAAATAATTATTATGGCGACAAAATATATAATTATATTTATTCTTTATACTTAGGTTCATTAACAAAAGATGATTTAAAAGAATTAAAGTTTTTAAATAAAAACATTAACAAATTAATTAATCTTTTAGAGTTTGAGTTTTTAGCTACTTTCACTGAAACTGAAGTATTAAATATTCCACCTATGCAAAAAAATGCAAATATTGTTATAGGTGCAGATAAAATTATGTTAAGGGATAAAAACGGTTTTTACAGTGTTCATAAAAATATACAAGATAAAATTGATAGAGAGAATGTTATATTTGATACATTAAATAGTTATCTTATCAACAAAGAGACTATTATGAATGGTAATAGAGATATTAATTCTAAAATACTAAATAGAAAAGAAGTTCTTGTTCTATCAGATTATCTTGGATATGGTAGTGTAAGAGAAAACTTATTATCAAGTCAAACTAAAATAAAAGAAAAAACATTAACAAAAACTAAAGATTTATAATTGTTCTTTAGTTTTTTTCTTGATATAATACTTAAAAAGAGGTGGTTGTATGATTAATAATATTGAAGAATTAATAATCAATAAAAAATATAGCTTATTAAAGCAGGAATTAATTAATATGAATGAAGCTGATATTGCAGAAATATTAGAAAACCTAAATGAAGTAGATTTAGTTACTATCTTCAGATTACTCCCTAAAGATTTAGCTGCACTAGTATTTTCATATTTATCAATTGAAAATGAACAAGTAATTATTAAGGCTTTATCAGATAAAGAAGCAGGTTTAATAATTGATAATATGTATGCCGATGATGCTGCTGATTTAATAGAAGAAATGCCTTCTAATGTAGTTAAAAGATTACTTTCTAATACTACTCCTGAAACAAGAGCTGATATTAATAACTTACTTAAATATGAAGATGATTCCGCAGGTAGTATAATGACTGTAGAGTTTATTGATTTAAAGGAAGATTATACCGTAAAAGACTCACTAGATATTATTAAACAAGAAGCAAATAATATTGAGAATATTGATATATGTTATGTACTTGATCATACAAGAAAATTGCTTGGTTTTGTAAGATTAAAAGATATACTAATTAGTAATGATTATATCCTTATTAAGGATATTATGCATAAAGTACATGCTAAAGTTAAAACAAACACTGACCAGGAAGTAGTTGCACATAAGTTTAAGAAATATGATATAAATATTATTCCAGTAGTAGATTCGGAAAATAAACTAGTAGGCATAATTACTATTGATGATATAGTTGATATTATGGACGAAGAAACAACTGAAGATATAGAGAAAATGGCCGCAATTACACCAAATGATAAACCTTATAATAAAACAGGAGTATTTCATACTTATTTAAAAAGAATACCTTGGTTATTACTGCTTATGATATCTGCAACATTCACAGGGAAAATTATTCAAAGTTATGAGTCCGCTTTAGCATCAACTGTAGTTCTTACTTCATTTATCCCTATGCTTATGGATACAGGAGGTAATGCCGGTTCTCAATCATCAGTTACAATTATCAGAAGTTTATCTTTAAATGAGATTAAGTTCAAAGATATATTTAAAGTAATATTTAAAGAAATTAGAGTTGCAATACTAGTTGGCATTACTCTAGCAATAGCTAATTTCATTAAACTATTAGTAATTGATAGAGTATCTATAACAATCGCACTAATTGTATGTTCAACATTAATAATTACAATAATAGTTGCGAAAATTGTAGGAAGCACATTACCTATGATAGCTAAAAAAATAGGATTTGACCCTGCTGTTATGGCAAGTCCCTTTATAACTACAATAGTAGATGCAATATCATTAATAATATACTTTACTATCGCAACTAATCTATTACATATATAAAAGAACGCATTATGCGTTCTATTTTTGACTTTCTATAAATCTAGTAAAATTAAGATTTTGATATGGAATAGTTTTTTCATTTAACTTCGCAAATAATTTATACGATTTTCCATCATTAGTATCAATAGTAATTCTTTTTACCTTAGAATTAAAAATCGCATAATTCTTAATAACTATATTTTTAATATTATTATTAGAAATAAATACATATTTATCCTTTTGTAATATCATCTTATTAATATTTTGTGTTAAAACTAAGCCAGGTTGTTTTAAATAGAACATTCCAATCCCATCTTCAGTTTGATTAATCAACAGTCCTTCAAAAGGATATTCCATACCACCTACTACACCACTACTCTTTTGCATATCTTTATAAGCAACAAAAATATTATTATTGTTTTTATATCCACCAACACCTTTAAATAATTCTATTGCTTTTTCAATTGTATCAAATTCTTCCATAGCTTACCTCCTTTATGATTATAAAATAAAAAGTAGAATAAAGTCAATATCTATTCTACTTTATACTCACAATCTCTTGTATCTATATTACACTTAATACTATTACCTTCTTTTATATTATCATCATTTTTCATATTTGAATTTAAATAAATATAATTCTTATCTACATTATCAATAGTAAGATATATTTGATTAGTATTAGGTGTATTTTTATAGTTTAGATTAATAATATCTTTCTTAATACTAGTACCATTAAATGTATATTTAATAATACTTCCTTTTTTACCAATACAATGTATATAGTATTCATTATTATTTAAGTAATCACTTAGATCACATTTATTAAGTGTATCTAGTAAATAATACTCACTATTATCTTTAAATAATATATGATGCGAATAATAACTACTTTTATTATCATTATAATTAGTTATTACATAATTACTATTTTTATAACTAAACTCTTTATATATAGACTCACTACTATTTAATGTATATTTATCTAAATTATCTAATTTACTTTTATAATCAATATAACTAACTAATTTATAAATACATACTATAACTAGTATAAAAACTATAATAATAAGTAGTATAATTATCTTTTTCATATTACTCCTTATTTGACTTTACTTTCTTATTCCAACTTACCTGTTTGCATTTTGGACATTTAATATATCTAGTACGCCCCATATGCATAGAAAATAACATCTGTTTACTTGTTGGAATAAACTTATGCTTACATTTACTACATTCATAATATCCAGCAATTCTCTCTATTCTAAGAGCATACATGCAACCTACTATAAATATAATAAGTGCGGTAAGTATTAGTAATACTCTAATAAATACAGGCATATCTAGGTATGATGCGATATAAATTAATATTATAAATGTAATAGAACTACTAAATCCAATAACATATTCAAGTAATAATAATGTTTTCTCATATTCATTATTTTTCTTTTGTAATTCTATTAATCTATCTTCAGCCTTAGTAAAATAATCACTTTTTAATATTTTCTCTCCATTTAATAATTCATTAACACTAATACCTAGTATTTTAGATAATTCTAACATTAAAGATGCATCAGGTAAGTTTTTACCACGTTCCCATTTGCTTACTGCCCTATTAGATACATTAAGTAATTCTGCAAGTTGTTGTTGTGTTAAGCCTTTCTTTTTTCTACACTCAGAAATAAAAACCCCAATTTTTTCTTGATTCATAGTTATTCCTCCTAGTTATAATATATCAAAATATTACTATTTTTTAAATATACCAGAGGTTGATTTTAATTATTTACACTTATTCCTAATTCTTCTAATTGTTTATCACTTACACTATTTGGACAGTTACTCATTAAGTCAGAAGCTGATGCTGTTTTTGGAAATGCAATTACATCACGAATATTATCAGTATTACATAAAAGCATTGTCATTCTATCTAGCCCTAAAGCAAATCCACCATGTGGAGGTGTTCCATATTTTAGAGCATCAACAAAAAATCCAAACTTATCATCTACTTCTTCTTTGGTTAACTCTAATGCTTCAAACATTTTTTCTTGAATAGCTTCATCATGGATACGAATAGAGCCCCCTCCTGCTTCATAACCATTAATAACTACATCATATGCTTTAGAGTAACAATTCTCTTTATCTGTTAGCAACTTATCAACATCACTATCTTTAGGCATAGTAAATGGATGATGAAGGGACAAAAATCTACCTTCTTCTTCACTCCATTCAAATGATGGAAAATCAGTTACCCAAAGTACTTTATAACTACTATTATCAATTAGATTTTCATCGCGTGCTATTTTAATTCTAAGTGCACCAAGTGATGTTTTTACTATTTTTTTACTTCCCATCACTATTAATACTAAATCACCATTATCAAGTTTTAAACTAGATTTAAGATTATTTATTTCTTCTTCACTTAATAATTTAACTATACTACCAGTAACCTCATCTGATATCTTTATGTAAGCAAGACCACCAGCTTTATATTTCTTAACAAATTCAGTTAAACTATCTAATTTCTTTCTTGAATAACTATCAGCAAGGCCCTTAACTACAATTGCATTAATAATACCATTATTATCTATTACACCTTTAAATAGATTAGATTCATTATTTTTAAGTATATCTGTAATATCATTAAGTTCCATGCCAAATCTTAAATCTGGTTTATCAGACCCATACTTATTTATTGCATCATCATATTTCATACGCATAAATGGACTTTCTAATTCAATACCTTTAACACTTTTAAATATATCCTTAACAAGTCCTTCTGCAACATTCATAACATCTTCTTCATCCACAAAGCTCATCTCTACATCTATTTGAGTAAACTCTGGTTGTCTATCAGCACGTAAGTCTTCGTCTCTAAAACATTTAGCAATCTGAAAATATCTCTCAATTCCACCAACCATTAATAATTGTTTAAATAATTGTGGAGACTGTGGTAATGCATAAAATGACCCTTTATTTACACGAGATGGTACTAAGTAGTCTCTTGCTCCTTCTGGAGTTGATTTACATAATACTGGTGTTTCTACTTCTAAGAATGATAATTTATCTAAATAGTTACGTGTTGCCATTGTAATTTTATGACGAACTTCTAAATTATGTTTTAAACTATCTCTTCTTAAATCTAGATATCTATATTTTAATCTAGTATCTTCTAAGGCAGTAGTATTATCACTTATCTCAAAAGGTATTTCACGAGATTTACTTAGTATTTGAATACTATCTACAACAACTTCTATCTCACCTGTTGCAAGATTACTATTTACACTACTTCTTTTATTAATATTACCACTTACACTAATTACATATTCACTTTTAATAGTAGTTGCAATATCATAGCACTTATTTTCAGGATTAATAACAAGTTGCATTAAACCACTTCTATCTCTAAGATCTATAAATATTATTCCTCCTAAATTTCTTACCTTAGATGCCCAACCATATAATTTCACACTCTCTCCTACATTATTAATATTATATTCTGTATTAAACTTCTTCATAATTTCCTCCTTTTAAATATAAAAAGCCTATAAATTTAAGGGCGATATATTAACGCGGTACCACCTTAATTCATAGACTAGCTATCTCTTTCTTTAACGCAGATATACGATTATTCTTAATATTTGATGTCTTCATTATATATACTAACTAGTTTACACCACCCACTAGCTCTCTATATAGTAATTTATAATTACTCCTTCAAACAAATAATTTAATATATATGTATTCTAGCACAACTTTAAAGATTTTTCTATACTCTAAGATATATAATATGGATTTTTAAGTAATTTCTTTAACTTAGCACCTACTTCTTCGATAGAAGCATCTTTAATTTTAGCAGCTCCCGAGTATTGATGACCTCCACCATCAAACTCTTTCATAACTTCTCCTACATTTACTTTTCCATGTGAACGTGATGAAATAGATATAGTATCATCATCTATTCTACCTAAGGCAAATACAGCATCTAATCCATATCTAAGAGAATAGTCAGCTGCTTTAGCAAGTTCGACAGATTCAACTAATTCATTTTCATCTGCAATTATAGTACCTATAGTATAATGTGATACATCAAGTCTATTGACTAAATTTTGTACTTTTCTATCGCTATAAAAATCTTCAACAAAAAATTCAGACACTCTATTTACATCTGCTTTAGAATCTAGTAACTTTGATATTATTTTAAATGTTTCAGAACTAGTATTCTTACTTAATCTTGCAGTATCTAGATGGATTCCAGCAAGCAAGTACGTTGCAATATCACTTGGTATCTTAATTTTAAAATTACAAAGTAATTTAGTTATTATTTCTGATGCACTAGATGCCTTAGTATCAATGTATCTATAATCACACTCTACACAATCTTTACTTAAGTCATGATGATCTATAACAATAGTATTTTTAGGTATTAATAAATCGCTTATAGAAATTAATTCATGTGTGTTAACATCAGTTAAAACGAACAAATCATTCTTATCTTTTATAATCCTATATGTATCATTATTTATTACTAAATCTTTAGAATTATCCAACCCTTCAATAATTACCCTAGCTCCATTATTAATAGTGTCTATATTATCATTAACAATAATTCTAGATTCTTTTTTAAATTTCTTTGCAATCAATGTAATACCAGCAGCAGAACCTATTGCATCAAAATCTGGTTTATTATGAGGAACTATAATTACCTTATTAGCATTAATAATCCTATCAGTCATATATAATTTTAAATCTTTTATCATATAAACTCCTTAACACTAGAATATTATATTACAAAGATTTAAAATTGTAAACAAAAAATGGCAGCAGTATAATACTATTCACCATCTTTTTTCTTAATCTTATCTTTAATCATATCAGCTACTACATTACCACTAGTTAGATTATCAATAGTTTTATTGCTCGCAATCTGCTTAATAATATTAGAGTTTACTTTAGTACCTTCTACTCTTCTATTATTCGCACCATCCATCCAAGCACTACGTAATCCGTGACGAGACCTAATAAATGCATCAACATTCCTTAAATTAGATACTTCTCTCTTAGTTTCTTTTTCATAAGTATGTCTAGCATTAGAATTACGATATCTAAAATACATGATAAAGAAGTATATTACACCAGCAAGTAAAAATGCCCACTTGTAATCAAAATCTACAAATAGCATGGCAAGAAAACCAAGTAATTCTATAAAAGCAGATACAACAATAAGTTTTGGCATATGTATAGGTACACTACCCATAGTCTCGTTAGTTCTTGCATTAACTGCAACATAATGAAGTAATTTCTTGCTTCCTGTTACTTCTTGATAACTATAAAGCCAAACAGGTAAATATGCTGCTTTCCATTGTTGCCCTTTAATTTTTAATTCTTCGCTATTCCATTTAACTCCACGATCATACTTCTTTAATGTATCATTAGCAGCAAAACGAGCAATATCTTTTCCTTGAGTATCAACTAATTCTTTTAGGTCATCAATTGAAGTATCCCTTTTCTCTGATGTAAATCCTCTTAAGTAATTAGCATTATACTTAACTACATTCTCAACATCAAAAGGCATAATTGCATTAATAATATTATTAGTTTTCTCTTTAGATGCATTATTTAATCTATCACTACTAGACTCAACAGATAAGCCTTGAATTGCAATATCAAACTCTCGTTCTACATGATATAGATCTGCATCATATCTCTTCTCTCGATGCTCATCTGACCCTACATAGTAAGATCTTGTTTCGTGTTCACCTTCACCGCTAAATGATGCATGGGCATTAATATCTACTAGCATATATGGAAAATATACTCCCATGATGTTTTCTGTTGTAAATTCCCGCCTAAACTTAGGATGCGCAAAGAACTTCCTTTTACCTACAAACTTCTCTATAGAAGCCCTTGCATCTTCCCTTTTAACACTAAATGGAAGCACAACATCCGGTACGGCCCCGTTCGGTATTTGTTCATTAATAGATAAAGTATTCCTACACCAGTGACATCTAGCTTGAGTAGACGACGATGTATCAATTACAACCTCTGCACCACAACTACTACATTTAAGTGTAACAACATTATCATCTGAAGTAATTCTAGTTGCACCTGATGCGATTACTTGACCTTCAAGTTTAGATATGTCAGTTTCAAAACCTGATACTTTTTCCGGTTCAAACTCATGACGACAGAAATTACATCTAAGCTTACCAGTATTTCTATTCATTGAAATATCAGTTGAACCACACTTAGGACACTTTTCTTGTCCGTTTTCCTCACCTGCTAAAGTATTTATAATAGTTGCAGCAGCTTCTACACTTTGATTCTTTTCAACCTCTTTACTCTCCTCAACACCATTATTATTCTTATTATCATTCATACTATAATCCTAATAAATCTTTTTTTACTTTATCGTAATCTTCTTGTGTAATAGCACCTGCATCAAGTAATTTTTTCATTTTCATTAACTTTTGAGTTGGATCTACTGTAGCTTGACCTTGATCTTGTGCTTGACCACCAAAGTTTGGTTGATAAGAACTTCCAGTATTTGGTTGCTGCATAGCCCCCATCATACCACCAGCAGCATTCATACCCATGCCCATGAAAGCCATACCTGATCCGCCACCGTTTTCACCAGCACCTTGTAATCCACGTGCAGCAGCTTGTTGGAAAAATGCATTACCACGATTACCAGATAAAGCATCTGCCTTCTTAACATCACTCATAAGTGCTTTAGTATCTTCATCATATTCAATTGCAAGAATTGCCGTTTTAACAATCTCTAAACCTCTATCACTTTTCCATTGATATCCTTCTTCAACAGCTTGTGATAAACTTTTAGCAAATCCAATTTGATCTCCTTGAATCTTAGACATTCTATTCCCTTTTGAAGGATCATTTGTATAATTAGAAAATGCAGCCGATAAACTTCCAACCACTTCATTAAATAATTGCGCACCAGCATCATTATCCATATCAGCAAAATCAAATACTTCTGCATTTGGTCCTAAATATTTAGCAGGTACAAAGTTCTTAACAAATAAAATTGGATCTGTAATCTTTAAAGTATAAGTACCACGAGTAACAGCACCTACTTGAGTACCAAAGAATGCATCATCCCAATAAATTTCTGATTGCGTACCAAATCTATTATTTGGAATCTCTTTTAAATTAACATAGAATGCTAATTGTTGAGATGTTGCTTGTCCTCCAAACTTAAACTTATCCCAGCTTGACTTAATAGTCGATGCAATAATTCCATCACCTGAGAAAAATGATTTAGAATTAGGATCATCAGATCTAAACTCAAATCCACCTGGTTCTGAGATGAAACCTGTAATAGCTCCATCTTGCATAGTAATAAGCGCAGTTCCTTCTGGAACAATAATCTTACTACCATTAGTAATTACGTTCTCACTACCTTTAGTATTTGAACCACGTCCATTATTAGTACCCTTAGGTACTGCTCTAAATACTCCCGCAGTAGCAGGTACTCCTTCCATTGGCATATAGAAGTCTTTCCACTGATCAGCAAAAGTTCCTCCTAATGCGCCTGTAAATGCTTTAATAAATCCCATAATATATTCCTCCTTTAATTTATTAAACACATTAATAATGCTATGCATTATTATACAAGACAATTATATCATACTCATAAACAAAAAAGAAGTAGTTATACTTCAATTTGTTAAAAGTAAAAAACAATTTGTTAGATTATATTCATCAAATATAAGAAAAATGATAATAATATATTTGATATTGTTAATATAAGAATAAACAATATATGTTTTTTTCTTTCATTATTTAGTGTTGCAATAAATTCTCTTATAAAAGCATTAATCCAAAAATACTGTTTAGTATTACTCCCAACACCTTCAATATTATAACCTAGTTTATAGGCAATATTCCCTGCTCTAAAAACATGATAATTAGTTGTTGAATAGATAACTTTTTTATTATTTTTAATAAGATTCATCGAATTAATTATATTCTCTTTAGTATTTCTTGACTTATCTTCAATAATTATATCTTTAGAACTAATTCCAGTACTTATTAAATAATTAGAAATAGCTTGTGCTTCTGATATAACCTCATCACTACCTTGTCCTCCTGATGATATAAATTTAATCCTTTTACCTGTTTTACTCTCTTGCATCTTACTAAATTTAACAGCCTTATCTACTCTTGACTTTAAAAGATTTGTAAGTGATCCATCCTTTTTGATACCACATCCTAATATAATAATATAATCTTTATCATATTTAGAGTTGTGCATAGCTGCTTTTATACTACAAATAATTGTTCCGATTAATATACACTCTAAATATGTAATAATGCCATATACCGTTGTTTCAAAGAATGTCTGGAAATAGCACCAAAATCCTCGTTCATTATGAACATCTATAAATGTTGCATTTTGTAATAAATCATTTATATACAAAGGTAGTAAAGTTCCGAGAAGTATAAATATACCAAGTATAATACCCAAAGCATTTTTAATATTAAATCCTTCTTTTTTCATTAATATAATATTAGATATCGAAACAAATATAGCCATAAATAATCCTAATGGCAACATATATATATCAAACATTCTACTTGCATAAGAAATAAATCTTATAGTTTCATCTAAGCCAGTATAATTTTTTAAAGAATATAACTGTGCCATTAAAGCAAATATTAAGAATATCGTTAATCCTAAATACTGAATATTACAATATTGATACATATTACATCTATTACTTTTTATATACTTTTTTATTGCTAATAATATGATAAAAGCAATAAATATTGATACACATATAGGTATTACTATACTACCAGATGAATAACCCAAAAAAGTATTTTTAGTAATTATTCCAAAACTATGAACATAAAATAGTGTTAAAAAATTATAATTATTAACAGAATCTATACTCACAAATGCTTTACCTTTATTTATAGACTTAATCTTAATCTCTAAATAATTACCTTTAATCTTTTTATCAACAATCGCAATTATATTTTTATCCTGCTCTATATTTAATTTGTAATCATTAATTTCAGTTGAAGCATCTTCAATATCATATTTAACAGTAATATATCTACCATTAATTATTATCACTAATGAAGTTATAGCAAATAAAATAAAACCTACTAATAATATATAATATCTATAACTTATTCTTTTCATAAATACTCCTTAAATTATATTGGTGTCCCCGATTGGAATTGAACCAACGACCTATTGCTTCGGAGGCAATTGCTCTATCCACTGAGCTACGGAGACAAAAATGGCGTCCTCGAGAAGATTCGAACTTCCGACCTATCGCTTAGGAGGCGATTGCTCTATCCTGCTGAGCTACGAGGACACATTCATATTGTATCATATCAAGTTAAAAAAAAATAGTCTTAAACTATTTTTACATAAATTTTCCTTTAACTATGAATCTACCTGATATAGCAATTATATCATCAAAAAATTCTACAAAAATTACTATAGACTGTATTTTTTCTTATTTTG
>CACZAH010000003.1 GCA_902779035.1 uncultured Erysipelotrichaceae bacterium | reverse complement strand
AGAATTCATACTTAATTTATATTCAGCAATATAATAATATCACATTATTTATATAATTTCTATATCTCCATCAGCACTTTGTTTAAAAAGAGACAAAAAATTTATGATACTATTTATTTGTTAGGAGGATTGATATTAAAGGAGTATGTAATATGTAGTATGTTTTATGTTGTTAGATGTAGGTTGTATGATGTTTGCTTTATTTAACGAATAGAGTATGATTGGAGTATGATTTATGATTAATAATTATATTGATTTAAAAATAACTTATAAAAACTATCTTATTATTCTTAAAGCTGGTGTGTTTTATATCTGTATTAATGATGATGCATTTATCTTGAATAAATTATTTGGTTATAAGATTAAAGAGTTTAATAATTATAAACGAATTGGTTTTCCTATTAATAGTTTAAATAAGGTATTAAAAAGATTAGAGAGATTAAATATTAACTACATTGTTTATGATAATAAGATTATAACTAAAGTTAATTTTACTAATAATAGTTATAATAAATATAGAATAGATATTAATACTTATAATTCTTATTTAAGAAGAATCAAGAATATTAATAATATACTTGTAGATAGAATTAATAGTAACAACTTAAAAGACATACTAGGTAAAATAGAAAATATATTATGTACGATAATTTAATAATATCCAAGAAGATAAAAAAAACATTAGAGTATGTTGATAAAATTACTATTAATTATTCTCACGAGTATAGATACTTAAAGGAAAATATTAATAGTAGTTTTTTTAATCTTCTTGAATTATCTTATAAAGCAAGTATATTTAAGGATATTAATTCTATGAAGGAAATGATTGTTAAAATTAAGATTATTGATTTCTATATTAAGAAGAGTCTTGATTATGGTTTAATTAGTTTTAAAAAGTTTGTTAATATCGGCGAATATCTACTAGAACTAACAAAGATGATTAATACATGGATAAAAAATGAAAAGGAAAAACAATCTATATAGTAGAATAACTGATATTAGAAATATAATATCTATGTATAATACTAGAGTTAAGATTAATACTAAAAATAAAATGAAGATTGAAAAGTTTGATGAATACTATGTATCTAATATAACTCTAGTTAAGAATATATTAGATAGTAAGAATTATAAACCTGGTAAATATAATATATTCATAATAAAAGAACCTAAAGTAAGACTTATTATGTCTCTTAATATAATTGATAAGATAATTAATCATTTAGTATGTGAATACTTACTTGTAGATATATTTGATAATAGTTTAATAGATACTAATGTAGCTACTAGAGTTAATAAAGGTACACATTATGGATATAAGAAACTAGTTAATTATTTAAATAAGAATATAAGTAAGAAATTATATATACTTAAATTTGATATAAGTAAATATTTCTTTAATATAAATCATGATATAGTTAAGAAAATAATTAGAACTAAAATAAAAGATAAAGATGTATTAAATATATTAGATAGTATAATAGATAGTACAGATAGTAATTATATTAATGAAGAGATTAATAAACTAAAGAAAAAAGAAATAAATAGAATAAAAAGTAGTAATAACAGTAACAAAGATAAATTAATAAAAGATATAATAGATATACCTTTATATAATAAAGGTACTGGATTTGCAATTGGAAACCCAGTCAGTCAAGCTATAGCTATAATATTTTTATCTTATCTTGATCATTATATAAAAGAAAACTTAAATATTCCCTTTTACTGTAGGTATTGTGATGACGGAGTATTAATATCAGATGATAAGGAATATTTAAAATACTGTTTAAAAGAAATTACAAGAATAATTAATAAGTATAAGTTAGAATTGAATATGAAAAAAACAAGAATATATTCTATTGATAATGGTTTTGAGTTTATTGGTTTTAGATTTATTAGAAAGAATAATAAGTTATTAATAAAAGTTAAGAATCAAACTAAAAGAAAGTTTAAAAGAAAACTTAAAGTATTAAATAAACTATATATAAATGGTATTATTAATTATGATACTTTTAATCAAGTTAAAGTAAGTTATTTAGGACATTTAAAGTATGGTAATTGTAATAAGTTGATTAGAAATAGTTTAAATAAATTAGATAGTAAATATAGTGATTTAGGAAGATACGTAAGGATAGAAGATTATTTATAATAGTATTATAGGGATAAGACTGTAAGACTCCTCTAACGTGTGGAATGTGAACAACAATGGTAATCTCAACAACAACGATCCATCGAATAGTAATATGGTCCGTATTTCTTACATTACTTATAGTTATACCACTAAGGTGTATAGCAAAAAGAGTAAGAACAAGTCTTATTCCTCATCAAATGATGAAACACTATACCATAGAGATACTTAAGTATTAGTAACAATTGTGAAAATGATTAAGTATTATAACCTATGGTTTTTTTATTGTACAAAAAGAAAAAGATACGAATGTATCTTAATCTAATAATTCTTGTTCTAATGCTTCTAATGGTTCTTCTTTAATATCATTAACTGCAAGTTCGTAATCAGTTTTACGATATTTTCTTGCTCCTGTACCTGCAGGAATTAGTTTACCAATTATAACATTCTCTTTTAATCCTTCAAGTTTATCAACCTTACCATGAATTGCAGCATCTGTTAGAATTCTTGTTGTTTCTTGGAATGATGCAGCAGATAAGAATGAATCTGTTTCAAGTGATGCTTTAGTAATACCAAGTAATACTGGTTTACCTGTAGCAGGAACCTTACCTTCAAGAATTAAAGACTTATTTGTATCTGTAAACTTATTAATATTAACCATAGTTCCAGGTAAGAAGTATGAATCGCCTGAATTAACAATCTTAATCTTAGAAATCATACGTTTAGCAATTATTTCAACGTGTTTATCAGAGATATCAACACCTTGAGAACGATATACTTTTTGTATTTCTAATAAGATATATTGTTGAACTGTGATAGGGTCTGTTACAGCAAGTAGTTCTTTTGGATTAATAGCTCCATAAGTAAGTTTTTCACCTGCTTTAACATCGTCACCTTTTTCTACCATTAACTTAACACCATAGTTAGTTGTATGTTTACGAGTTTCAACATCATTTTTAATACTAATGATATATTTACCATTATCTTCTTCAATCTTAGATACAACACCATTAATCTCAGCAATAGTAGCTTTACCTTTAGGGTTACGTGATTCAAATAACTCTTGTACACGAGGTAAACCTTGAGTAATATCCTCACCAGCAACTCCACCTGAATTAATAGTACGCATTGTAAGTTGTGTACCTGGTTCACCAATTGATTGAGCAGCCATAATACCTACAGCCTCACCTACTTCAACTATAGAACCAGTAGCAAGGTTACGTCCATAACACTTACAACATACACCGTGCTCTGTCTTACAAGTTAAAACTGTTCTAATTGGTACACGAGTAATACCTGCATCAACTATTTTCTTTGCTAAATCTTCTGTAATATAACAATTACGTTCACAAATAACTTCTTTAGTTTCAGGATTTACTATCTTCTTATTAGTATATCTACCAAGGATACGATCATATACTGACTCTACTACAGTACCATCATTCTCATTAATGAATGCTTCAACTACTACACCTTGTTCAGTACCACAATCATCTTCTTTAACAATTATATCTTGTGAAACGTCAACTAAACGTCTAGTTAAGTATCCAGCGTCTGCAGTTTTTAAAGCTGTATCAACCGCACCTTTACGGGCACCATGTGTGGCTAAGAAGAACTCAAATACATTCGCACCTTCCGTAAATGATGATTTAATCGGAATCTCAACTGCTTCACCAGTAGGCTTCATCATTAAACCACGCATACCAGCCATTTGGTTATAGTTACTCATGTTACCACGAGCTTTAGAATCAATCATCATTGAAATTGGATTTTCTTTATTATTCTTAATAACTCCAGATAACTCATCGGCAATCTTATCTTTAGCTTTATTCCATGCAGCCACTACATTTTGATATCTTTCTTCATCAGTGATTAAACCACGTCTAAATTGTTTAGAAATCTTCTCAACAGTAGCTTCAGCCTCATCAAGATATTCTTGTTTATGCTCTGATAAAATAATATCTCCAATACCAATAGATATACCAGATAAAGTTGAATACTTAAATCCTAAATCCTTTAACTTATCTAGCATTATAGATGTTTCAGTAGTCTTATAACGCTTATAAATTTCAGCAATTAAATCAGTAAGTACACCTTTAGCAAAAGGTTTTACAACTTCCATCTTAGCTATTTCTTCTTTAATATTAACTCCACGATCTAAGAAATACTTGCTTGGAGTCATCTTAGTAATGTTCTCTTTAGAACCATCATTTATATATTGGAAAGTATCAGGGAAAATCTCATTGAATTTAATCTTACCTACAGTAGTAACTAAATACTTATCCATGTATTTATCTTTAAATAATTTATGTTTAAATGATTTAACTGGAATTGCAATTCTAGTATGAAGAGTAATCTCACGTCTTTCATAAGCCATTAAAGCCTCATCTTCATCCTTGAATACTCTACCTTCACCATCTTCTCCAGCTTTTTCGATAGTAATATAGTAGTTACCAAGTACCATATCCTGCCCTGGTGTTACTATTGGCTCACCATCCTTAGGTGATAAAATATTATTCGCACCAAGCATAAGTATTCTAGCTTCAGCTTGAGCTTCATCACTAATAGGTACATGTACAGCCATCTGGTCACCATCAAAGTCAGCATTAAATGCAGCACATACAAGTGGGTGAAGACGAATCGCACGACCATCAATTAACTTTGGTTCAAATGCTTGAATACCAAGTCTATGAAGTGTAGGTGCACGGTTAAGCATTACTGGATGTTCATGTATTTTTTCTTCAACAACATCCCAAACACGAGGATCTTGATTATCAATCATACGTTTTGCAACCTTAATATTACTTGCAATTTCTTTTTCTACAAGTCCATTAATTACATGTGGTTTAAATAACTCTAAAGCCATTTCTTTAGGGATACCACACTCATACATCTTTAAATTTGGTCCAACAACGATAACTGAACGACCAGAATAGTCAACACGTTTACCAAGTAAGTTTTGACGGAAACGTCCTTGTTTACCTTTAAGCATACTAGATAATGATTTTAAAGGTCTATTCCCTGCACCAGTTATATTACGTCCACGACGACCATTATCAAGAAGTGCATCAACTGCTTCTTGTAACATACGTTTTTCATTTTGAATAATGATAGAAGGAGCACCTAACTCAATTAACTTCTTTAAACGATTATTACGGTTAATAACACGTCTATATAAGTCATTTAAGTCACTAGTTGCAAATCTACCTCCATCAAGTTGAATCATTGGACGAAGTTCTGGTGGAATTACAGGAAGAGCATCAATAATCATCCATTCAGGACGATTACCAGATTCTCTAAATGCATCAAGCACATCTAAACGTTTAATTAATCTTATGCGTTTTTGACTATTAGGATCCTTTATTCCATCAATCTCTTCTTTTATAGAATCTACTTCTTCTTGAAGGTTAACTTCAGTAAGTAACTCTTTAATAGCTTCTGCTCCCATACCTACTCTAAATGTATTTCCATACTTTTCATAGTAAGCACGATATTCTTTATCTGAAATAGTTTGTTTCTTCTCTAAAGGTGCATCTCCTGGATCAAGTACTACATAAGATACAAAATATAATACTTCCTCTAAATCTCTTGGAGACATATCTAGTACAAGTCCCATACGTGATGGAACACCCTTAAAGAACCAAATGTGAGATACAGGAGTAGCAAGTTCAATGTGTCCCATGCGTTCACGACGAACTTTAGAACGAGTTACCTCTACTCCACATCTATCACATACAATATTTTTATATCTTAAACGTTTATATTTACCACACGCACACTCAAAGTCCTTAGTAGGTCCGAATATTTTCTCACAGAATAATCCATCTCTTTCAGGCCTTAATGTACGATAGTTAATAGTTTCAGCTTTTTTTACTTCACCATATGACCATGAGCGAATCTTCTCAGGTGAGGCAATACTAATTTTTAATCCTTCAAAATTATTAACATCCATTATTCCTCATTCCCTTCTTCTTCGTCTTCAACATCATTAGACTCTTCCTCAGTCTCATCTTCAGTCTCATCTTCAGTCATATCTTCTTCAATAACATCTTCATATTCCTCTTCTAAATCATCAGTATATTCTTCAAAAACATCTTCTTCTTCTGTAGGAACAATGTCATTAGTTATTACTTCTTCTTGTTTTGTACTATCCTTAGAATCATCATTTTCTGCTTCTTCTAAGTCACGTAATTCTTCAAAATTACCATATTCATTTAATACTGTAATATCAAGTCCAAGTGCTTGGACATATACTTTAACACGGCCAACAACATCATCTGACTTAGTAGTCATCATCTCTTGAAGTACGTGAGCCGCACCATAAGCATATAATGCCCAAACTTCCATTTCACCAAATCTCTGACCACCAAATTGTGCTTTACCACCAAGTGGTTGTTGAGTTACTAAACTGTAAGGTCCAGTAGATCTAGCATGAAGTTTATCATCAACCATGTGGTGTAGTTTAATCATATACATTACACCAACACTAATTCTATTATCAAATGGTTCACCAGTACGCCCATCATATAGTACCATCTTACCATCGGGAGCAAGTCCTGCTTCTTTTAACGCATCAAGAATCTCTTCTCTATTAGCACCACTAAATACTGGAGTTGCAACATGAATATTTAACTCCTTAGCCGCTGCACCTAAATGCATCTCTAGAATTTGTCCAATATTCATACGAGATGGAACTCCAAGTGGATTAAGTAAAATATCAATTGGTGTACCATCAGCCATATATGGCATATCTTCACTAGGTAAAATTAACGAAATAACACCTTTATTACCGTGACGTCCAGCCATCTTATCTCCAACAGTAATCTTACGTTTTTGAGCAATATATACACGAATTATCTTAGATACACCAGCTGGAAGTTCATCTGTATCTTCCTTAGTAAATATCTTAATATCATGTACAATACCTTCTCCACCATGTGGAACACGAAGGGAAGTATCTCTTACCTCACGAGTCTTCTCACCAAAGATTGCGTGAAGTAATTTTTCCTCACTAGTAAGTTCCGCCATTCCCTTAGGAGTAACCTTACCAACTAGAATATCATCATCCTTAACCTCAGTACCAATACGAATAATACCATTTTCATCTAGATTCTTTCTTGCATCCTCAGAAACATTTGGAATATCTCTTGTAAACTCTTCAGGCCCTAACTTAGTATCACGACATTCAATTTGATAATCTTGAATATGAATTGATGTATAAACATCATCTCTAACAAGTCTTTCATTTAATATTACAGCATCCTCATAGTTATAACCATTATAGTTCATAAATGCAACTGTAACATTCTTACCAATAGACATCTCACCTTTATCAGTAGAAGGTCCATCAGCTATTACTTGATCTTTCTTTATAACATCTTTAGCACGAACAATTGGAACTTGATGGTAACATGTTCCAGCATTACTTCTTTCATATCCATTTAAATAATATGTGTCCATACCACCTTTAGTTTTAACTAAAATCTTATTAGCATCAACATAATCAACTACACCGTCAGATTTAGCTATAACCACTGCTCCTGAATCTCGCGCAGATATAGCCTCAATACCAGTTCCAACAAGTGGAGCTTCTGCTTTTAAAAGTGGAATTGCTTGACGTTGCATGTTAGATCCCATTAACGCACGTTTTCCATCATCGTGCTCCAAGAATGGAATACCAGCAGTTGTAATAGATACAACTTGTTCTGATGATACGTCTATATAATCTACATCAGTAGACTTAACCATAATATTATCGCCACGATAACGTACAGGAACGCTCTCGGCTTTAATAGTATTATCATCAGTAAGCTCAACAGTAGCCTGTGAAATATGATAATCTAACTCTTCATCAGCAGTCATATATTTAATTTCATCTGTAAGTTTACCATCAACTACTTTTTGATAAGGAGTCATAATAAATCCATAATCATTAATTCTTGCATAAGAAGCAAGTGCAGTAATTAAACCGATATTAGGTCCTTCTGGAGACTCAATTGGACAAAGTCTACCATAATGTGATGGATTAACATCACGTACATCCATACCTGCTCTATCTCTAGATAAACCACCTGGTCCTAATGACGATAAACGTCTTTTATTAGCTAACTCTGCAACAGGGTTAGTTTGATCCATGAATTGTGATAACTGACTACTACCAAAGAATTCTTTAATAGCAGCAGTAAGTGGACGAATATTAATCAAAGTCTTAGGAGTAACTTCTTCCATCTCTTGCGTACTCATTCTATCGCGAATAACACGTTCAATACGAGTAACACCAATTCTAAATTGATTTTGTAATAATTCACCTACTTGTCTTACACGACGATTAGATAAGTGGTCTATTTCATCATAAGAACCAATTCCTTCATGTAAATTTAAGTAGTAAGATACAGATGCATAAACATCAGATATAGTAAGTCTCTTTAAATCTACAGTTTGATCATTACCAATAATCTTAACAATCTTATCTGGATTCTTCTTAGAGTAAACTTTTACTATTTGTACTTTATTATAAGAATCTAACTCTTCATTAATTAATGATTCTTTTACACCATAACCACTAGCAAATATTGGTTTTAAAGTCTCAAGTACATCCTTATCAACAACAGTACCATTTTCTACTATAACCTTGCCATCAACAACAATATCTTCAGCAAGTTTACATCCATAAAGTCTATCAATTACATTTAATTTTAGATTAAACTTATATCTCCCTACTTTAGCTAAATCATATCTAAATGAATCAAAAAATCTAGATATTAATTGGTTCTTCGCACTATCTAAAGTAGAAGGCTCTCCAGGTCTTAATTTAGAGTGGATATCAATTAATGCTTCATCTGTATTCTTATTAGCATCTTTTTCAATAGTACGTAAGATATAATCATCTTCATCAAATAAATCAACTATATCTGCATCACTAGACAAACCTAATGCACGAAGTAAAGTTGTAATAGGCACTTTACGAGTACGATCAATACGACAGTAAATTACATCTCTTGCATCTGTTTCATACTCTAACCAAGTACCACGAGTAGGTATTAATTGTGAAGTAATAATCTCTTTACCATTCTTCTTATCAATCTCTTTACCATAGTAAGCACTAGGTGAACGAACTAATTGCGATACAATAACACGTTCTGCACCATTTATTACAAATGTACCAGACTCAGTCATTATAGGCATGTCCCCAAGATAAATTTCTTGTTCTTTAACCTCGCCAGTTTCTTGGTTAAAAAGTCTAGCCATAGTCTTTAAAGGAGCAGCATAAGTTGCATATCTATCCTTACATCCTTTAATAGAATATCTTGGTTCTTCAAAAACATAATCTCCAAACTCAAGAGTTAAATTTCCCGTAAAACTCTCAACAGGAAAAATATCATCAAATACCTCTTTTATTCCTTCAGTCATAAACCAGTCATACGACTTTTTTTGAATTTCCAACAAGTTGTTTAATTCAATTGCACTTTTAGTTTTTGCATAACTTCTTCTTTCACGGTAATCACCATATTTTTTTACTGTATAAGCCACTATTTCACCCCAAACACTTTCCTAAACTATATAATCAGTAATCGTATATTGCGCAAAAAACAATACACGTCGTCAATTTATAATTTTAACAAAATAAATTCAATCTGTCAACGCATTTGACATTTAAAAACATAAAAACCTTTATTTTTTTTCAGTGTAGTTACATTGTAGCACTTATCAAGATCTTTTTTTAAACTTTTAGCCCCTTGATCTTTATTAATAACCAAGTATAGAACTCCATCATCATTTAAATAATTCTTAGCTCCAAATAGTATTTCATAAAGTATCTTCTTACCTACTCTAATCGGTGGATTAGTAATTATAAAGTCATATTTTTTATCAACATTAGAATATATATCACTTAAAAAGATATTAGCTTTTACTCTATTTAATTCCGCATTCTTTTTAGCAAGGCTAAGTGCTCTTTCGTTAATATCAATCATATCAACATTACAATTACAATTCGTTTTTATATATATTCCTATCGGACCGTATCCACAACCTATATCTAAAACATCACCAAAGATATCATTAGTATCAATACTTTCAAGTAACGTCCTAGTCCCAAAGTCTAAATACTTTTTAGAAAATACATTATTATCTGTATAAAAGTTGTAAATACTACCATTAATCTCACACTTAATTAATTGTTCACAACTCTTACTATCTGGATTACTATCAAAATAATACGCCATATTCACCTACTTCATTAATACATAATCATCACTATATATATACTCATTACTACCTATTTTAAACTCTTCAATAATATTCTCCAACTCATTCTTAGTATAACTACTCTTTACATTTTCAGTTTGTACAAAATAAGGAACAGCTTCATGATACTCTAAAATTTCATTACCAAAATATACATTATCATAAAGAAGATTTTCATATATTCCATTACCCTTAATTTTTAATAAACTCTTCACATAAACACCATCTTCTTCTACTAGTGCAACATAACTTTTCTTTATATCATCCCAAGTTATTGTAGCATTTTTATTAACCTGATTACTAGCAACTATAACAAATGTATAAGCACTAATCGCACCTATTGTAGATATACACAAAACTTTAATTAAACGAGATTTATTTCCTTCATATTTTTCGTTTAAGTATTCACCATATTGATAATCATTCATAAATCCAAACCTCCCTGTTATTTCTATTTTGCTTTCACAAATTCTTTATTATTATCACTATACACATCTTGCTTAATCTTCTCAAGCAATAATTCTAAATCTTCAAAACTATAATTTTTCTTTTAACATATTATAAGATATTAAGTATTGTTTAACATATTCTACATCCAAGATTTCTATATTGCTAATATAAATATAAAGATTATCTCCAGTAAAAATATTTCTGCAAGAGTTAGTGGTGCTGTAAGCATCACGCTACCTGAAAGTGCCGCCATTAGTCTTTTGTTTATATTATTAAATTATATAAACCATAACCTCCAATTTGCTACCAACTCAATCAATCATTTGTAAAGTTATTACGGTTAACCGTAATAACTTTTTTTATATGCTAATTTATTACGTTATAATTTGTAACATACAAACCCCTAACAAACACTTAAAGCCCATACTCAAAGTATAGGCTTGAAAGTCTAAAATTAAATTATTTTAATTCAATAGTAGCGCCAGCTTCTTCAAACTTAGCTTTTAATTCTTCAGCTTCATCTGATTTAGCTTTTTCTTTAATAACGCCACCGTTATCTGCGATAGCTTTAGCTTCTCCTAAACCTAATCCAGTAACTTCTTTAATTAATTTAATAACGGCAATTTTGTTAGCTCCACAGCTAGCTAGAACAACATCTTGTTCAGATGGACCAGCAGCAGCTGTATCTGCAGCAGGAGCAGCAGCTACAGCAACAGCAGATGGATCAACACCAAATTCCTCCTTCATTAAATCAACTACTTCTTTAATTTCTAAAAGAGTCATTTCTTTTAGTGAATCAATAATTTCTTGTGCGCTTAATTTTGCCATAATATATCTCTCCTTTCAATTATTATTTTTCTTCTAAATTTTTACTATGTAAATCTAAGCAAATTGCAAAATCTCTTGCAATTCCCATAAGTCCAGATGCAAACATTGTAAGTAATCCTTCTCTTGATGGGATAGTAGCTAATTTGTTTAGCTCATCAATTTCAGTAACTTTACCATCGACAATACCAATCTTCATTTCTAATGCTGGATGATTTTTAATAAAGCTACTAGCTGCTTTAATAGGTTCAATAATATCTTTACCATATACAAATACTTTTGGACCATTTAACTCTTTCTCTAAATCAATATCTAGAGTTTTCAAACTACGAGCAACTAACGTATTTTTGTAAATCTTGAGTTCAGAACCTGACTCTCTTAACAATCTTCTAAGCTCCATAGTCTCAGCAACAGTTAAACCATGATTTTCAAGAAGAATGAAAGATGCAGAATTCTTAACGTTTTCAGTAATCTCATCAATTACCGCTTGTTTCTTTTCTAGTATTTTTGGATTTGCCATATTACACCTCCTTAATTTTGTGTAATACCGTTAAGTAAAAATCCAGGCACTAATACCTGGACTTTGAGTTCTTAAAATTTAAGTGCCTCGGTAGGACTTACTATTGCCTACTGTCTACGGTATCTCCAACTGCGTTATATTATAACACATAACAAATTCTTTGTAAATACTAAATTTCAAATTCAGCTTCATCAATTTTAATACCAGGACCCATTGTTGATGAAATAGTTACACTTTTAATATATTTACCTTTAACAACACTAGGTTTAGTCTTAATAATTAAAGAAACAAATGCATCAAGGTTTCCTAATAGTTTATCTGCATCAAATGATACTTTGCCAATAGAAACAGCAACATTACCATAACTATCAGCACGATACTCTACACGACCTTTTTTAACATCTTCAACTGCCTTTTTAACATCCATAGTTACAGTACCAGTTTTAGGGTTTGGCATCAATCCTTTAGGGCCTAACACACGACCAATCTTACCTAAAGCAGGCATCATATCTGGAGTAGCAATTAAAGTATCAAAATCAAACCAATTTTCATTAGCTATCTTATCAATCATATCAGTATCTCCAACATAATCTGCATTAGCATCTTTAGCTTCAGTTGCTTTAGCTCCTTTAGCAATTACTAACACTTTCTTAGTTTTACCAATACCATTAGGAAGAACTGTAGCTCCTCTTAATTGTTGATCAGACTTCTTAGTATCTAAGTTTAAATTTAGAGATAATTCAACAGTCTCATCAAATTTAGCAGCAGCAAGTTCCTTAACTAATTTAATAGCTTCATCTTTAGTATATTTCTTATTTCCTACTTTACTAGATGCTTCTACATACTTTTTAGATCTCTTCATACTTATCCTCCTTATATATTTTTATGCGGATAAATTTAATTAATCGATTATTAATCAACGATTTCAACGCCCATATTATGAGCAGTACCTGCAACTATCTTCATAGCTTCTTCTACAGTATAGCAGTTTAAATCTGGTAACTTAATCTCTGCTATTTCTCTAAGTTGATTCTTAGTAAGCTTACCAACAATCTCATCCTTACCTTTAGAAGAACCTTTCTTAATCTTAGCTGTCTTCTTAATTAAGAATGCAGTTGGTGGAGTTTTAATTACAAATGTAAAACTTCTATCATCCATTACAGTTATTTCAACTGGTAGGATATCACCCATCTTATCTCTAGTTGCATCATTATACTTAGTACAGAATTCCTGTAAATTAATTCCAGCTGGACCTAATACAGTACCTACTGGAGGAGCCGGTGTAGCTTTACCCGCAGGAATTTGTAATTTAATCTTCTTTACTATCTCTGCCACAAAAAACACCTCCCATTATTGTTTTTTATATCTATATTTAAAACTTTATCGTGGTAAAAGTGCTCCGCATAAACAAAACTCCCACAGATAAAATTTAAATAAGCGAACTTATAATATCACATAATTATTGTTTTGTAAACATCTAACCAATTATTTCTATAGTTTGAATATGTTTTAAAGATATTAAAATGTTATTATCAAGGACAACAAAAGATTCTTTTCCAATGGTTCCAATAGTAACAACAACACCTTCATAATACTTTGTATATGCTCCACTAGTAGAATAATTGTTAAAAATAACACCTATTTTCACCTTTGAATCAATTATATCCTTATTCAATACTCTCTCTGTAATCATAAACAATCCCTTTCTATATTTTAAAAAGCAATATTAAAATGTTTCATCAGCTAAAAAATCAAATATATTTATTACTTTAATATCTTTTATACTATAGCAAATTTGTTTTGTAAAGTTATTCCAGTACACTGGAATAACTTTTTGGGATATATTTATATCAAAATTATACTTTCTCTATCTCGTCAAATCCAACTTCAACCATAGTCTCTTGACCAAATAAGTCTAAAGCTACTTCTATCATTTGTTTTTGCATATCAATATTTTTAACTTTACCAAACATATTAGCAAATGCTCCAGCAGTTACTTTTACTGAATCATCTACTTTTAGTTCTGATTCTATATCTATTCTACTCATATTCATAGAACCTAATATTTTATCTACTTCATCTTTAGTAAGTGGAAAAGGTTTAGCACCTTTACCAGATGATCCGATAAATCCAGTAACACCCGGTGTATTACGTACAATAAACCATGCTTCATCAGTCATAATCATTTCAACTAGTATATAACCTGGAAACATTTTAACTTTTTTTTCTTTCTCAGAGCCATCTTTAGCAGTTTCAATAACAGTTTCTTCTGGAACAACTACTCTAAAGATATAGTCTTCCATACCCATACTGCTTGCACGCATCTCTAACTTTTCTTTTACCTTATTCTCATGTCCTGAATAAGTATTAACAACATACCATTCTTTTTCCATTATAACACCTTCAATAATCCTAACACAGTATCAATAATTGTAAAGAATACCATAAAGAATACTAGTGATGCAACTGTTGCAGTAGAATATACTATCATATCTTTTTTCTTTGGCCATCTAACTCTTTTTAATTCCTTTTTTACATCTACAAAAAATCTTGCAATTTTCTTCATAAACCCTCCAATTTTACTTAAAATAAAAACACTAATTCGTGCGCTAATAAAATATTAGCACACGAACTCGCATTTGTCAATTGTTTTTTTCAACAATCAACCGATTATAATACTGTTCTTCTTTATCATCATAGACACAAGTTCATGTTTTATCAGTATTCTTTGATTCATGTAAAGTAACATCTTCATCTTTTATAGTTTTGTGTTCATTATAATTATATATATGCATACATACGCATGTGAAACAAAGGTTTGATACTCAGCTGATTTATTTCAGTTATTAATCAAAGTATTTGTAATTGTAACTTATTACCTAATACCATATCTAAATTATTAAATTTTGTAATCATATCGCTCCTAAAAGGCGCATATATTAGCCCAAACACTAATTTTACAAAATTATACTTTTTTTTTTTTTTTTTTCCTTAAATCACCATATACATCATCAAATGATATATTAATTTTAATCTCATCAATACCTTCACCAAATTGTGCACTCAATAACCCTAACCCATTACCATTCTCTACATCAGTTTTAACATCATTAAAACATTTTTCAGACGCATCAAGTATAGCCTCACCTATTTCAGGAATATCTCTAAGCATAGTAGATAAGAAATATTTATCCACACTTGCAAACATACCTGGCTTAATTTGTCTATCTATTATGCCCTTAAATGATTCCATGTCTATTCTATTTTTTATAAATTCCGTTAGTGCCTTAATAAATAATACGTGCATAATGGATTCTTTAATATTTTCATCTGTATCAAGCTTTATCTCTACATAATCATCATATGTATACATCATCTTATTTTCAAGTATTCTTTTTTTATCTTTATTCTTAAGTATTAGCTTTACACAAAAACTTTCTATATCATTTAAGTTACCTGGTTTATTATAATCTTTAAACTTTTCAAATTCAAAATTAGGTATATCATTACAGTTATCCATAAATGTTTTAATTTTGGTTGCAACATCACTTATATTACCACATCTACTTAATTCATCAAAATATCCATTGTTTCCATATCTATATACTACTTCTAATACGTAAATTTCATATGGATTTAATAAACTCGGATTATTATCATATTTATTTTCCAGATTCTTTCTTAATGTATCATTTTCTTTATACATAGTCATGATTAAACCAATTTTGTTTTCTTCTTCTTTTGTAAACATATTACACCTTATTTCAAAAAACAAACTATCTTTTTAGTTTGCCCTTTGCTCCTTTTAAACCATTAAAATTACTTAAGATATTAGTATCAAACGAATATGTTTTCTTATGCTTTTCTTTATAATCTTTAATAGCTATATTAATCATATCGCTAAGTAGTTCAGTATATCCTTTTCCAATTGGTTCCCAAAGATAAAACGCAAGTGATCCAGGTATTGTGTTTGGTTCGTTGATATATACTTCGTTACTCTTACCATCAATTAGAAAATCTATTCTACATACTCCACTTAAGTTAAGAGCTTTAAATGCACGTACAGAAATATCTTTTACCTTATCTTCTACTTTTTTATCAATTCGAGCAGGAATAATACGACTTGTTGATGCCATACCTTTAGATGATTTCATAGATCCTTTTAGCTTACCTTTGTTACCACCTATATATTTGTCTGCATAAGTTAAGAGTTCGTTATCACTTAATACTTCCTCAAGCGCACTACATTCTTGATGTTTATAATTACCAAGTACACTACAGTTTACTTCTATAAGATTAGATACTGCATGTTCCACTACTATCTTATTATCATATTTAATAGCCTCTTTTATCGCATCTCTAATATCAGTATCACTCTTAACATAAGTAATACCTACACTACTACCAAGAGTTGCAGGTTTAACAACTACTGGGTATTTTAACTTATTAATCTTATCTAATATAGTTTTATTATCCTCTTCATATTCATAATCATAAAACCAAGTATAAGGTACAACAGGAATATCATTTGATTCAAACACTTGTTTCATAAGTACTTTATCCTGTCCTAGAGCAGACCCTAATACGTGACTTCCTACATATGGAATACCAGCAGACTCTAAATAACCTTGAATTGAACCATCTTCTACATTATTCCCATGTACTATTGGAAACATAATATCAATATCGGTTACATCTTTTCTAAATATTCCTTTTGTAGATTGAAGATAGTATTTATCACCTTTCTTAGTTAACACAACCTCTTTTGCATATCTTTTTAAATCATCAAAATTCTTATATACATCAATATCTCTTAACATAGCACCTGTATACCAAATACGCTCTTTACTTACATAAATTGGAATAATATCATATCTATCTCTATCAATAGACTCCATCGCTTGAACTGCACTAATAATACTTACCTCATGTTCAACACTTTCTCCTCCAAATATAACACCTAATTTAATCTTCATAAAATCCTCCTATTCATTAAATAAATCTGGCAAATCATTTTCTAGTAAGATATAAGTTTTCTTAGTTGATAACTTATTCATTATTGGAAATGCCTCTTTTACATCATTAATTACATATATATTATCTTTATTATACTTTTTATTCTTTAATCCATCATATATTGGTTTTGTTTGATTCTTACCTACTAATATTACATAGTCAGCTACTTCGCTAATATACTCTCCAAACTTATAATTAGCTTCATACTGTTTTTCTCCTAGTTCAATCATACCTGGAGTAACTACTATTTTTATTCCATCCATAAGTCCTAGTACATCAAGAGCCATCTTAGAACCAACTGGATTAGAGTTATATGCATCATCTATTATATAGTTAGTACCATATGGTTTTAACTCTAATCTATGTTCAATAGTTTTAACCGATGCAACTCCTCTTTTTAACTCATCAATACTCATACCAAGTTCATGTCCTAGTAAAATAGCTGCCAAAATATTGTAAACATTATGTTTTCCAAGTAATTTAGTTTGAAATTTATATTTCTTCTTATCTCCTTTGAATATACAATCAAAAGTAGTACCATCTCCACTAAGTTTTATATTAGTAGCTTTTAAATCTACATCATCTGAATCAATACCAATCCACATTACTTTACAGTTATTTTTTAGTTTATAACTTCTTTGATAAGGATCATCACCATTAAGTATTCCTATTCCATCTTCAGGTAATGATTCAATAAGTTCAAACTTACCTTTTTGAATATTTTCACGAGAGCCAAAAGATTCTAAGTGTGCCTCACCAATAGTAGTAAGTATTCCATATTTAGGTTTAACAAGACGACAAGTAGTTGCAATCTCACCAACTTTGAAAGCCCCCATCTCAGCTATAAATAAATCATTAAACTTATCTAAATACTGATTAATAGATCTAATAAGTCCATAAGGAGTATTAAAGTTCTTTGGTGTAGCAAACGCATTAAATTTAACATTTAAGATATCATTTAAGATATTCTTACTACTAGTCTTACCATAACTACCTGTAATACCTATTACTGGTAAATTCATTGAGAATAACTTATTCTGTGCCATATGTTTAAAATGTAGATATACACATTTTTCAACAGGGATATTTATTTTATTAACAAGCCATATTATAAAACAATTAAAATATGTAACTACACTAAGTATTAAATAGTATATAGTTATATCATTCTCATTAAAACTAAGAATCATAATAAGAAGTATTATTGCATATAATACAATTTCAGTTATAATCATTCTTTTAACACGTGAAGTTATAACTAAAGGTTTCTTTACTTGTTCCTTAATACGTTTAATCTCTATTATAGAAAATATTGTAAGTAAACTAAATAGAATCATCGTAATAAAATCATTTAATATAAATCCAATTACAATTAGAAATAATACTAAATCGAAGTTTAAAAATACTTTCTTTAAATTAGCTTTAATCCATAATAAATACCTATTAGATTCATCATAATAGTTTTGTTGTAACATATGTATAGATTTCTTACTCTTAATAATTGTTAAATATACTAAAGGTATTAATGATAATAAAAAATATAACATAACTATTTACCCTCCAAAAATATTCTAATTACTTTTATTACTTGTGGTAACATCTCTAAGTAAGCATAGTGAGTACAACCTTCATAGATTACAAGTCCTGAATCAGGTATTAGGGACTCTAACTCTTTTGCATCTTCCACCGGTACAGCCTCATCATTAGTACCCCAGAAAATAAAAGTTGGACATTTAATCTTCTTTACATCTTCACGAATATCTAAGTTAACAGTTTCAACAAGTATCTTTCTCATCATCTCAGATGCATTCTTATAATCAGTAGAACCAATATGCTTTTTAGCAAAACCTTCTAACTTATTTAATAATGGTATTTTTTTAGCTGCCTTTAATATCTTAGTTTTCAAAGGCATTTTCTCAACACCTTTTTTAAAAGGACTTGCAAATAATACAAGTTTCTTTACCTTATACTTACTAGCATAAGCAAGTGATATCTTACCACCAAAAGAATGTCCCATCATAATTGGATTTTTAACTCCAATACTTTTTAAAAACTCATGTACACACTCTACATAATCATAGATTGTCCATACATAAGGTGGTTCTGAAGAATTTCCATAACCAGGTAAATCAAGAATAATGATATGACCTTTTAACTTATCACCAACAGGCTTCATCATTTGAATGTTTTGTCCCCAACCATGAAGTAAGACTATGTCATCACCTTCGCCATACTCTATATAATTAATATCAACATCATTAATATGTTTAATCATCTAATCACATCTTTCTTTCTACATATAATATTACCATATTTTAAAATAAAATAAAAGCAAGTTTAATATCATTTATCAAAACTTCATCAATTTTAATTATCATTTTACATTTTGAGCAATTTTTACTTTACAAAAAAAGACAAAATTATTTTACAATTTGTCTGAATTCCAATTAATTAATTTTAATACTAATACTGTTCCAAATAAACTTATTAGAAGTAATAAAGAATTAACTACTATGTTATTCTTAACAAGTAAATATATTAATACTAGTATTGTAGTATTAATTGCAATATGAAATATAATTGGTGCTTGTAATGATTTATATTTATCATATAAATATATCATTATAAATGATAATATAAATGTATAAATCATAGTTATTATATTTGGAAAGTGCATAATTGAAAACATTATACTTGTAATAATATATGCTTTCTTATGATTATTAAATGTTAATAACTTATTATATACTATTCCTCTAAATAATAATTCTTCTAGAATTGGTCCTATTATTCCTGATGATATTAAAGTAACAATAAGAGGTATACTACTTACTTTATAAGTATCTGTAATATGTACAACACTATTTAATGTATAAATAAATGTATTAAAGAATATCGATATAAAGAATCCTAATATAAATATATTTATATAATTATTGGTATTAATTCTATTTTTAATATTAGTTATATTCATTTTCTTCAGTACTTTAACAAATATAAATGCAAATATAATAAATGTTATAATCACTATTAATAGGGCTTTATCATTTAGATAATTAGAAAGTGCATTTTTATAATCATATGTTCTAATGATATCTATATCATTCATATTTGGATATAATTCTCTAAACTTAATTAAATTTCTACTGTTAAAGATTGCAACAAAAATATACTGTATACAAAAACTTCCAGCAAGAAATACTACTGGAAAGAAAACAACACTCAATATTTTTTTAATATAATTCATTATTTATCGTTTTTTAACATTTCTTTAACAGTAGTACCTAGTGTTGCAATATTAGATAGGTCTGATGGAACAATTATCTTAGTAGAATTACCTTCTGCAAGTGTAGATAATGCTTCTAAACTTTTTAAAGCAATTACTTTCTCATCTGCTCCTGCTTTTTTAATTAATTCTATACCAGCAGCTTCTGCTTGTTTAATTTTAAGAATTGCTTCAGCCTCACCTTCAGCCTTTTTAATCTGTGATTGTTTTTCAGCCTCGGCTCTTAATATCGCACTTTCTTTTTCACCTTCTGCAATTAAAATACTACTTCTTTTTTCACCTTCTGCTTTTAAGATAGATTCTCTTCTTTCACGTTCTGCACGCATTTGTTTTTCCATAGCTTCTTGGATTTCTCTTGGTGGAAATATGTTTTTAAGTTCTACTCTATTTACTTTAATTCCCCAAGAATCAGTTGCTTCATCAAGAATAGAACGCATTTTAGAGTTAATAATATCACGACTAGTTAAAGTTTGATCTAATTCTAACTCTCCTATAATATTACGAAGTGTAGTTGCGGTTAAGTTTTCAATAGCTGATATTGGTTGATCTACTCCATATGTATATAACTTGGGATCTGTAATCTGAAAATAAACAACTGTATCTATTTGCATAGTTACATTATCTTTGGTAATAACTGGTTGTGGATCAAAGTCTTTTACTATTTCTTTTAGAGTAACCTGTCTAGATACTCTATCAATAAATGGAAGTTTAACATGTAACCCGTTTTGCCAAGTTGTATAATAAGAACCTAATCTTTCTATTACATAAGCTTTTGCTTGTGGTACTACTCTAATATTTGGAATAACTACTACTACAACAATAATTAAAATTATAAATAATAACATCATATTAATCAATCTCCTTTACTTTTATTTTTACACCTATAATACTTAATACTTCTACCTTACTACCTACTTTTATATCTCCATCAGAAATAGCCGTCCATCTTTTACCATCTACTTTAACCTCACCTGGTGCAAGATTACTAATATCTTCTGTAACTATACCCCTCATACCTATTACTCTATCTAAATTAGTTTTAGACTCTTTAACATGTAACTTTTTAACTAAATAAGGTCTAGTAGTTATTAAGAGTAATACACCTAATAGTACAAAGACACTAAATTCAATTTCAATACTATCAATAAATAAGGATAATATTAGTGATACAAATCCACTTATTACAAACCATACTGTTGTAAGACCTACTGTAATAACTTCAATAAATATTAAAAATATTACTATACCTAACCATATCCAAACCACAAAATCACTTCCTAATAAAATTATACTATTTAAACATAAAAAATACTAGTATAAATTTAGATTATCACCATATATTTAAGTATGAAAACAATAATACATGATTTAGAACATTTAGACAAGGAATTATTTAATATTAGTGATAATGATGTAATAATTAATGCGAATGGGTGTAGTAATAGTTGTATTGGATGTTTCTCATGTTGGATTAAACATCCTAAAGTATGTATATATAAAGATGAATACTCTAATATTACTGATTCACTTAAAAATTCAGATGAATTAATAATTATTAGTAAGAATAGGTTTGGGTGCTACAGCGAAAGTGTAAAAAGAGTGCTAGAAAGGTGTATTGGTTACGTACTACCCTACTTTACTATACGAGATAAACATATTCATCATGCTAGTAGATATGATAAGAAAATAAACCTTATTACCTATTTTTACGGTGATATAACTAATCAAGATTTAGAATGTTTAGATAGCTTAGTTAAAGCTAACAGTATTAATCTAAATGCAAGCAGTTATGAGGTTAAGATATTAGAGGGTAAGGTGATTAATAATGTATATACTGATTAATGGTTCACAAAAAAATCATAAAAGTAACTCTAGATATTTTCTTGATTATATTAGTAAGTATTTAGATGATTATACTATTTATGATTTAAAATATGATTTTTTTGATAACATAATAGATAGTATTATAAATACTGATACTATAGTTCTTGCTTTTCCTCTTTATGTAGATAGTCCCAATTCTCTTACCTTAAAATTACTTAATTACATATATGATAATAATATAGATTTATCTAATAAGAGTTTATATGTAATTATTAACTGTGGTTTTAGAGAAGGAATACACAATATAACTGCCTTAAATATAATTAAGAATTGGGCCACTAAAGTAAACATAAAGTATAGTGGATCTATATTAGTAGGTGCAGGAGAAATAGTTGGTAAAGAAGAATATAGTTATATTACAAGTATTGCAATTAATAAACTAAAGAAGTTTGGTAGATGTATTAAAGATAACAAAGAATGCAATGATATAATTACTACTATGGATTTACTAACTAATAGAATATACTGTATGTTTGCTAACCATTCTTGGACTAAAAAAGGCAAGATTAATAATCTTACCAAAAAAGATTTAAAAATTAAATAAATAATAGCTTGACTACCAAGCTGATAACGTGGAAGTTCGATACACAAAAAACCAACCCAAATGAGTTAGTTGTATTAAAAAAGCTCGAAAAGTTCGAGCGTATTTCCTTATGGAGCGGGTGATGGGAATCGGACCCACGTTATCAGCTTGGAAGGCTGGAGTTCTACCATTGAACTACACCCGCAAAAATTATAATTTCTGCTGACAAGTAAAATTATAAACTATTTTTAAGCCTTCGTCAAGCCTTTTTATAAACTTTTCTTTAAAATTGAATGATATCATTAAAACGGGAAGACCTTAAGTCTTCCATTTTTTATTACTCAGTAATTTCTATTACTCTATTTTTAGTTGTTTTATTACCATAGGCATCACTTGCTTCATATTTAACAACATAATTTCCTTTTGTTTTATTACTTAAAGCGGAATAAAACTCATTCTCTCCTTCAGTAATTTTTAAATTACATATATTACTATTATCATTACATTCTACATTATTATATAAATCAAATGTAGATACACTAATGCTTACAGTATCATCAGATGGAAATACAATCTCTGGTAAACTAGTATCTGACACATTAAATACTCTAGTAAACTTCTTATTACCATCTAATTTAGTATAATATACATAATATATACCTACTTTAGAAGAATCTACTTTCTCTACATTAATACCATTATTTACATATTGAATACTATATTCTTTTAATGTAATATCATTATTATCTTTATCTTTATAGACAACATTATCAACATCAGTATCACTTGCATTTAACTCAACTACACTGTATTCATCATCTATATCCTTAATCTCAGTACCACTATTAGTATCTACTACAATAGAATAATCACCATTATATTTTCCATAACTTAGTTTAGGATTATCTTTATTGCTTTTTACATAATTAATATTTATAACCATATCAGCTGGAAATAAATTATCAGTCTTAGGATTTTTTAAATCAGTACTAATATATCCACCTGATTGTAACATTCCTAAAGTAATACTAATACTCTCTCCTTCTTCCGGAAGTAAATCAGAGTTTTCTATCATCCAATCACTAGATGCAGAAATTATTTTATTAATTAAACTATTATATACATTTTCCTTACTATCCTTAGTATTTTTAGTAACTACAGGAAGAATTACTAAGACAAGTATACTAATAATAACTATTACCGCAAGCATTTCAAGTAGTGTAAACCCTTTCTTCATTTTATTCCTTCTTTCTTTTTCTTCATAAGAAAATCTACCTTATAAACATAATATCATATTTTACTTGTTTTTTAAAGCTTTTCTTTTAATTTATATAATATATTTAATGCTTCTATTGGAGTAATATTAGCTAAATCTAATTTTTTTATTTCTTCTTCAACTACACTAGGTTCTGTATCAAACACTAATGATTCTTGTACTATTTCTTTTTTATCTTTTTTATTAGTATTAGTTTCGTAGTGTTTAAGTATTTCATCTGCTCTTTTAATTAGTTTATTAGGTAATTCTGCAAGACGAGCTACATGTATACCATAACTCTTATCTACACTACCATCTTTTATTTTATGTAAGAAGGTAATCTTACCATCTTCTTCATAAGCGCTTACATGAACATTCTTTAAATATTTAAGTTTCTTATCTAGTGTTGTTAATTCATGGTAATGCGTTGAAAAAAGCATCTTACAATTTATATTATCATGAATATACTCGATAATTGCTTGAGCAAGAGCTATACCATCGTAAGTAGCAGTACCACGACCTAATTCATCAAATAATACTAAAGAATTACTAGTTGCGTTTTGTACTGCATTATTTGCTTCATTCATTTCTACCATAAATGTAGACTTACCTGATACTAAATCATCGGAAGCCCCAATTCTAGTATATATAGAATCAAATACCATCATAGTAGCTTCACTAGCAGGAACAAAACAACCTATTTGGGCCATTATTACTGTTATTGCAAGTTCTCTCATATATGTCGATTTACCTGCCATATTGGGTCCAGTAATAAGTAATATGTTAATATCTTCATTCATTATAATATCATTAGGTACATACTCACTATCTAATACTTTTTCAACTACAGAGTGTCTGTTATCTTTAATATTAATAACATGTTTATTAGTAAGAGTTGGTCTTATATAGTTATTCTCTTGTGAAACAAATGCAAATGATAATAATACATCAATCTCACTTATTGTTTTAGCTACTTCTTGTAATTTGGGTATATACTTCTTTATTTCATTTTTAATATTACAGAATAATTCATATTCTAGTTCAATAATCTTCTCCTCAGCATTTAGTATAATTGCTTCTTTTTCTTTAAGTACAGGGGAAATATATCTTTCACAGTTACTTAATGTTTGTTTCCTTTCATAACCATACTCATCTTTTACTAAATCTTTCATACCTTTAGATACTTCAATATAATATCCAAATACACGATTATATCCTACTTTTAAGGTTTTAATACCTGTCTTTTCTCTTTCTTCTGCTTCAAATCTAGCAATAAAATCTTTACCATTAGTACGAAGATTCTTAAGTTCATCTAGTTCGCTATTATATCCTTCTTTAATTAAATATCCTTCATGTACTCCAACTGGAGGATTTTCATAGATAGAATCATCTATTAATTTATATAAAGCAGATAATGCATCAATAGTTTTAAAACCTATGGCATCTAATATATTTTTAATATCAGGTAAAACACTAAGTGATGTTTTAAGTTGTAATAAGTCTCTACCATTTGCATTATTAAAAGCAATTCTACCACTTAATCTTTCTAAATCATATACATTATATAGTAGTCCTTTTAAATCTTCTGCAAGAATAAACTCTTCTTCTAATTTTTCTACTATATCATATCTTTTATTAATTTCATCAATATCTATTAGTGGATTTTCTATATAAGTTTTAAGTAGTCTGCTACCCATTGCGGTTTTAGTTTTATCAAGTAACCAAAGTAATGAATATTGTCTTTGTTTTAAACGAAGTGTCTCTGTTAATTCTAGATTCCTTTTAGTATGAATATCCATCTTTAAATACTTATTATTCTCTTTAATAATTGCTTTTTGTAAGTGAGATAAACTCATCATCTTACTTTTAGTAACATAAGTAAGTAAATGTTTAATAGTATTAATATATCTATAATCAGTAATACTTTCATATATATATTTATAATCATCATTATCTAATATTTCATTACTATAAGTTATAGATATTTTAAATTGATTTTTTAATGTACTTACTATATTTTTATCGAATGTATCACTTACTACTACTTCTTTTAATCCAATCGATACTATCTCACTAACTAAGTTTACGCTATTATGATTAATACTTGTTACATATATAACACCCGTCGTAATATCTGTATAGCAAACAATATAAGTATCATTAAAATCCATTATATTACCAATATAGTTAAACTCAGATTCATCTAGTGATTCCGAATCTATTACAGTACCTTTACTAATAATCTGAGTTAAACCACGTTCTACTATACCAGTTGCTTCTTTTGGATCTTCTAACTGTTCACATATGCCTATACGATATCCTTTTTCTACTAATTTTTCTATATAAACATTTACTGCATGATGAGGTACCCCACACATAGGAACTCTCTCTTCAAGTCCTGCTGACCTTCCTGTTAAAGTTAACTCAAGTTCACGAGATAAAAGGTTAGCATCTTCAAAAAAAGCCTCATAAAAATCTCCTAAACGAAATAATATAATTACTCCAGGATTCTCATCTTTAATTGATAAATATTGCCTCATCATTGGCGTAATTTTTGTTCTATCTACAGTTTTTGAATTCATTATAAACCACCCTAACTACATGTAAATCTATAAGTAATTATATCATTTTAAAAAGAAAAAAAGCAAGACACTAACTATTTGTTTCTTACTTTTTTTATATGTAGCTTAGACGATTTTTTAATTCTTGTTTAACAAATTCATTATTACAAGACACGCTATTTAGTCTGTTAGATACTAAATCAGAGATAGATAATATTTCTTTAATATCAATATGAGGTTTTGAGTAAAGAAATAATACTTTTTTAAATAATTCATTAATACTATTTTCAAGATTACTGTTTTCTAAATCCAAAATATTATCAAACAATAATCTTATATTAAGTAATTCTTTATCAATCCCATGATTAATCATTTTATCTAAAAATATATTAAATATTTTTATTTTATCTTCAACTTTTAAATTATTAATTACTTCATTATTTCTATTAATTAATCTAATCGCATTTCTATTTGTTAATGCATATATTCCTGCATTATATGTATCCCCTACAATTTTTTTAATATCAATTATATTATTATTTTCCATAACTACCATCCTTTTTTTTAACAGCTATACTACCAGTTTCATAATCCCTATCAAACATATTTAATTGATTATTAATATATAAAAGAAATCTATTAACTAAATCCTTGTTTTTTTGATAATAATCAATTATAAAACGTTTAATATCACTCCATAAATGATACAAGTAAGCATCTAATTCAAATTCTTCATATGATATCTTACTAAAGATAATATCAAATTTATGAACATTCTTCGCATCCATTGATTCATCTATTATAGAATTATTAATACTTATCATTAACTTTCTCTTAGTTTCAAAATCAAATTTATCAATTTTCACTATTTATCTCACCTTTACCTTCGATAAACAATAATCATTATACTTACTTACAAGAATATTATTTATCTCACTTAATTCATTTTGAGTTAATGAAGTATTATATTCCTCATTAACTAATCCATTATCATTATATACAAAAGTTACAATTAATTCTTCTTCATATGTGTCACTTATTCCATAAAGAGTTGTTTCACAATTATAAGTATCCATAGTTCCTGAAACATTTGATTTAAAACATACATCTACAAAACTCATAAAACTCATCCCTTTCTTATTTAATAATTTTTTTGCACACACGATTAAACATTCTAACATACTTCGAAAAAAAAAGCAAATCGAGTTTTTACCCAATTTACCAGCACAAATACATACAAAAAGAAATTCTCCTTTTTACTTTGCATCAAAATTAATTCTAACTTTACTATCTTTATTATGATAGCTACTTGCTTGAATAATTGTACGAATAGCATTTGCAATATTACCACGTTTCCCAATAACACTACCAATATCAGCCTCATCAACTAATACTTGTACAATTTTCATATCATTTTCTTCTGCAACATTTACTTCAACAGCATCTTTATTAGATACTAAACTTTTTACTAAATATTCTGTAAGTTCAACTAACTGCATAATTATGCCTCTTTCTTCATTTTACTTTCATGGAATTTCTTCATAATTCCTTCTTTACTAAAAATACTTCTTACAGTATCAGTAGGAATAGCTCCTGTAGATAACCATTTCATAACCTTTTCTTCATCAACCTTAACAACAGCAGGCATCTTAGTTGGATCATAATATCCTACCTCTTCAATAAATCTACCATCTCTAGGAGATCTAGAATCAGCTGCAACAATACGATAGAAAGGTTTCTTTTTAGCTCACATTCTTTTTAATCTTAATTTAACTGCCATAATGCACCTCCTTTTTCAAATACAGCTATATTATAGCACAAAAAAATCAATCTGTCAACCATTTTTGGTTAACAGATTATTGCATATGATTATCTTACCTAATTATTATTGACACATGTTTTATACGTGCTATAATATTTATTCGGATATGTTTGAATTTCAGATGTTATCTCTTGCAACAAAAATTTGCTTATTAAAATTAAGGCGGGTTTTGGTGTTGTAGGAGGTGATAAGACTATGACTAAAAGAGTTTTCTTAATTGTCCTAGTTCATTTAATTATCGAAATATTACTCATATTGAGATAATAAAGCATCTGAAACTTTAATAAGCGGTTTCAGATGTATTACCAGTAAGGGAAACGTCTGATCACCACTTCAAACGTATCCTTTTTTTATTATATGAGAATTCCTTCTCTATATACATAATATCATATAATTTTGATTTGTGCAAATGAATCATCTAAAGAATATCATATATACTAAAAATCCAGCAAATACTAAACTCATTATTATTCCATTAACTTGGTCAACCTTAGTACTTTTATATTTAACTCCTACCGCTTTTGATACTAAGTATCCACCAATTAAGCCACCAATATGAGCAATTACATTTATTCCTGATAACATTATTCCAATAAGCAAGTTTATAGCAATCAAAGGGATTATCTGTGATCTAATAACATCTGATAAATAAACTCTATAATGATATCCAAAGTATAATAATGAACCAAGAAGTCCAAATATCGCTCCTGATGCACCACAACTTATTACATTACCATTTAAAAATAATAATGATAGTAAATTACCAAATATTAAACTACCGATATATATAATTGCATATTTAAATTTACCAAAGAAACTTTCTATTTGTGGTCCTATTACGTATAAGGCATACATATTAAATATAAAGTGAATAAAACCAGCATGCAAGAATCCACTTGTAATTATTCTTGCATAGTCTGATAAATTACTTAAATAATCTACACTAACAAGTCCACCATACTTATAAATTGTATTAGTACTTATATTAAAGAAATCATTAGAATCAAGTACGGTTATTATAAACATTATCAAGTTTATTATTATTAATGCATATGTAATAACTGGTCTTTTTTTAGAAAATATTTCTTCTGCCTTTTTATTTTCTACTTGGTTTTTCATATTTATTTCATTAGTAAGTTTTAGAAATAATTCTATACCATCTTTTGTATTATTTTCTACTTCTAATATATTAGGAAATGTATTAATAATACTATCATATTTCTTTATATCTTCAAATTCTGTAAGTTCTGCTAAAGTAATATTATTATCTTTAATACTTTTAATATCAACACTATCTCCTAGATTTACAAATATAGAAAGTGATGGTACTTTAAATAAAAACATTTTCTTTCTTATTTTCTTAATTATTTGTTTAGTCTTATATATATCAAATCCTAATTGTTCATTATTATGAATATAATTACTAACTATTCTAATAATTTTATAATCTCCATCAGACTTTTCTAACCATATTTCATCTTTTGCTCCATGCAGTATTACAGGATTATAATTTTGTTCTATTATAAAATAGTGTAGTAATTTCATAACTATCTCATCATTTTTATTTAGTGTTATATTCATATTCCACCTGCTTTTCCCTGGTAATATTATTTTAATACATTTCATAAAATATGTAAAGGGAGGAAACATGAAAAACATATTTAAAAACGTAGTTAGATTTTTAATGTATCTATTACCATGGTTTATATCTAGCATCATATTTAGAGTAGATACATCATTCTATGATTCAATTAATAAGCCTTTCTTCGCGCCACCTGGTATTATATTTCCTATAGTATGGACTATTCTTTATATATTAATTGCAATAGGACTATATAATAATAAAAATAAAAATATAGAGTATTATAAAAGTTTAATTATTAACTACTTTTCTAATCAAATATATACATTCTTATTCTTTGTAATTAAAAGTCCATTTATAGCATTTATTGATACTCTAGTTGTGCTTATTAGTTCTTTATTCTTATATAATGAGACTAAGTCTAAATGGTTTATTCCTTACATTATCTGGAATGTATTTGCGACTATTTTAAGTTTATCTGTATACTTACTAAACATATAACTTATATGTTTTTTATTATCTCTAATACTTCATATGTATCATTAATCTTAAGTACAGTATAAACACTATTATTAAGTTTATATATATCTACCCACTCTTCATATAATTTATCATTCATTTTAATATTCCTACTTATAAATAATACTTTATTATTATTAACCTTAATATTAGAATTTGTATAATAAACAAAATCACAGTTAGAACTATTAATACATAATGAATTATTATTATAACTAATAGAGTTATAAGTATCTGATAAAAATACTATATTATTTATATTAAGTCTTTTATTAATAATTTTTTTAGGGGCAGGAATATCTATATCATACTCTTTAGTCATTACAATAAAATCTATGCTTTTACCAAGTCGATTTAATTCTTTTTTTAAGTTAGTAGAATCTTTATAATCTATTATATATAATAGATTAGTATTATTTAAACTAATAAGTAATGTATTTGAATCATTTAAGTCTAAGAATGTAATACCTAGTTCATTAAACTCAAGATTAATATCAATTTTCTCTATAGATACCTCTTTGCCTTTATTATAAAATATAATTATATTTATAAAACATAATATTATGATTGCAATTAATTTTTTCATAAAAAAACACCCTAATTAAAGGTATGTTTCTAATAAATATTTTACGATTATATCTTTCTTATTTTCTAATCTTTTATAAATTATTTTCTCCTCTAAATCAGTTAGAATATCATTAATTAAACCACTTGGTTCTATATTTAATAAATTACATATCTCAATTGGTGTAATATCTATATCAGTCCTTGATTTTATTACTAAGCTCTTATATATATCGTTAATATTACTCTTATCAACATCCATAATCTCAGCTGCAATACTAACTGGATATAGTCCGTATTTATATATAGTAAGTATATCTATTTCATCTAATTTTATTATTTGTCTTACCTTTTTTATAGTATCTATCTCTGACTTGTTAAATTTATATTTATCTGTATTAATCTGTGCCCAAACTCCTACTAAATAGGTAGTTTGTTTTAAATTATATGTATTAATCTCAAGTGGTACTTCTAATCCTAATTCTTGTATTAATTTAATACCATAATCAAAGTTAGGTGATGCAAATATCTTATCTAGCTCGCTTTTCTTTCTATCATATGATAAATCTTTAACAAGATGGCCATATTTCTTAATACCTTCTTCTAATTTGGAATCTAATTTAAAATTTAAAGTAGTTGCGAATCTAACTGCACGAAGTATACGAAGTGCATCATCACTTAGTTTTTTATTAGTATTACCTACTACTCTAATTATTTTATCATCAATATCTTTCTTACCATTTAATAAATCTATTATATTACCATCAACGTCAATACATAGTGTATTAATAGTAAAATCTCTTCTTTCTAAGTCAGTCTTTAAATCTTCTACATATTCAATTTCAACAGGTTTTCTGTTATCAGCATACTTAATATCACGTCTAAAAGTAGTTGCCTCAAATCTATTTTTTTCATATGTAAATTTAACACATCCATAAGATTCACTCTTTATATCAAATAATTCCATCATCTCTTTGGGTGTTGCATTAGTTGTAATATCATAATCAATTGTATCAACCCCTAAGTATAAATCTCTAGGATATCCTCCAACAAAATATGCTTCATATCCATGGCTTTTAAATACTTTTAAAACATTATTAATATTTTTCAATTTTCCACCTCAATACAAATGTAACAGAAATTATTAATTCTAGCAAGTATTTTCACTAAATTTTTATAAACAAAAACTTTAGAATTATCTAAAGTTTAGTTTAAAGCGTCTTTTAATTTAGAACCGATTTTTACAGTAACTGCATTACGAGCTGCGATTGTAACAGGTTCACCAGTTCTTGGATTACGACCAGTTGTAGCAGGTTTATATTTAGCAGTAAATGTACAGAAACCAGTTAAAGTAACTTTCTTATCTTCTTTTAATCCTTTTGTAACTCCACTCATAAATGCATCAATTGCACGAGTAGCATCTGCTTTAGAAAGTCCAGCTTCTTCTGCAACATAATTTACTAAATCTGTTTTAGTCATTTAAATACCTCCCTATCTAAGTAAGCTATCTTGCTTACAATTTAATATTATCATATATAAAAAGCAATTGCAACAAATTTTAACATTTTTTAATAAATTTATTACAATTGCTATAAAATTAATTTAAGTTACCTACACCATCAGTAAATGTACCCACTATTTCATTAAATTTAAGCATGTTATTAGCAAGTTCATTCTTATCAGCTTCATACTCAATTCTATCTAGACTAAGCTGTCTTTTTTCTTCATCTAGAGAATCTTTTTGTTTTCTTAATTTATCTTCAAGGAGTTCTAATTCTTCTTTTCTACTATCATCCTTAACTTTATTCTCGCGAGCTAAATCTTCTAATCTAGTTTTTTCTAATTTTTTATAACTCTCAAACTCAGTTTTTTCTCGTTCAAATTTAGCTTGCATATCTTTAAGTTCATTAAGTTTAGTTTCAACTTCAGACTTTTTAGATGTTAACTCTTCTAATACTGCATCTTTATATTTATTAATCTCTTCATAATCAGATTGTTTAGATTTTTCTATATCTCGTTGTAATTCTTTTAATTCTTCAAATCTCTTATCAAGTTTTTTCTTCATTTCAACATTTTTAGTAAATATATCTGATGCTTCTTTTACATTAGAATTAACTTTTTCAAATAGGCTATTAATATTTGAGGCAAGATTATCCTTTTTATCATCTTTAGTTTCATTTTTCTCTATAATATCTATAGTGTCTAAATACTCATTATCACCAATTTCACTTGAAATATCATTTTTCTCATCTATTACATCAGATATTTCTTGAACACTTTCGTCTTCTATTTTTTCTTCATCTATACTAATAGGTTGTTCATTAGATTCTTCACTTTGATTGTTCAATTCTTCAAGTTTAGCATCAATTTTACTTATTAAATCATTTACATTAAAACTAGTATTTTCTTCAGTTTCATTTGGTACATCTGATTCTTCTAAATTATCTTTTTTATTTTCTAAATCATCAGTGTCACTAGCTTCTTCTTTATTTAATTCCTCTAACTTAGCATCTATCTTGCTAATTAGCTCATTAACATCATAACTATCACTATCATTTTTAACATCAGCTACAATATCACTAGAATCTTCTATTTTTATTTTTTTTGGAACATCATTATTAGAACAAGTCTTTTCATCTTTAGTATCATCATTATTTAGTTCATCCATTTTAGCATCTATCTTACTAATAAGCTCATTAAGATCAAAATCTAACTCTTCTTCCTCTTCTTTATCAATATCAAAATCAATACTATCCTTAGGTTCTTCTATTTCAATATCATTATCTATTTCATCATCAATCTTAATATTATCAAGAAAATCTAAATTTATCTCTTCATTATTCATATTCGCACCCCAATCTTAATCTTCCTTCATCTTTCTAAAACGTGTATTAAACTCTCTAATAACATCTTTAAATTTATCACATTTCTGTTCTAACTCCTTATTAGCAAGTTCAATTTTTTTCTCTTTATTCTCTTTATACTTTTCAAACTGTTCACGTTCAACCTTAATTAGTTCTTGTTCACGTTCAATTTTACTTCTAGCATTCTTTATTTCTTTATCTAACTGTTCCTTCTTGCGATCTAATTCAATAGATTCTTGACCTAGAGTTTTTTCATACATTTGATTTTTAATAGTTAATTTTTCTATTTCTTGTCTTTTAGCACTTAATTCATTTTGAACTTTCTCTTTTTCGAGTTCTTGTTCTTTTTTCATATTAGCTTTTTCTATATCCATATTAGCTCTATCTTTTTCTAAAGCATCATTAACTACTTTTTGATAATCCTCAAAGTTTTTCTGGTCTTCATCTAACTTAAGATACTTATTATCAATTATTTCTTGTTCTAACTTTTTATGATTTTCAAAATCTTCTTTATCATTATCAAGTTTCTTTCTATCTAACTCTATTTCTAACTTAATTGAATCTAATTCAACACGATTATTTTGAATTTGCATATTAGATTCCTCTTCCATAATCTTTAGTTTAGATTTTTCACTTTCCATATATTCATCAAAAGCCTTTTTTTCTTGCTCTAACTTAGAAGTTTGTAAATCTACAAGTTTTTTAAAATCTAATTTTTCTTTTTCAAACTTAATCTTTTCTTCTTCAAATAATTTCTTTTCTTTATTTAGTTCTTCTTTAGCATCCATTACGTTATTTATAAAACTAGTTGCTCCACTAACATCAATAGATAAAGAATCAAATAAATCATCCATTGATTCTTTATCTTTCTTTTTATCATTAGAAATATTCTTTAAAGAATTAAAATAAGACCCACTACTAGTATCATCATCACTATTGTCATCATTCTTAATATTTTTTAAATTATCAAAATTATTACTTTTGGCGTTAATTTCGTCAAAAAGTTGTTCTATGTCCTGAAACATAAAAACCCCTCCTATTCTTCTATCCCCTACTAATAAGTTCATTGTATCATTTTTTTTTACAAATTACAACTGTTTTTTGTGAAAAAAGACGGACTAATCCGCCTTTACATAATCACAACTAGAACATTTTATTGTAGTTTTATTCTTAGTAATCTTTTTAGTTAACATTGAGGAGCATTCAGGGCACTTTTCACCTGTTGGCATATCCCAATAAGCTGTCTTACATTTAGGATAGTTATTGCACCCATAAAACACTTTGCCTCTTTTACTTCTTTTTTCTACTATATCCCCACCACAATTAGGGCAAACGCAAGCAACACTTTCCTCTTTTGGCTCATTTTTTATATATTTGCACTTAGGATAATTACTACAAGCAGTAAAATCCCCATAGCGGCCATTTCTAATTACTAAAGGAGATCCACAATTAGGACAATCCTCACCAGTTTTTTCAGCAACTTTTTTTGGCATATTCTTAAATGCTTCTTCGACACAAGGTTCAAATTCATTATAAAAGTTAGTTAGTGTATCTACATAATTCTCACTTCCATCGGCAATCTTATCTAAATCTCTCTCCATATTAGCAGTATATTCAACATTTATTAAGTGAGAGAAATGTTCTTGTAATTTATCTGTTATCTCAATTCCAATCTTAGTTGGTATAAACTTCTTATCTTCTACATTTACATAACCACGTTTCTTTATTATATCCATAGTAGTAGCATATGTACTAGGTCTACCAATACCAAGTTCTTCCATCTCCTTAATAAGACGTGCTTCTGTATATCTTGATGGAGGTTTAGTAAAATGTTGTTCAGATACTATATCATTTGCCTTAAGTACACTATTTTCTTTTAACTCAGGTAATATATTATCTTTAGTATCTTCATAATCACTATAAACACGCAAATAACCATCAAAAGTAATAATCTGACCTGTAGATTTAAACTGATAATTATTATTGTCAAGAATAATTGTAGTATTTAAGGTTTTAGCTGGAGCCATTAAACTAGCTAATGCTCTATAATAAATCATTCTGTATATTTTAAACTCATCATTAGTTAAATACTTTCTAACTGATTCAGGAGTTCTATTTATACTAGTTGGTCTAATTGCCTCATGCGCATCTTGTACATTATCTTTTTTCTTACTCTTTTTTACATAACCTACATACTCTTCTCCATAATTAGAGCTAATATAAGCATAAGTAGACTTAATAAATTCATCTGATAATCTAATTGAGTCTGTACGCATATAAGTAATTAAACCCACTGTCTCATCAGATAAATCAATTCCCTCATATAGTTTTTGCGCAATTTGCATAGTCTTTTTAGCATTAAAATTTAGTTTATTACTAGCATCTTGCTGTAAAGTACTAGTAATATATGGCATACGTGATTGTTTAGCTTTTTTCTTTTTTTCAACGGAATCTACTTTAAAACTATTATCAAGTTCTCCTAATACCTTATCAAGTTCTTCTTTGTTACTTATCTTAAAATCTTTATGATTATAATTAAATAATTCTGAATCAAATTCATCAAATATACCTTTAACTGTATAATACTCTTCAGGATTAAATGCTTCAATTTCTCTTTCACGCTCAACAATTAGTTTTAAAGCAACACTCTGTACTCTACCCGCACTACTACCACTAGTTTTAGACTGTATAAGTTTACTTAATCTAAATCCAATAATTCTATCTAATATCCTTCTAGTTTCTTGACTATTAACTAAATCATTATCAATCTTTCTTGTATGATTAAAAGCATCAGTTACCGCATTCTTAGTTATTTCATTAAAAACAACTCTATCATAATCATTATCATTAAGTTTAAGTACATCTTTTAAATGCCAACTAATAGCCTCTCCCTCACGGTCGGGGTCTGTTGCAAGATATACATGATCCACTTTTTTTGCTTCCTTCTTTAGTTCATCAACCACACTCTTTTTACCCTTCATCATTACATAGTTAGGTTTAAAACTATTGTCAACATCTACTCCAAAACCAAATTTGCCAGTGGTAGCTAAGTCTCTAACATGTCCTTTTGATGATAATACTTTATAACCACTACCTAAATATTTTTCTATAGGTTTTGTCTTACTTGGTGATTCGACTATAACAAGATTCATAGTATCCTCCCTTTCCTATATAAGTTTATACACGAAAATAATATTTTTGTCAATTACTTTTGAATATCCGATAGTGAATTTTCTAATGGTATTTCTATTGTACTTGCTACTTTAGTCTTAGTAATCATTTCATATAAGAATGGTTTATGTAAAATAAAGTTTCTTACAAATACAAATATAGATGTAATAATTATTACTGATATATATCCAATAACTACTAATAAACTGTAATTTTTATTAGCTATACTATTAACAAATTTAAACAACAAGTATAAGTAATAATGCATTGGTAAATAAATAAAACTAAATATTAAGTTTCTAAATACTAACCTATATCTTTTAACACTCTCTCCATTATTATTTACAACTACAATATTTGTAATACTGTATCCTATAGTCTTACCTCTTGTAATAAAAGGAATAATATTAAATATGATCAAAATAGATACGATACCATATATATAATAATCACAAGCAAAACTAAATATATGATTAATAATCAATAAAAAAACAAATAATATAATTGTAATAACCATATCTATCATAAAGGTAATAACCCTTTTAGTAGAACTAACTTTAGAACCTTTCTTATAAGATTTTAAATCTAACTCATCCTTACTTGGTAGTAATTTAGTAAATAATGGCGTTATTAAATAACCAGCAATTCCACCTAATGTATTTACAATTAAATCATCAACATCAAATAATCTGTAAGCATGTGGATATATATAGTATAATCCTGTAAGTTGTGTTAGTTCAAAAAACAAACTAAGTGAAAGGGTAAGTAACAAAACACGACTAAAATTACATTTAAAGTAATATCTTAAAAACATACCAAATGGGACTGTTAAAAACAAATTATATATTGTTTGATATACATATGCATTTTTCAATATATTAATATAAGTTGCAAATGATTTATAATCAAAGTGAACTGTTCTTATTATATTTCTTACTAAATCAAATGGTTCTAGTTGAACTTTAGTTGTTAAATGCGATACATATTCAATACTAGGTAGTGGCATTATTATTAGGAAATATGCTGATAAAAGATATAATACAAACAAATATATTAAAATGGTTCTAATAAATAATATAGAACCAAATTTATTATAATTATATATTATATAAGGTAAAGTGATTAGAAAAGCAATAATAGGAAAAAATACACACGCTGTAATAATTACATTAATATATCCCATCTAATCACCACCTTCTAATTTAAAATCCAAAATATTTCACACCAGGGCTTAATTCCACACCTTTATAATATGCTAATTCACTTACAGTAACTAATTGATATCCCTCATTTATTAATTCTGGTACAATTACTTCTACCGCATCGGCAGTTGTTTCATAAATAGAGTGCATTAGAATTATTTTACCATCAAGATTTCCTATTTTTCTAACTTCATTTACAATAGCATCTTTATTTTTAGATTTCCAATCTAATGTATCTACATTCCAATTAATTAATGGATAAGGGACAATAGATTTAACTAAATCATTTGCATTGCCGTAAGGAGGCCTCATCAAATCTACATCATGCCCTAACACAGATACAAACGCATTTTTACTATTAGTAATTTGTGCTTGAATACCCTCCGCACTTAAATTATTTAAGTTAGGATGGTCAAAAGAATGTGAACCCACCTCACATCCAAGTGCTTCTTCTCTTTTTACAACATCAGGATAAGCAAGTGCAAGTTTACCTAAATCAAAGAAAGTAGCAACAACGTGATATTTTTCAAGTGTATCAAGAATTCTTCCTGATGATGTTGGATTAGGACCATCATCAAATGTTAATGCAAGCATACCAGATTTGGCATTGATATTTTTATTTTTATCAATTTTAATATTTCTACTTAATTTAACAAGTGATAAATAATTAGACTTTACATATCCTTTTTCGTTGTTATATACAACTTCACTCCAACCATCATCACTTGTTCCGATTCTAGTAATTGAATCCCCTAGAGCAAGTTTAACCAATTCCTCTGCATCATCTTTAGTATCTTTTTTAACACTTACATCTTCAGATGCATAAACGGTTTCATTTGTATCAATAAAATTAGCATCAGCTACTATATCATCGGATAGATGCTTATTTAATATATAACCTTCTTTTTTACTAAATTTAATTAGTGAATAATTTTCGCTGCTTTTTAATACTCTAACTTTGTTACCCTTTTCAATTGTTGCAACTATCTCACTATTCTTATTACTATCTTTATATATATTAGATAACCTTTTTATATACATTGATTTTTTATTTTCTTTAAAACTCTCTTTAATACTTTTTATATCTTTTAATTTAACAATATTATTATAATCAATATTAAGTATTTCTTCTATCTCACTATAAGGTATAATTACTTTAACAGTTTTCTTATTATTCTTTAATACATCATTACTATTAAAATATATAAGTATAGAATCTTTAGTTAATATATATTTATAAGTATTATTCTTATTAATTATATCTTTATAATTATCTTTTAATTTAGATTTTAACTCTTCATTACTATTTAAATAATTATCAATATACATAGTTAATTTATCTTTATAATTTCCTACAAAGATATAAGTATCATTTAAAATATCATTTTCATTTATACTTAAATTAATAGTATATACATTCTCACTAATAACTTTTCCTTTATTATTCACTTTAGAATTAATAAAACAAATACCAATAATACCATCTGGAGCAAGATATGACTCATAGTCAACTATATCATATACATATTTATTATGTATAATAGAATTAATTCCACTAACAATATTCTTTTTAATATCCTTCTTAATAGAATCATCTATAAATTCCTTAACTTGATTATTAATATTTTGATATTTAAATTTTGGATATCTAATATGATATGCATTTGTCAAATTAAACTTAATATCATTCTTTATTGTTCCAATTTCTTTAGTAATTTCATTCTCACTAAAATACTTTTTAGATGTTTCCCTCAAACCCTCTGCTTTTTTATTAAAAAACAAAGTATAAAGTAAAAATAAACCTAAAAAAGTAACTACAATAATCGGTAAAATTATTACATAACTCTTATTATTCGTTTTTTCGGCATGTTTTCCTTTAAATTCTCCCTTTTTAACTCTTCTATTTTTTCCTTTCATAACTACTCCTTACTTCATTACAATTATATATCAAATAATATTAAAAATCTATATACTCACCAAAAACATATTTATACTTTATTATTTTTTTCTTTATTCTAATTTCTTTAGCACTTACATCTTGCCTTGATACATCAAGAAAATCACCAATTTCTTGTAATGTGTATTCCTTTTTACTCACCCATATTTTCTTCTGTTTCTCTAAGGGCAAGTTAGGAAAAACACTTTGAAATTTATCAAAACTTAAATAATTATTTATGCCCATACCATTTCTTAGCAATATAATACAAATTTGCTTATTTGTTAAATTACTAAATACTTTCTTAAATAATTCTTTTAGTTCAAAATCAGTTGCTTCCTTTTCAATATCAGTGTTTTTATCAACAATCATATCTACTATAGAATCATCTAATGATTCTCCAATATCTATATCTAGCGAAGTTGCTCTCTCGCATTCATATATGTTTTCAATATATGTAAGTTTTTCATCACATTTTTTATACCAAGTATCAATATTTCCTTTTTTATTTTCATATAGATTTTTATATATAAATTCTATTTTTTCCTCTTTTGTTGGATACTCACCATATTTATTATAGTGTTCAGAGCAAAATTTACTAAATTGACGTGTTAGATAATACATACCGTATGATGACTTAACTTTTTTTCTTTCTCTAAAGAAACCAGCATTAATTTTACAATTAATCCAATAGTATGCATATGTTGAAAACTTTGTATTATACTTAGCATCGTATCTATTAACTGCCTCTAAAAGGCCCTCATTTCCCCATTGTATATAATCTAACATATCACAAGGCTTAATATCCTTCTTTTTCAAAAAAGCTGTTACTAATCTTAAATTACAATTAATAAAGTATTCTTTTATACTATTATAATATACATATAATTCAAATTCTCGAATATACTTTTTTAACCTAAAGTCTTTATCTGTAATTTTCTTTAAAAATTTTAATTGTAATTTTCGTGATACAATATCACTTTTTATTTCTTTATTATATCCATAATTATTTAAAATCATAGTTATGTAATCATCATCAATATTTCTTTTATTTAAAATACTTTTCAATTTATATATCTTCTTTAATATTATTGTCTCTTCATCGCTATCTAATACAGGATATTTATAAATATCATTATAATAAGCTGTTAAATTTGGATCTAAATATTTATGATTGACTATTGTATGAAATGTATTAGTATTTAAATAGTATTCAAACTTAGGCATATTCTTAATATAATCACTTTGATTTAAACTATTTATATACTTATCAAAATATACATTTATATATTCATCAAACTTGCTTTTTAATTCATTATACTTTTCCTTATCTAACCTATCAATTCTATCTAACAATTTCAAAAAAACGTTATATGTCATAATAATCTCCTTCAAGTACGTATTATTATATCACTTTATTCTTCATTATTATACAATTTTTTATACAAATCACTATTATTCAAAAGTTCTTTATGTGTCCCAGTTGACTCTAAATGTCCTTCATTGATTACGTGTATTAAATCGGCATCTATGATAGTAGATAATCTATGAGCCACTATAATAACTGTATGATCTTTAACTAGATTATCAATTGATCTTTTTATATACTCTTGTGATTCATTATCAAGTGCACTAGTAGCCTCATCAAATAGAATTATTTTAGTATTAAGCATAAGTGTACGAGCAATCGCTAAACGTTGTTTTTGACCACCAGATAGATTTATTCCTCCTTCACCGATTATAGTATCATACTTTTTAGGCAGACTCATTATATAATCATCGATATATGCATTCTGGCAATACTTTCTAATCTCAGTAAGGGTTACATCTTTTTTAACTAATTTGAAATTATCTTTAATAGACATATTAAATAGATAAGGAGATTGTCTAATAATAGAAATACTATCTCTAAGTGATTTTTCAGTTAAATCTTTAATGTTAACTCCATCAATTTCAATTATACCTTCATTAACATCAAAATATCTAAGTAATAAATTAAATATTGTTGATTTACCGTTACCACTTCTACCTATTATTGCAACCTTTCTATTAGGTTCAATCTTTAAATTCAAATTTTTAAGTGCATAAGGCTCATTATCACGATATTTAAAACACACATCTTTAAATTCAATAATACCTTTTATATCATTTAAAGTAACATTTCCAAATTCTTCATCTTTATATAATCTATTATTAATTAACTCATCAAGTCTGCTTAACGAAACTTTTACCTTGCTATAATTAACACCAAAATCAGATAAATTCTCAACAACATTATCAACACGCCATATATACATATCAAGCATGATAAATACGCTATATTCTACTTTACCTTCAATTACAAAATATCCACAAGTTAGTAGTATCGCAAATTGTAAGATAAAATATATTAAGTTATTTAGACTATAATATGTTGTTTCATAGTTCTTAATTTTTTTATTATGTTTAAACAAGTTGTTTAATCTCTTAAATATACTTACCTCAATATTCTTCTTTATACCAAGAGCCTTAATCTCCCGAATACCTGTAATATTTTCTGTTGCGTTTTTTATATATCCATCAACTTCACTTTTAATCTCTTTTTGAGTTTCTTTAATTTTTGGAAAGAAATTATATGAAATAAGTCCCATAATAAGTGAAAATATAACTAGTTCTGCACCTAAATAAATAGATATAGAAAATGATAATATGAATACAAATATAACAACAATTGATTGACATATAAGTTTTACTAATTGTGCAAGCAAAGTCATAATTCTATCTATATCATCATATAATCTATTTACAAACTCACCAACACCTATTTCTTCAAAAGCAATACTAGGTAAATTATCAATCTTTTTATATAAGTCATAACTTACATTTCTCATAAATTTTGTTGATAAATAATTATATATCTTTTGCGTAGGAACTTGTAAAAATGTATAAAATATTATATAAATAGCTGTCCATACCAGTAAATAGATACTAAAATTAGTCATGTCTTTAAGTATTAGATATTCTAATGCTTTTCCCCAAAAATATGCTGATATTAATGATGGTAAATAGTTTAATAGAATTAAAAATATATAGATTATAATTTTTAGTTTGTCATTACGCAAATAATGCCATAATAATTTAAAACTGTTCTTCTTCATAGTCCTCCTTAACTTAAAAGACTACCTAAGTAGTCTAGAATTCTTTAGTATTTCCAGTTTTTGTATAACCACTATTTAATAGATTAGAATCATTATCACTTATACTATATTTAATATAATTTATACCTTTTTTATATGTAAATTTGCGTGATCTATAATACTTAACAGTGCTTGTACAATTATCAACAACAACTTGTCTTGTTGAATATATAGGTGTTTCTTTTGTTTTATAAACAGGCTCTTCTTTTGTCTGATATATAGGTCTGTCTTCGTATATTGGAACATTTACTACTTTACCATTTTTCTTAACTTGTTTCGTTCCCGTTTGTACTTTACCAGTACCCACTTGATACTTCTTAGTTATATATCCTGCAATATAAGTTTCAGTATTATATCCTGATACATATGTCTCTTCTTTAGTTTCTGTACATCCTTCTGTTTTTGTTTCAGTTTCATCCTTAATTTCCACATCAACCATTAATGAACTTGCAATCTCTTGTTTTCCCCAAGAAGACCAATCAGAATATGTTCCTACTTCATTTGATGGTGTTAATGCATATTCATAGAATGTAAATTTATTATTAGTATTTGGTGCTGGAGATGGTGTTGGATCTACAGTTGAAGGATTTATTGTACTAGGATTAATTGGCTTTATAGTACTTGGATTAGTAGATTTTTCCTCTTTTTTCTCAATTTTTTTCTCACATATATCACTATTTTTACAATAATCATATTTTCCTAAATAAGTATCCATTGTTGCTTTAGCATCTCCACATACTAAAGTAAAGTCTAATTTATATTCACCACTTTTTTTAGTAACTTCAACTTTACTATTAGTACTATCACATTTAGTATCATCTACTTTTAACTCTTCGATAAAATGTTTATCATAGAAATCCTGTAAAGTTAATACCATGTCAACTTTTTCATTACCTAATTTGTCTTTATAATAATCAATTGCATTATACTTAAAACTAGCCATATTAGCAGCCATAGTCTCACTAAAATCAGATTCGATCTTATTTAATTGTTCTTCACTATATAAAATCATTTCCTTTGGCTTTTCTTGTACTTTCTTCTTACTTTTACCTGCCATTATTATTATTATAATTATTAATATTAATAGTATAATAAAACCATATACTAAATAGTTTAAAACTCCTAATTTTTCTTTTCTCTCTTTATACATATAACCACATCCTTTATAAGCACGATTAGAATATCACAATTACTATTTTTTGTCAATCTTAATTTTAGCTATAGTAACACCTGTATTATTATAAAATAATCTATAATCTTCTACATCTTTATTTTTCTTTAATGTATCATGTGTTACTTTTTTTATTATACCACTACCCAATCCATGAATGATTGCAACTATACTATTTTTCATAATCTTATTATCATTAATAAATTCATTTATTTTTACTCTTGCATAACACTCATCAAATCCGTGCAAATCAATACTAGGTAGATTATCAATAAAAATTATGTCTTCTAAGTTCATTATAAACATCCTCTACTATATTTAATGGAAACACTGACTTTCTACCAGTAAGTTTAGTTACAGATAAGCCAGATGCAACACTAGCAAACGTAAGTATTTTATACATATCCCAATTATTGGCAATTCCATATACAAATGCTCCGTGAAATATATCACCCGCACCTGTTGTATCAACAGCTTTTACTGGAATGCTTTTTATTTTTTTAACACCATTATCATAATATGCACAGCCATCACTTTCTAAAGTAATAACTACTTCTCCAGCAAAATCATTATTCAGTCTTTCTAACATAATATTAACATCATCAGAATTTGTATAATCTAGGGCAAATGTCTTAGAACATACTATATAATCTGATAACTTACATAACTCTATTACATCGCTAGTGCATTTACCAGCGTCAATTACAACTATACTATCTTTATTAGCATTAATTATCTTCTTAGCTAACTCTGCTTCATGACCATCTACAAGTATTATATCTGGCTTTATTTTTATATCTACTTCATTAATATATTTATCATTATTCACTGAAAGAGTAGTTCTAGATGCATTTGTAGTATTAACTATAATATATGATTTAGATGTTTTATAAGTCTTATCTTTAATAATATAATCTATATTAACATTTACTCTTTTTAATTCAGACTCAATTACTCTAGCAGGATAATCATTTCCAACACTACCACAAAAATAAGTATCAATACCCCACTTACCTAGAAGGTATGCCGCATTACTACTAGGTCCACCACCACAATAAGTAATATTATCAACTCTATTTTTAGTATTTTCAACAGGGTAATTATCAACCGGTATTACTACATCATATGTTGCATGTCCTATACACAATACTTTCATATGCACCTCTTACTATATAAATTATAACAAATATTAGATTAATATACAATAGAAAAAAGATTGAATTATCAATCCTTATAACCAAACACCAAATATTATCGCACTCATACTAAGCACTAATCCTACTATCCAGAATGCCTTTACTATATCTGTTTCTTTCCAGCCTAATTTTTCCATATGATGATGATAAGGTGTCATCAAGAATACTTTCTTATGGAAGAATACCATCGATACTATTTGTATTAAACATACTACTGTTTCAAATATAAATACAAGCATTACTACTATAAATGTAATTTCATGTTTTGTAATAATTGCAATAGCTGCAAGTGTCGCACCTAAAGCAAGAGAACCAGTATCTCCCATAAATACTTTAGCAGGATATGTATTAAATACTAAGAAACCTATTAAACTACCAACTAGTACAAAGATGAATATTGCAATATCTTCTGTACCAGTTATCGCAAATGAATTCCAAGATATTAAAGCAAATGCTAAATAAGCAATAACTGCAAGTCCTCCGGCTAACCCATCAAGTCCATCTGTAATATTAACAGCATTACTACTGGCTACTAACATAAATAATATAAATATACCGTAGAACCATCCCATATTAATAGTTATACCTAATGTATGTATTTCAAGTACTGCCTCAGCACCACTATGCATATATACATAGAAGAATATTAAAGCAACTATAGCTTGCAGACTTAATTTCTGTATTTCAGTTAGCCCGATATTATTCTTTCTTCTAATGATTAAATAGTCATCAATAAAACCTATTAAAGCATAAGATAAGAATACAAAGAGCACCAGAAACAAGTTAGTCGAGACTGTTACTTTCTTAAGTATAATTAGTATTATCATAGTTATCAATGACGATAATATAAATATTATCCCTCCCATTGTTGGAGTACCTGCTTTTTCTTTATGTTTCTTACTTAAATAAGTACTTTCTACCTGTTTTACATTCTTCTTTAACATAGGTATTACAATTAAACCTATAATTACTGCTACAATAAATCCAATCATTATTGCCAGTACTGCTTTAGTCATTACTAACACATTATCACTCTTCCTACTTTTTATTAATATAATCTAGGACTGCTTCAGAATCGCTAAAATGATACTTCACACCATTAATCTCCTGATAATCCTCATGTCCTTTTCCTAATATCAATAGTATATCACCTTTTTTTAGCATTTGTATACCCTTTATAATTGCTTTTTTACGATTTACAAGAATTTCATAGTTAAAACTGTCAAGTAATTGTATCATATCTAGTATTATATCATACGGATCTTCATATCTAGGATTATCTGTTGTATATATTACATAATCTGAATTAGTGAGCGCAATTTTCCCCATATACTTTCTTTTACTATTATCTCTATTACCTCCACAACCAATAATAGTTATTACTCTATTATCACCTTTTACTGCCTTAATTACTTTCTCAACTGCATCAGGAGTATGTGCATAATCTATTATAATAGTAGAATCTTTATAATTAATCCTCTCCATTCTACCAGGCGCACAATTAATACTACTTACTACACTCTTAATAGTATTACTATCTATATTTAATAACTCTAATATAATTATAACTACACATATATTATATATATTATAATTCCCTATTAGTTTAGTATTATACATAATATTATTAACTTTAAAACTATTATTATTTATATCACTAATCTTATAATCTCCAGATACTCCATAACTAATAGTATTCTTAGTAATAAAATATTTGTAATACTCATCATCCTTATTAATAATACTTACTCCAGTATCTTTTAGCATACTAAATAATTTCATCTTACACTTTAAATACTCATCCATAGTCTTATGAAAATCTAAATGATCTTGTGTTAAATTAGTAAATATAGCATAATCAAACTCTAAATACTTAACTCGATTATAATATAATCCCTGACTACTAACTTCCATAACTACATACTCTATATCATTTCTAACACACTCAATTAACATGTGATATAAACTTAATATATCGGGAGTAGTATTAATATTATCATACTTATTACCATCCATATAAAAGCCAATAGTCCCAATATAAGCACACTTAATATCTATATTATTTAACGCTTGATATATTAAAAAAGATGTAGTAGTCTTACCATTAGTACCAGTTATACCAATTAACTTTAAGTTTTTAACTATATCTACATACTTATTCTTAATATAACTATCTAAATATTCCTTAGTACTATCTACAATCTCTATATTATCATAATCATAATTACCATACTCACATATTACCTTACTGCATCCTCTATTAATTGCATCTAAAATATAATCATGACCATCTCCATTAATACCTTTAAGTGCAATAAAAGTGTCTCCCTCTTTTACCTTTCTAGAATCATTCTGTAACATAAAAACACCTCAGTATATTTTATTCTTAAATATATCTGAGGTTAATTAACAATAAAAATATAAAATTTAAATATATATATGCTTATTCTTCACCTTTATTCTTAAACTGTATTACTATTGGAGTTCCTGTAAAATCAAAAGCTTCTCTAATTTTATTTTCTAAGTATCTTTCATATGAGAAATGTATTAATCCTTTATTATTTACTTGAATATTAAATGTAGGAGGAGCTGTTCTAACTTGTGTACTAAAGTATATTTTAAGTCTCTTACCTTTATATGAAGGTGGAATATTTAAGTTATATGCATCCATTATTACATCATTAAGTAAACTAGTTTTGATCTCACGTCTTGCGTTTTCATAAGATGTAATAATCTCTGGCATTAATGTTTGTACTCTTCTTTTAGTAAGTGCGGATAAGAATACAACCTTAGCATAACTCATAAATTGAAAATTAGCTACTATATCATTTTTCCACTTCTTCATTGCTTCTTCTTTATTGTCTACTGTATCCCATTTATTTACAACAAGTACAACAGGTTTATTTGCATCAAGTGCATACCCTGCAATATGTTTATCATGTTCTACTATTCCTTCTATAGCATCTATTACAATAACACATACATCAGATCTATCTATTGCTTTCATACTACGAAGTAAACTATATTTTTCTATGTTTTCATATACTCTACCTTTTTTACGCATACCTGCAGTATCTATTACTGTAAAATACTCACCATGATATTTAAACTTAGTATCAACTGCATCACGAGTAGTACCTGCAATATTTGATACAATTGCTCTATCTTCATTAAGTATGGCATTTACTAAACTACTTTTGCCTACATTAGGTCTACCTATTATAGAAAATTTAATAGAATCATCTACTTCAGATTCATATTTAGGTATCATTGATGTAATAGACTCAAGTAATTCATATATGCCATCTCCCTGTTCTCCACTAACTTTTAAATACTCTGAAAAGCCTAGAGAATAAAAATCATATTCATTATCTTTAATCTTTTTGCTATCACATTTATTAATAACGACAATTACACGACTTGCAATCTTTTTAAGCATATCACGTACTACATAATCATCGGAAGTTAACCCTTCTTTGCCATCCACAACAAATAAAACGATATCTGCTTCATCTATTGCAAGAGATGCTTGTACTTTAATCTCACTATTAAAGTTATCATTTTCTTTCTCAATACCACCTGTATCTATTAAATGAAACTCAGTATCATTAGTTCTAACTACACCATATATTCTATCTCTAGTAACGCCTGGTGTATCTTCTATAATTGACACTTTCTTTCCTATTAATTTATTAAATATTGTACTTTTACCTACATTAGGTCTACCTACAAGCGCAACAACTGGTCTTTTCATAAACATCACCACAGAGATTATATCAAATTATTAAAAAAAAAGAAAGTTTGTATATCTTTCTTAATGCTTAAATATATTTTTAATAACTTTAATAATTTCACTAAAATTCTCTATACTGTATTCTACATTTATACTTTTACCAAATCCATATTTAGCCCAAATAAATGGAATACCTACACACTTGCTTGCATCAAAATCATATATAGTATCTCCTACATATATAGCACATTCTAAATTATTATCACTTATAATCTTTTTAATTGCATCACTTTTACTAATATTAATACTACTAGCAGCAATATAATCTTTAAAATAATCTCTTACATTATTACCATCTAAAAATGATTCTATATACTCATAATTTGCAGTATTACTTACTATATATAAATCATAATTTTTACTTAATATTTTTAAAGTATTCTTAACACCATTATAGATATTACCACCACTTAATTTTAATCTATTTATAATTAATATAGCGGTTTCATCCATTAATTTTAATCTAAACTCTTTATCTAATGTAGGATAATATTTTAATGAAGTATTATCTTTATCTAAACCAAAACAAGATATAACAGTATCCCTACTAATGCTATTAATTTTATACTTACTAGATACTTCATTAACACTCAAATAAGTAGTATTAGTTACTTCCCATAAAGTACCATCTAAATCAAATATTATTCCAAGTTTCATTTTTGATTAGTCTCTCTTACTATATATAGAGGTCTTTTTTTAGTTTCTAAATATACCTTAGATAAATACCTACCAATAATACCAATACATAGTAGTTGTACACCGCTTACTAAGAGTATAATACATACTAGTGAAGGCCAACCACCAACAGGATCACCGTAAATAAGAGTTCTTATAATTACAAAGATGATTGCAATGAGTGCAAGAAAGCAGAAAAGTATTCCAAAGAATGATGCAAGAAGTAATGGAGTCGTTGAAAACGAAGTAATACCATCTATTGCATATTTACATAAGCCAAAGAAAGACCATTTAGTTTTACCTGCAGCTCTTTTTACATTCTCATAACTAATCCATTTAGTTTTAAACCCTACAAAACTAAATATCCCTTTGGAATATCTATTATATTCATTAAGTGATAATATTGCATCTACTACAGCCCGCTTCATCATTCTAAAATCACGAGCTCCATCAACCATTTCTGTATCAGACATCTTATCAATTAGTTTATACCACACTCTAGAAAATATACTTCTTATCTTAGGTTCTCCTTTTCTTGTTACTCTGCGGGTTGCAACCACATCATAATCCTCTTGTAAAAAATTATACATATCTATTAAGTATTTAGGTGGGTCTTGCATATCTGCATCCATCAAAGCAACATAATCCCCTTTTGCATAAGTAAGTCCTGCATTCATAGCCGCTTCCTTACCAAAGTTTCTAGAAAAAGATATATACTTAACTCTAGAATCACTCTTAGATAAATCTTTAATAATACTTAAAGTCTTATCCTTAGAACCATCATCTACAAATAAAAACTCAAATTCTACATATCTCATCTTTTTAGATACTTCATCTATTTCTTTATAAAATATAGGTAATACCTCACTCTCATTATAACAAGATACTACTACACTAATTAATTTCTTCATTCTAACCTCTATCATTATAATTCCATAAACCTAATTTACCATTTACACTAATTCTATCTTCTTTTTTATATTTAACTATATTATCCAACTTCCATGCATATAATCCTACGTAATTCTTTCTATATACAAGTTTACTACTACTCTCTAACTCTTTCTGCATCTTATCATCAACTAATATACAATCTTCTAATTCAACCTCACCTATTATATATCCAAAAGAATAATCTAGATTATAATCATTAAATAAAGCTAAATTATTCTTTTCTATACTTTTACCTGCATGAATTAACGCCTTACCACGATAACTCGTTTTCCAACTTCTAAACTCATACTTTTTATAACCATTAATAATTAAACTAGCCCAAGGCTCTTTTACTGTTAATACTTTCATAACCTTACCAAACTTTCTCTTAATAAGATTATATCAAAAAAAAGTAGCAAGCGCTACTATTATTGAAAATTACAACAAGATCCACAGTCTTCATTATATACTTGATTTTCTTCTGAACAACTATATTGTGGTGTATAAGTATGTTTATAGATGTGTTTATTAATTACATGAGTATGTATTGGACATACATGTGGTACTTCATGATAATATTCTTTCTCAATACATTTATTAATTGTTGGTTCTACTATTTCTCTTTCCATACATCCTTGATTCACAGTATTACAACAACCCCCGTATCCTTTATTAAATAAGTTAAACATAATTACCTCCTATCTACCATATAGTATGAATAAAAAAAATAATGGAATGTGTTATAGTTTAATTAATTCCATTATTTAATTATTTTCAATTATGCTCTATAATTTGTTTATTTGTCCTTTTAATAAAATACATAATCTATTAATTCTTCTGTCTGAAATATTATTAATATTCTGATATTTATGTAGAATTTGATTAAATCATTCTACAATACTATCTAATTTAAAAACATAAACTTATTTATTTTTTTTCCTTACTTAAACATGTTTTAGTAGTTCATCAAATTCAATATATCCACTTTCCGAATTTAAATGTCCACCATTTTTGATAATAAATTTTTCAGTAGCAATTGTGTCTGCGAATTCTTTTTCTTTTTCAAATTTTACATAAGGATCATTATCACTATAATAGCAAATAATATCATCACAATATTTCTTAACATCACTTAAGTTATTAAAATACATACTCTCATTAACTGCATCATATTCTTCGTTTATTCCTAAGTAGTTATTAAAACCACATACTAGAACTAATCTCTTAACTTTAACTTTATTTTCCACTAGAAATTTACATATAAATATAGGTGCTATTGAGTGAGCAAATATTATTGTATTTTCGTTTATTATTCCACTTTCTAAATAAACTTTTAACAGTTTAGACCAACTCTCATAATTTTGGAAACCTACACCTGTTGGGAAGTCTGGAGTATATACATTTAAATCTTGACTTTCTATTTCTTTTCTTAACCAAGGAAACCAATTAACAAATGGACTTCCAAAACTTCCGTGAATTAACAAATAATTATTTTTCATTATGTTCAACCTCCATTTCTTTAAATAAACATAATAATTAGTCCTATTATACTTAATATAATGCAACTAATCTTTTGAATAACTATCTTTTTACTCATATTTTCTTTAAAATATTTAGGTAATAACTTCATACCAATAACTGCTAATATAAATACAAATGCACCTTGAAGCCCATTCAAGACATTTGCTAAAGCAAGTGGTATTATGACATTTGCTAAATTAACAAGTAAATTAGCAATTAAGTTAATTACCTCATTAGTTATATTCAAAGAAAAATATTTTTTACCATTAGTTTTTATTGCTTTAATAAAGGTTGTTCTAAAACTCTTAATACATATTAGTATCAAACCTAATATTAAGAAACCAATTTGAAACCAAAAAGCACAAGAATTATATGAACTATTTCTTATTCCTATATCAAATAAGAAGAAATATGTTGCATAAAACAAAGATGATAGTGTCATTAAGATTAGTGCCAACCATTTGTTTTTATTATTCTTTTCCTCAAAATCAAATGATATTAAAACTGCAGATAGAATAATTACTATTGAGCCAATAATTTGTTGTATGGTAAGATTTTCTTTAAAAAATATCAATGCCAATATATAACTAAATACAGGTATTAACTGAAACATAACAACTACTATTGAGGCATCATTTTTTTCTAATGACTTAAAGTAGAAATATGTTGCTAGTATATAGATAAATGATGATAGTAATACACATATTAACGAAATAGTGCTAATACCTATAGAAAAATTGCTAAAAATTAACCATATAGGCGAAAGCACAAGCCCTGCAACTAATGTAGAAAAAACTAATAATGTTTTTACATTACTTCCAGACTTATCAACACCACTTATCATAAACTTATCAATATGATTTGTTATACCCCATAGAAACGAGGCAAATATCGTGAAAAATATTGCTAAAGTCATATTCCCTCCAAATTATTTTTTTGATTTTTTTATACTACCATCTTCATATATTTGTTCTCTTAATTCTTCTTGTTTTTCTCTAAATAATCTATCTAAATCATATACTCCTGCAGGTTTTTTATCTTTCATCATAACAGCAATTTTCAAAACATCTTCTGCTAATTCTTTAAAGCCTATAACTCTGCAATGTAAGTCATCAACTTTCCAATCATTTATTAGTTCATCATATTCTAAAAATGATTTTATTTCCATTTCTTTTCCTGTTTCATCTAAAACTCTTTTAGCCACTACTTTAGCAGTTTCACTTGGAACTTTTTTTGTCTTATAATGTGTTTCAATAAGTTCTAATTTTTGTTTATCACAGGTTCTAGCATATTCTACAACACCGTCAATAAATTTCTTAACATCAAATCTAAAGTTTCCACCCCTAAATACAGGAATAATATGTGAAACCTCCTCAAATGCTTTAATTTGTGTTTCATCTAATCCAGCAGTTCCAATGATAATAGGCTTTTTAACTCTTAAAGCAAAATTTAATACCTTATCAAAACTATCTTTATGAGAAAAATCTACTATTATGTCAAAATTTTCCTTTATCTCATCTAGTTCATTATAATTATAAAAACTACTATTACTTCTACATACTCCTGCAACTATTTCTACATCATCACTTGTTTTTGCTATTTCATAGGCTTCTCTTCCTGTTCTGCCTGTTATTCCACTCCATAATATTCTAACTTCTTCCATTTTTAACCTCCACTTAAATAAAAATTAAGTACTGATTTTTCCTTTTATTTATCAATGTGTGTTCTATATGTTTTATCATTTTCAACTCCTCAGTAGATTATCTAGAGCAGTTAATTAATTCCATTATTTAATTATTTCTCCATCTAGGTATGGATAACTATTCTTAAGTACTTTAACTTCAATTATTTTATTAAGTAATTCATGGCTTCCCTTTACTCTAATTTTAAGATAATTATCAGTATGTCCTATTAAGTATCCTTCTTTGTATACTTCAGGAAGTAATAATACAGTCTTATTAATAAACTTATTCATGTAATCATTCTCTAGTTCATTACTTAAATCAACTAACTTTTTAACTCTGTTTTTCTTAGTTACATCATCTACATGATTAGGAATACTCTCTGCTTTAGTATTCTTTCTTAAAGAAAATGGAAATACATGTATCTTAGAAAAATTAATCTTTTTTATAGTATCTATAGTTTCATTAAATAACTCATCTGTTTCACTAGGAAAACCTACTATTACATCAGTAGTAATAGAAATATCCTTTCTTATACTTCTTATTTTATTAATTTTATCTATAAAGTACTCTTTATCATATTTTCTATTCATTAACTTTAAAACTGCATTAGAACCACTTTGTAGAGGTATATGTAAGTGTGATACTAAGTTAGGATTATTCTTAAGAACATCTAATACTTCATCAGTTATCTCAGTTATTTCAATAGATGATATTCTAAGTCTTTCTAATCCCTTAATTTTAACTAGTCTATTAAGTAGCTTAGCAAAATCATAATTAATATCTGCACCATAATGTCCTGTATGAATACCAGTTAATACTACTTCTTTATGACCTTCTTTAATTAGATTTTTAACTTCACTTATAACTAATTCAGGATCTTTACTACGTACTTTACCTCTTGCATAAGGAATAATACAGTAACTACAGAAATTTTCACAACCATCTTCTATTTTAACAAATGATCTAGTCTTATCAAAATTATTAAGACACATATCTTCAAACTTATCATCTTTAAAATCAGTTATATCTATAATTTGTTTTTTATTCTTTATATATTCATTTATATAATCTACTATTTTACTCTTTCCAATATTTCCTATAATAACCTTAACATCTAAGTCTTTTAAATAAACAGAATTTACCTGTGTCATGCATCCACAGGCAATTGTAATAGAATTAGGATGATTACGAAGGACTCTTCTAATTATTTTTAATGATTTATTATCAGAAGTATTAGTAACAGTACAAGTATTTATAATATAAATATCACTATCATCTTCATTACCTTGTACATATCCATTTGCTTCTAAGTTCTCCTTCATAATATTAGATTCATACGAATTAACCTTACATCCTAAATTGTATATATAAAATTTCATTATAGATTATTCCTAAACTCTATTAAGGCTTTAAGGAAATCTTCATTTTTCTTAATCTCTTTATCTATAGTATCTCCAGCTACTTGTTCCACTTCTACTTTGTTATTAGTATTTGCAAAACTATTTATTTTCTTATATTCATAGTTGGGAATATCACGACCAAACACAGGAGATATTACCTCAGAATTTTTAAACTTCTTAGGTTTTTCATCTATATCAATTTCATCTATAATATCCAAATGACTCTTATTTGCATAATTATCTATAGATTCAAGTGTGATATCAAATACAGGAGTTTCTACTGTAGATGGTGCATTATCAAATAAGTTATCTAAATTAAGTTCAGACTCTAGTTGAGCAACATAATCAACATCGCCCTCTTCCTCTTCTTCAATAGATATTTTATTGTTATTTACACTATCTAATAATTCTTGATAACTAATTATCGCATTCTTCTCTTGTTCTTCTTCAAACTTTCTTACAACCTCTTCTGGTGGAACTTCTACATCTTTCTGCATTTTTTCTAAAATCTGTTCCAGTTCAAAAGCAACTTCTGGTTTATAAGTATCCTCCACGTCAACATCAGTACTATTATCATTTACAATATCTTCAATTTCTTTAAAACTATCTTTAATTCTCTTTCTCTTTCTTTGATTAACTATTACAATAATTAAAATAACATTCAATAATAAAAGGGCAATAATAATACCAAGACATAAATAGAAATTGTTATTAATAATATTTAAAAATTTCATAAAATCACTCCTAATTAATCCTAATCAACACTCATATATTCATAATTAATAATACTCATTATAAATAATGGTACACTTTCTACTCTCATTATTCTACTTCCAAATGTAGTAGATAAGAACCCTAATTCATTAAGTATTTCCTCTTCTGAATTATCAAGTCCACCCTCTGGACCTATCACTACATTAATTGTATCACACTTTTTATTCTTCTTTAACACCATTTTTACGTTTTCTAAATTTTTTTTCGTACTACAAGTAATCTTTAAACCATCTAAATTAGATAATTTGTTGATACTATCTACAAACTCAATATTAGGAATATTAGATCTAAAAGATTGCTCTGATGCTTCTTTTAAAATACGTGTCCATCTATCTAATTTAGAATTAATTTTTTTATCATCAACCCTTACAACACAACGTTTTAAAGGAATTATTGTAATTTTATCCACTCCCATTTCGCATGCTTTTTGGAGTATTAAATCCATCTTTTGTTCTTTTAAAATTGGTATAATAAGATTAACTTTAGGAATAAAATCTTCTTCAATTTCTAACTCTTTTTCTATTAAAACATTAACATCTGACTTTACATTTTCTATACACCCTAAATATAATTTATTATCAACTACTACCTCTATTAAATCACCATCATTGTTTCTCATTACATTCTTTATATGATGATAATCACTTTTCTCTAAATATAAGTATTTATCATCTTTTCTAACTCCAAAATATCTTTGCATAACACCACTCTCTAATTGATAACTATTATAATATATAGAAAAAAGCTTGTAAACACTTTTTACAAACTTTTAATAATTTTATGCTTTCCACGTTGCAACTATATTTGCATTACTACTATATGGTTCAGGGTTAGGCAATGGCATTTTAACTATCATTGGTATTTTAAATGCTTTACCAAACGCAACACAATTTCCTGGTTGTAAGTTTTTTTGTTTTTCTATTATCTCATGACTTACATTAGGTAACATCTTCTCAATATAATCTAAATCTCTTGGATGTGTCATTTTAAATATTAGAAAGTCTATACACTGTGAAATAACTGTTTCTGATATTTCTACAGGTCTTTGCGATATTAAATTAAGTATCAAGCCAAACTTACGTCCTTCTTTCGCAATTCGCTCAAATATATTATATCCAAGTAATTTTAGATCACCATCGTTTTGTATATATCTATGACATTCTTCAATAACTAAATGGAATGGAATAGATGCCCGAACTTTAAGTGATTTTGTAAAGTCAAATAACATTTTTGAATATATCTTAACTATAGTTTTAGCTAGTCTATCATCTATATCTTCTAAATTAAAATTAATTATTTGTGCTTTACGATTATTCTTTGTAACAAGTGATGCAATATACTCATTTCGAGTTATATATTTTGGAAAGTTGAAGAACACTGCATTTTCTGATATTACTAATGAGTGTAATCTAACTTTTAAAGTTATTGCTTCATTATACATGTGATCATTTCTAAGTAATCCTTCAGAAATTAAAGTAAACTGTAATGCACGTTCTAAATCATTTAAATTAAAATAGTGATCACTAGCTGGTTCTAATTTTTCTAACTCAGGTTTTATAAAACTAGTTACATATTCTGTAATTAAGTTAGACTCAACAAATGTTCCACTAGTATTTATCTCAAAACAGTCTTTAAACTGTCTTACATATCCTAGTCCCTGTACTGGAGTATTTAAACTAAACTGATCAGTTGAACACGATGAAATAATAGAGAATATATCATTTCTTTTTGATGCACATGTTTGGTTAGTATACATTATATCCATAATCGCACTAGCAATTAAATGGTTCTTATACTCGTTACTAATATTATCATCAGTTGCAAATATTCTAACTAACTTTAACATTCGCTCTATTATTGTAAGTTGTGAATGAGTATCCGCTTCAAGTAATAAAGCATAGTCATCAATATTTAATAACCACAAAGGTATACTAATTAATTCGCCATCAGTTTGATTTCTATTAGTTGTATAAAATTTAAATTGATAATTAGGATTAACCTCATTAAGTTTAGAAAATGCTGTATGATACTCTCCATATGCATCAAATATCATATAATTAGCTCTATATGGATGAAACTCCTGATTATAAAAAATACTTTGAATAAAACTAGCTACACCATATGATTTACCTGAACCAGTATTACCAAATATAGCTAAATGGTTACTACATAATTCATTAATATCAATATATATTTCTTTATTATCATATAATGGAGAATAACCTAGTCTAAAAGTATTACTCGATTTAACTCCAGTAATTAATTCTAATTCTTCATTATTAATAATTCTAATACTAGCTTCCATAGTAGGTTTACGAAGTACACCCGGAGTAAATCTACCACTTGTAATTTCACCTAAAAAATGTACTTTGATAATACTTTCAGATACATCTACAACTTCACCTAATATCTTTTTATTACTATCCTCAAATACTATATTCATATTCATTAAATTCTCATGAATAGGAGTACCTGATTGTATACTAATATGTGCGATATTATCACTAATATACACTATTTTACCAAACATAAAATCACCAACCTATATTAATTCTTTTATTCTATTTTGTATATCATCATCTAAGTCAACTATTAATGCCTCTATAATCTTACTTTTTTCATATAGTTTTAAAACTGATTCATAGTGAATTAGTTTCTTTTCTATTTCTTTTAAACTGTTATATACTGCATTTCTACTAATATTATAATTCTCTGCAATTTCTTGTAATGATAGATTATTAAAGTAATAATCCTCAAAATACATCTGTTGTTTTGAGGTTAATAACTCACCATAATAATCATAAAGTATAGCAAGTTCTATATTCATTAGAATAATTTAAATATAGTAGAAACTATGAAGTATACAGCAAGTATAGCATAAATTGCACTTAATACCGCACATGCAGTATTAAAGTATTTCTTCTTATAGTATGTATAGTTATTATAAGCCATTATTAATAATGTAATTCCTACTACTATATAGAATACTGGTAAGAATGTTGCTTCAAATAATGATACGATTGCAAATATAAATACTGCCTCAGTAAATAATATTTGTGCAAGCAATGGTATCGTTATTTCAAAATCCTTAAACTCTGATAATATAGTTTTCTTTATTCCATTTCCCTTTTTCTTCTTTTCCATAAAACACCTCACATATCCTTAAATAATCCATATATATATTTTTCAATATCAAATACTTTTAAATCTTCTTTAGTCTCACCAAGACCAACAAACTTAACTGGAATGTCAACTGAATCCTTAATTGCAAGAACTATTCCACCTTTAGCAGTACCATCAAGTTTAGTTAGAACTATCCCCGTAACATCAGTAATACTTTTAAAACTTTTAGCTTGACTTATACCATTTTGTCCAGTTGTTGCATCAAGTACAAGTAATGTCTCGTGTGGTCCATCAGGTAATAATTTCTTAATTACTCGATTCATTTTAGCAAGTTCTTCCATTAAGTTAGTTTTATTTTGTAATCTACCCGCTGTATCAACTAAGACTACATCAATAGAATCATCAATTGCTTTTTTAATTCCATCATATACAACACTAGCAGGATCACTATTATCTTTAGATACTACTTCACACTCTGTACGTTTTCCCCACTCTTTAATCTGTTCAATAGCTCCTGCTCTAAAGGTATCTCCGGCAACCATTAATACACTTTTACCTTCATTTTTTAACTTATATGCCATCTTACCAATAGTAGTAGTTTTACCTACACCATTAACTCCGACAAATAGAATTACCGTAGGTCCTACTTCACCATAATTAATCTTGTTTACTACTATCTCATTATTAATATAAATAATAAACATCTCATCAACTATAATATCTTTTAACTCTTCACTATCAGTAATATTCTCTTTTTTAACTCTTTTCTTTAACTTATCAATAAAGTTAATTACCGTATTAACACCTATATCAGCCATAATAAGTATTTCTTCTAACTCTTCAAAATACTCATCTGTTACTTTCTTATATCTACCATTAAGTAAACTTATCTTATCAGTAAAATAATTACGAGTCTTCTTTAAACCTTCATCATACTTTTCTAACTCTTCTTTTTCAGTCTTATCAACTTCAGCCTTCTTAAAAAGCCCTTTAAATTTATTAAATAATCCCATAAACTCCCCCAAATCTAATTATTGACAACTTCCCTTACCAGGAGATGCACCATCTACATAAGTTTTACCCATCATCTCACATGATGATTTAGTCATAGTATCCTGTAAGTATCCTCCAAATAATTTAACAACACTTATAACAACTACACTTATAACCGCAATGATTAATAAATACTCTACTAATGCTTGCCCTTTATTATTAAGTTTCATCAAATCACCTTTACCTTAAATTAATTTTATAACATTTTACTATATTTGTCAATTGAATTTTATTGTGATACAATTAACTTATGAAAATAATATTAGAAAACACTGAATTAGAATTAAAGAACTGTATACATTTTAAAGATAAATTATTAGGTTTTATGTTTAAACGCAATATTAATTATGCATTAAGATTTAAATGTAAAAGTATTCATACTTTTTTTATGAAAGAAAATATTGATGTAATCATTACTGATAAAAATAATAAAGTATTATATGTTTATAACAATCTTTCTAAAAATAAAATAATTATTAAAAAAGATGCTTACTATTTTTATGAACTTCCTAATAATACAAATACTTATAAAGTTAATGACACAATAAAAAATGTCATTTAGACATTTTAACTATGTACTTTAATACTTGTAATACTAATACTTTTCTTATTATCTATAATACTACTAATTATAATATCTTCAATATCTGTTTTTATTATCTTATCTATCTTTCTTGCTCCAAACTCATTATAATTACTCTTATCTACTATTTCATCAATTACTGTACTACTAATACTTATCTTAATATCTTTATATTTCTTCTTTAACTTAGTTATCTTATCTTTAACTATTTTTTTAATACTATCTAATCCTAAATAATTAAACACAACTACCTTATCCATTCTATTTACTAAAGGTACACCAAACAATTCTTTTATTTTTATATCACTTTTATTAGTATTAAATCCAATATCATTTTTCTCAAATCCTGTATTAGTAGTCATTATAATAACAGTATTTTTAAAGCTAATAGAATCCCCTTTAGCATCAGTAATAACTCCATCATCTAATGCTTGATAAAATAAATTAATAACACTCATATCGGCTTTATCAAATTCATCTAATATTAATACTGAGAAAGGGTTATCTTTTATTTTATCTAAAATATTCTTAGAATCACTATAACCAACATATCCTGCAGGAGATCCAATTAATTTACTAATAGAATAAGATTCACTATATTCACTCATATCTATCTTTATTACATTTTTAGTTATATATTTACCAAATAGTTTTGCAAGCATAGTTTTACCCACACCAGATGGTCCTGCAAACATTATTGAATAACACTTATCATCTTTAAATCCAAGTCTTATTTGTTTATAAATCTTATTTAATACATCTATTGCCTTTCTTTGTCCTATTATTTTTTTATTTAACTTATTACTAAATGTATTACTATCTTTAATATCTTTATTATTCATAGTGTATATTGGTACATTAGACCTAATACTTACTATATTTATAATATCCTTTTTAGTTATATGATGATTATTATTTTTATTGCATAGATTTAACTCTATTCTATTAATTTTATCCATTAATTTATTTTCTTCCATCTTATACTTAGTGGCTAGTTTATAATCATTATTTAGTATTGCTTTCTTCTTATCAGTAATAATTAATTTTACTTTTTTATTTAATTCATTATATTCTTTTATTTTTTTATTTTCTTTTAAGCTTACATGCGCACATACTTCATCTAATATATCTATTGCTTTATCTGGTTGTTTTCTATCAGTTATATATTTATTAGATAGATTAATTATTAAATCTATTAATTCATCATCTATAACTACGTGATGAAATTCTTCATACGTGCCTTTAATCTTCATTAATATATCTTTTAAGCCTTCACTACTAGGTTCTTCTATATATACTTTTTGAAATCTTCTATCTAAAGCTCTATCACTTTCAATAAACTTTTTATATTCAGCTGTAGTAGTAGCTCCAATAAGTCGCATATGATTACGAGCTAAAGCTGGCTTAAATATATTTGATGCATCAATTGCACCTTCCGCACCGCCTGCCCCTACTATCGTATGAATTTCATCGATAAATAGTACAATATCATCGTTAGTCTCTAGTTCTTTAAGCATCTTATTAATACGTTCTTCAAACTCTCCACGATACTTAGTTCCTGCAACAGCTGATGCCATATCAACACTAATTATTCTTTTATTTTTAAGACTTCTTGGCACTTCTCCAATAGAAATTAAACGACTTAATTCTTCTACAATAGCAGTTTTACCTACTCCTGCATCTCCTATTAATATTGGATTATTCTTCTTTCTTCTAGACAATATTTCTAATATTCTTTTAATCTCATTATCTCTTCCTATTACCGGATCTACTCCTTCATCTAATGCTTTCTTAGTTAAATCAATACCAATATCATCAATAAGTAATTTTTCTCCCTTTTTACTTTTTACTATTCTAGATACAAACTCTTCATATAGTAAATCTAGATCAATAGACATTGCTAGCATTATTCTAATTGCAATACCTTCTCCTTCCTCAAGCATTGCAGAAAATAAATGATTTACAGTAACTACCCCGTTATTATTTTCTCTACTATCTATCATGGCTGTTTCCATAATTCTTTTTAAAAGTGGTGTATATAAGAAGTATTCACATTTTTTCTTACCAATTCCTACTACTTTTATAATTTGACTTTTAAATTTATCATAGTCAAGACCATACTCTTTTAACTTATCTTTAATATCATTATCATCTTTTAATATGGCAAGAAGTAAATGTTCACTTCCTACATAAGGATGATTTAAATTATTCATCTCCACCTTCGCACTAATAAGTATCTTTCTTGCTTCTTCTGTATAATTATTAAACATAAATTCCTCCTATCTATATAATGATTGCTTAATAATATTTTATTCTTAAGTATAGATAATCATAGCCGAAAAACAAAATATTTGTTCATCACGATATAAAGCTACACTTACCTGATACTTAATATCTATAACATCCCCTTCTAACTCAGATAAAAATTTATTTACACTAGACTCTAAATCCAGTTCATGTGATTCATCAATAACTTTAACTTTCATAAAAAATCACCGATATCATTATAATATCAGTGACTTTATTTTTTTGTCATATTTTATCTTCCTGAGAAGTAATTCTCCATAACTGAACTCTTACCTTCCAGAGAAGTAAGACCCCATTGGTGGGAAATTAATTAATTGTCTTGCATCAAATTTACGGGCAGCATAATTAGAATAATAGAAGTAATCACTCATAAATATACCTGTTCCAAATTGTAAATGAAGGTGAGCTCCAGTTGAACATCTATCCCAAGTCTCAATACCAGGCACACCACCAGAATATCCAATTACAGAATCAGGTGTGACAACTTGTCCGACACTCACATTTACTGATGCTAGATGGAAATAACCCGATGTATATGTGCCAGAACCTGTATAGTGTCCAATATAAACCATATTACCACCACAAGAACTCTTATAAGATATTTTCATAACTGTTCCGGTTGCAACTGCATATACTGGAGTACCATGTGGAACACCTAAGTCCATACCATCATGGAATGATCCATAATACTCTGTATAACCATAATTAGCATTAACTCTACCAGAAGCAACTGGACGATAAAAACCATTTGCCGATGGAGCACTTATATTACCACTTGCAGATTGTGATCCACCAGATGGAGTTGCTGCTTGTCTAGCTCTAATCTGGGCTTGATTATAATTATTAACACACACTGCAACATCCTCAGTTTCAGAGCATTTATACTTAGTTGTATAAGTGTTAATACTTGCTTTAACCTCTTTAATTTCTTCTTTAATATCTACACTTGCGTCAGTAATATCAGCAAGTTCATCCCCTAATTTACTTAACTCAACAGATAATTCTTCTTCTAGTTTGGCAAGTGATGTTTGTTTTGCTGCTAACTCATTAATTTTCTTTCTATTTTCTTCCATTAAACGATTATACTCATTAATAGTTTTCTCACGGTGTTCGGAAAGCTGTTCAGATACTGCAAGTCGATATATAAAATCAGTGAAGTTATCTGCATTGAACACATACTCAAGATATAAAGAATTAGAACTAGATAATTGATAATAATGCACAATACTTTTTAACTGCTCACGCATTTTACCTATTTCTTCACCAAGTTTTGCAATCTCATCATTTAGTCCTTCTATTTCCTTACTTACCTGATTCTTTTCAGATGTAATCTCACTAATCTTATCTTTAGCAGCAGCTATATCACTTTCAGTTTGTTTCTTATCTGATTCATTCTTGCTATATTTAGACTCAAGCGCACTAAGTTCTGCACGTAGTTCTTTTAAACTCTTCGCATTAACATGAGACGCAAATAAGAATAAAAATCCAATAATAATAAATAATACTACTATCTGTTTTAATAATCTATTCTTAATAAATTCCATAACTTACTCCTTTAATTCTTTTTTTATATTTTTATAATTATTACAGTATTTACTTACTAAAGACCAAAACTTCTTAGAATGATCAAAATGAATAACATGCGATAACTCATGTACTATTACATAATCTAAACATCTTATATTATATTTAATAAGTTCACTATTTAAAGTTACAGAGTGTTTAACACGATTATACACTCCCCACCTAGATTTCATCTTACGAATCTTTAAAATTGGCATTATATTGATCTCATCAAATATATTATAAATATAAGTAAATCTCTCTATAAATGTATCTTTAATAACCTTGTTATACCACCTATTTAACTGACTTTCATCTTTAGCATATATAACTAAATTATCACTATCAACGTCTACCTTCTTTAAATCATTCACAAATATTATATCATAACTATTTCCTAAATAAAAGAACAAATCTTTCTTTTCATTCTTTTTACACATATTCTTAATCATCTTAACTAAATAACTATAATTTTCATCAAGTAAATTTTTAATATATCTTTTACTAGTTAAATAATTAGTAGTAACATAAATCTTCATATCATCCTTAACCCTAATATAAGTATTCTTATTCCTCTTCTTTATAATTACTACTTCATATACTTTATTATCTATTACATATTCCATAAATACCTCCCAAAAAAATATTCAGATTACACTGAATATTAAGGTTTTACATTAATTTAATTATTTTAGTTAGTTTAACGCAGACTTGTATATTTCTACAACAGGACGAATGGCTCGGAAAGCACCATCCGAAATTCCATTTATATTGGCTGATTGTGGTTTATTATAAATAACCCAGATTTCTGAATCTGAATTGTTGTAAGGACTCATTGTATAATATTGCCCTCCAATCCAAGCTTTGCTTTCTATAATTTTTTCTGCTATACAGCTACCACATCCGCTACAGCAATCATACTCTTCATATTCTGCATAGTCATTAAACTCGTCTATTGTAATTAATCTAGCATTTTTTATAGAATTGGAGCTAAATTTATCAAGTGCCCATGCATCAACAACTTTTTTTACTGAAGAATCAGAATAATCAGTTGAACATGATGTTTTTACAGTTGAACCACGACCAGAATAATAACATTCTTCATTTTCATAATAAACCATATTAGCAAATCCCAAATAATTTTCATATGCTCTACCAAGTTTGTTTGGATAATCACCATCATCTACCGCATATACATTTACAACATTATTTTCAGTGTCTACTCCACCATACAAATCCACTTCTGCAGTAGTTAGTGGAGTATCCTTAAGTAATAAAACTGTACTTTCTTTTTTTCCACTATCTTTTAATACATGAAAACTAATATCATTTATCGAGATAGTCTCTCCTACAGCATACTCCTTATACTCAACTTTATCACTTCCATATGTATAATCTTCTACACTTCTACCTGCAACTGTACATCCAGCTAAATATACTGATGAATCACTATTAATATGAGTAGTAGTACACTCTACTTTATTACCTGAGTATTCAATTGTAAGTTGTGATACTTCTGTTGGAAACTTACCTGTATCAAGTAAATATCCAGCAATTGCTAGTTCAACACTTCTTCCATATGCATCAATACTTCTCTTATCAGCAGAAATTCTAGCTTTTCTAATTATAGACATAACTAGAGGTGTCGCTATTAATGCAATTATTGCCATGATTACTAATACTGCAATAAGTTCAATCAATGTAAAACCTTTTTTCTTAACATTATGCATATACATAATTCTCCTTTCTATCTAGTAAGTCATGAATATTATCTTTCATACCTTACCTTCTGATATTAGTTTACTAAAAAAAA
>CACZAH010000002.1 GCA_902779035.1 uncultured Erysipelotrichaceae bacterium | reverse complement strand
CTAATTCAAACAATAGGAAGAGCAGCAAGAAATGCAGATGCTAAAGTTATTATGTATGCAGATACTGTTAGTGAAGCAATGTCTATTGCAATTAGTGAAACTAATAGAAGAAGAACTATTCAAAATGACTATAATGAGAAACATGGAATAGTACCTAAAACCATAATAAAAGAAATAAGAGAAGTAATTAGTAATAATGATAATAAAGATATTACCTCTAGAAAATCTAAAAGAGAAAATCCTAAGAAAACAATTGAAGCACTAGAGCGAGAAATGAAAGAAGCTGCAAAAATGCTTGATTTTGAAAGAGCAATGGAAATTAGAGATGCAATATTTGAATTAAAAGCTGAAATGTAATTATAAATATAGCTATTTACAACAGTTTTAAAAACTGTTAAAATAAAGATAAATGGAAGTGATTTGATGAAGAATAACTTGATTTCAAATGTATTAGATTTACTATGTCATTTTATAGGTTATACGTTAGTTTTAATACTAACATCATTAATATTTAAAAATACAATTATAGTAGATGATAGTCATTATTATATTTGGGGATTTATAGCAGTTATAATAATTTGGGCGTTTAATAAAACAGTAAAGCCCCTACTCTTTTGGATAACACTACCTATTACTGCTTTAACACTTGGATTATTCTACCCTATTATAAATATAATTATATTAAAATTAACAGATTTAATATTACAGTCACACTTTGAAATAAAAGGAATATTTTCATTATTTTTTGCATCAATATTTATTTCTATTCTAAATGGTATAATGGATCATTTCTTTGTTGATAAATTATTAAAGGAAGTACATAAATGAAAGATATTAGTATAATGTTTAGCATAGGAAGCATTGAGATAAAATGGTATTCCTTTTTTCTTTTAGTAGCATTTAGCCTTGGGGCGCTTATAATTTATTTAAATAGAAAAAAGGTTAATTTATCTAAAATTGAAATAGGAGATATGTTATTTAACTTAGTAATAATAGCTATACTTGGAGCCCGTATATACTATGTTATATTTAATCTTGATTACTATTTAGCTTATCCTGTAGATATTTTTAAGGTTTGGGAAGGTGGCCTTGCAATTCATGGTGGGATTATTTCAGGATTATTATATTTACTTTATTTTTGTAAAAAGAAAGGCATTAGTATAATAAAACTAACTGATATAATAGTTCTTGCCTTACCATTAGGTCAAACAATTGGTAGGTGGGGAAATTTTTTTAATCAGGAAGCATATGGTCCAGTTACAACTTATGCAAATCTAAAAAGTATGCATATTCCTGCATTTATTATTAACGGAATGCATATTGGAAATAACTACTACCACCCTACTTTTCTATATGAATCAATATGGTGTTTATTAATATTTGTAATTTTATTAATATTATTTTTATTAAAAATAGAAAAAAAAGGTTTATATACATCAATCTATTTAATAATGTATGGCATAGAAAGATTACTAGTTGAATCAATGCGACAAGATAGTTTAATGATATATAATGTTAAAATTGCGCAAGTTGTATCAACGTTAATGATATTAATAGGAATAATTATTCTTATATATAATTGGAGGAGTAAAAATGAATACAGTAATCAATAAGAATTGGGATATAGTTTTAAAAGATGAAATGAATAAAGAATATTTTAAAAATTTAGGTATATTTGTAAAAAGCGAATATAAAACTAAAACAGTATTTCCACCATACGAAAATATATTCGACGCTTTAAGATTTACTGATTATAATGATGTTAAAGTAGTTATTTTAGGACAAGATCCTTATCATGGGTTAGGTGAAGCACACGGACTAAGCTTTTCAGTACATAAAGGTGTTAAAATGCCTCCATCACTACTTAATATATTTAAAGAGTTAAAAAGTGATTTGGGAATAACTAGAACATCAACTGACTTAACAGATTGGGCTAAACAGGGAGTATTATTATTAAATTCAATTATGACAGTTGTTAAAGATACTCCTTTATCACATAAGAATAAAGGATGGGAAACATTTACTGATAATATTATTAGGTATTTAAATGATAGAGAAAAATCAGTTATATTTATACTGTGGGGTAATTTTGCGAGGAGTAAAAAAGCACTTATCACGAATTCTAGACATAAGATTATTGAAAGTGCACATCCTTCTCCACTTTCTGCATCACGTGGTTTCTTTGGTACAAAGCCATTTAGTAAGTGCAATAGTTATTTAAAAGAATTAGGTATGAAAGAGATTGAGTGGTAATTATGTTGGTTACAAGAAAAGAATTAATAAACTATTTTAGTAGAGAAAATGCAATATTTAGTTTTGAAGAATTCTTTACAGATAGTATTAATGATAAACGAGCTATAATCTTAATTACTCCTAATCAGATAATTAAAACTAGAAATCTATTGTGTAATGATAATGAAAGATCAGGACATGATATAACTTACGATTATCTTACTAGATTACTATATGATATAACGTTTGATGAAAATGGAGTAATGCTATTTGATGAAAAAGAGATGGAAAATAATAAAGATGCTTTAAACTATTTACAGTATTATCAAAATATAATGATAAGAATGTGTAATGAAGGTGTAAATAATTCAAAATTAGTATGGATTCATATTCCACCAAAAGTAACTTCTAGTCAGTTAGAGATATTAAAAGAGCTAAACTATGAAACAAAAACATTATTTAAAAAGATAAGTAAGACAATAAATAAGGATGAAGATGATTATTTAGTTGCATTTAATAATTACCATGATAAAGTAGTATATGGTGATACATTAGATATTGTAATTAATTATATTATAGAAAATAATCTAATAGATGATAAAGAACCTATTATTGAAGAAACTTGCGTTATTGAAAATCAAGTTAAGCATGAAAGTAAAAGGATGTAATATAAATGAATGAAGCAGAAATAAGAAATAAATATTTAGAACATTATATGGTTGAAAATGAGAGATTTGATATGTCCAAATTTATTCTGAGTAATAAAAATTTGGTTGATAATGGTGCGATTATTTTGATTACACCAAATCAAATAGTATTTACTAGAAATAATCCTAAAGAGGGAGGAGAAATTGGTAGTGGAAGTCATGATGATACTTATGATATTTTGAATAAAGTACTGTACGATTTACCACTTAATAATAGAATATTTAAAATTGATTCAAAAGAGTTAGAGGAAGCGTTAGAGAGAAGTTTCCAAATTAAATATAAACAAAATATATTAATTAGAATGATTAATGAAGGAAAAGGCGTAATACATATGAGAGGAATTTATGTAGAGTTACCTAGCTCCATTACTGCATCACAATTAGAATTTTTGATTTATTTAGAAGAACAATATGGTATTATACTTAAGTATATAAGTAATGAAATGGTGAAGGCTGGTGAAACACCATTGATATTATTTAAAAACAAGGAAAGACAAAATGTTTTATGCAATTCGTTTGAGCCATTGATAGAATATGCAAGGAATAATTTAGTGGATAAAGAAAAAGAGGTAATAGAAGAAAAACATATCATAGGAACAACTATTATAGATATTAAAAGCAGAGATAAGCAAATATAGAAAGGAGAATATATATGGATAATAATGATATTTCACTTGCAATAGCAATGACAAGTACGTGGTTTAATATGTTACCTGAACCTTTAAAAGGGGAATATTTAAAAGATTTTGATTCATATAGTAATGAATTTATTAACGTATATAATAAATCAATAGATAGTATAAGAAAGAAAGAAGAAGAATCATTACCTTATTTCGCTAGAGGTGGTTCACTTGAAGGTAGAATTAAATAAAAATCAAACGTGTTTTGATTTTTTTGATATAATATGAAAAATCTAGTTTACAAAATAAAAATTATTTGTTATAATCTTTAGCGAGTAATTAATTTACTCCTTGCTCGATTGAGCCAAAGACCATAAGGAGGTGTTGTATGAAAAAATATGAAATTATGTTTATCGTTAAGCCAACTATTAGTGAAGATGAAATCAAGAAAGTAGCATCTAATTTTCAAAAGATTTTAGAAAAGAAAGGTGCTAAGGTTACTAATGTTGATGCTTGGGGACAAAGAACATTAGCTTATGAAATTAAGAAAGGTAATGATACTTATAAGAGTGGTTATTACTATGTTATTAATCTTGAAGCTAAAGATGATAAAGCAGTTAAAGAATTTGATAGACTTGCTTTAATCAGTTCAGATGTTATTAGACATTTAGTTATTAGAAAAGAAAAATAAGAGAGGTTTTATGAATAAAGTATTTTTACTTGGCAGATTAACTGCTAAACCAGAGTTAAGATATACACCATCTAATACGGCATATTCAAGATTTTCTGTTGCAGTTGATAGACGTATTGCACGTCAAGATGGAACTAGGGAAACAGATTTTATTAACTGTGTTGCTTGGGGAAAAACTGCAGAAAATATTGCTCGTTTCTTTGATAAAGGACGTCAAATATGTATTGATGGAAGTATAAGAACAGGAAGTTATACAGCTCAAGACGGTACTAAAAGATATACAACAGATGTAAATGTTGATAATTTTGATTTTGTAGATAAAAAAGGAAATAATGAAGGTGGTTTTGTTCCTAGTGGAGCATCAGAAACTCCATATGATTTTGCAACTCCATCCCCTACTCCTAATAGTGAATCTACAATGAACACTGAAGCACCTGTAAATAGTGATCCTTTTGCAGAGTTTGGTGAGAGTGTATCTATTGACGAAAATTTCCTAGATTAAAAGGAGGATAAAAATGTTTGAATATAGAAAAAAGAAAAAAGTATGCCCATTATGTGCAGGACATGATTTAGATTTTAAAGATGTTGAATATCTAAAAAGATTTATTAGTGCAGACAGAAATAAAATATTACCAAGAAGAGTAACTGGTGTATGCGCTAAACATCAAAGAAAAGTTGCAAAACAAGTTAAATATGGACGCCATATGGGATTAGTTGGATTTGTAAGATAATAAAAAACGGTTCGCAATTAAATGTGAATCGTTTTATTTTGTAAGAAGTTCAGTAAGATTATCTGGATTCTTTTTATTATAAACAATATCGTATATTAAGTTAATCATTGGAATGTCTATATTGTTATCGTTAATTATATTATGGATACTTCTAAGAACAGTCAGTCCTTCTATTGTGTTAGAATTAATATATGCATTTAGATTTCTTTCATCTACCCTACTACCTATCATTTTACCTAATGTATAATTTCTGCTTTTTTCACTAGTACAAGTAAGAATTATATCACCAAATCCAGCAAATGATAGTATAGTTGAACCATTTCCCCCCAATTTGTTTATTAATTCTTTAATATCATGAAGTGACTGTGTGATAAGCATAGCTTGGGTAGATATAGGGTAACCTAGTCCATTTATTATGCCGCTAGCTATCGCAATCACATTCTTGATTGCTCCACAAATACATGTTCCTATTATATCGTTTGTTATGAACATTTTAATTTTTTTATTATTAAGAGAGTTATATATTTGTTTGCTTGTTTCTGGATTGTAACTAGCAAGACTTAATCCAATTGGGACATTATTAATAATATCTATTGCAAAAGTGGGTCCTGATATAACCCCTATTCTATTTGTATTAAACAGCTGTTTAACTATATCAGGTAAAAACATTAAACTACTCTCTTCTATTCCTTTTGATGCAATGCATATATGTTGATTTTTTATATAAGGAATAGCTTTAGTGCATGTTTCTGTTACAAACTCAGCAGGAACTGCGATATAAATTATGTCCTTATTATTACATAGTTCTTCAATATTAGTTGTAATTTTAATATCACTTGGAATAATATAATTATTTAAATTTTTTCTTAACTTATTGTTTGTTAAATCATTTGCTTCTTCTCCAAATTTTGTCCACATTGTAATTTCATGATTATTTTTATGTAATATTGATGCAATAGCAATACCAAATACTCCGGTTCCGATAATACCTATTTTCATTTTATCATCCCTTTTCTATTAATAATGATATCATATTATAACTATAAATTCTATTAAAACTTCATAAATGTATAATTATTTTTATTTACTAATTATAATTTTATTTAAGAAAAATATTTGTAAAATGTCAAAAAATTGTACAAATTGTTAGTATTTACAGACATGCGAAAGAGCAAGTGATTTTTCACTTGTTTTTTTCATTCAATAATTCAGCAAATGTATATGGATTACCCATCACTAATCTGTTTAAGCAATCATACTCATTTTTACCATATAATCTGCAGGTTTCTATATAGCTTCTTATATTAGCATAATCTATAGCTCTATCAATATTTTGAAATTGACCAGATACTTTCATTTTTGATTTTACACCTCTTAGATTTCTTTCACTTAAGTTATTTGTAAAAGGTAAATCAAAATCTAATATCCAATATATATAGTTATCTCTATATTCCATTATACGATAAATAAGGGTTAATTCTTTGCTGGCATAATAAGGTTTTGAATCATTATTGTTTTCTTCAAGACCTTTTAATAAATAGTCATCTAACTTTAATATAAAACTATTTATTTCTTCACTTGTAAAACTATCTATTCCGCTAGATATTAACTCCTTTCGTTTGTGATCAAATGATTGAAATAGTTCTATTACATCTTTACACCATGTTCTATTTGGAATATTTATTTCAACTTTTTTTAAGTCCCTTAAAAGATGCTGACAGCATTCAGCATTTATATAACTATATTCTGGATTGTAGTTTACTTTATTATGATCATGCTCAACAACTGTATTACTAGATAGAAGACTTAATATATTGTCTTTATCCAAGCCTTCTTTATTCTTTTTTTCATGAGCTTTAAATAGACATACATTATCATTTCCATAATATCTCATACAGCATTGCTTTTTACTTATGTATATAACAGTATCATCCCAATATACTATATTTGAATTAACTATGTAATTATGAAGTTCTTTTATAAAACCATCTAACATTTTACTTGATGTTTTTTGTAATTTTGCTAGATATCCCTCACACGGATTTATATCCTCCATTGATAACCCAGATAGTATTCTTCTTGTTTTATTAAATGGTACGTTACCTATATTGGTTAAAGTTAGAACTAAGCTTTTTACAGTACTACCATATTGACATTCTTCTTTTAAGTGATTTGGTATTAATTCATGTACTATCTTTCCGCAACAGTTACACTTGTATTCAATATAATTATGTCTAGTATTATATGTTATTATTTTATAATCAATAACATCTTTACTTATTATTTTTCCTGTTTCAATCAAATCTTTATTATTACACTTTGGACAAGATTTCATTCTATGTTCAACAACTTCATTAATCTTATCATCATCTAATTTTTCTAATTTATCCTTCTTATGTCCTTCTTTTCTGCCAATTTTACCACCTGTATTTTTAGCAAAATTTGGAATAACTTTTTTCTTTCCTATAGGAGTTTGGCTTGTTGGAATACCAGCATTAGTACCATCTAAATTTGCTTTTGCTTTTAATCTATCTTTATCCTTTTTTAAATTTTCAATTTCCTCTTCTAATTGTTTTATTATATCTTTTAATTTTTGTTCTTCTTCATTTTTTTTATCAACTATTTTTTGCAATCTTCTTTGTTCATCTTCAGCAATAGATTTTACCAATGATAAGTATTTATTTTCTTTTTCTAATTCTTTATTTTTATTCACTAGTTCTTCATAATCTTTTTCAAACATTTTTTGATAATTTGATGCCATAAAATCACTACCTTGATTACATTATAAAATATTATTGGCAATAAAGATAGCCCTTACTTTTTTTTAAAAATATTGTATAATTAAAGTAAAAAAGTAGATTTTCATCTACTTAGGCTGTAAATACTAACTACAAATTATAAAAATAGTGAAAAAAATCGAGTAAAATGCTTGATTTTTTTTTAGTTATTTAATATAATTTTGTATGTGTGACGTGCATTGATGTGTAAGGTTGCCGATACGCCAGGTTAAGTTGTGAAGATTTAAAATGGGTTATTGGGTTTTTACACGGAGCAAGTCTATACTTGATATAGGCGAAGGAGGGATTATATGTCAAAAACTACTGTTCGTATCAAATTGAAAGCGTTTGAGCACAAAAGTTTAGATAAGGCTTGTGCGAAAATAGTTGAGGTTGTAAAGCGTAACGGAGGCAAAGTTAGTGGCCCTATTCCACTTCCTACAGAAGTTGAAAAAGTTACTATCTTAAGAGCTGTTCACAAATATAAAGACTCACGTGAACAATTTGAAAAAAGAACACACAAAAGACTAATTGATATTATTAATCCAACTAAGGAAACTATTGAAGCATTAGCTCATCTAGAAATTCCTAGTGGTGTTGATATCAGAATAATTAAATAAGGAGGAAAAGTATGAAAGGAATCTTAGGTCGTAAAATTGGAATGACTCAAGTATTTACTGAATCTGGAAATTTGATTCCTGTAACTGTTGTTGAGGTTGAGCCAAATATTGTTACTCAAATTAAAACTAAAGAAAATGATGGTTATGAGGCTATTCAATTAGGATTCGATACAAAGAGAGAAAAGTTAGCGACTAAAGCTTCTGCTGGTCACACAGCAAAAGCAAAGACTACACCTAAGCGCTTCTTTAGAGAAATAAAAGGTGTAGATATCAATGATTATACTTTGGGGCAAGAAGTAACAGTTGAATTATTTGAACCAGGTGAAATCATTGATGTAACTGGAACAACTAAAGGTAAAGGGTTCCAGGGTGTAATTAAAAGACATGGTCAATCAAGAGGGCCTATGGGACATGGATCACATTATCACAGAAGACCAGGTTCGATGGGAACAATGAGGCCAATGCGTGTTTTCAAAGGTAAAGCTTTACCAGGACATATGGGAACACTTACTGTAACGATTCAAAATTTAATGGTTGTAGATGTTGATAAAGAAAACAATGTAATATTAGTGAGCGGTAATGTACCAGGACCTAAAAAGGGACTAGTGATTATCAAGACTGCCGTTAAAAATCCTAAAAAGGTTGAGACTGAAAAGTTAGTTTCTTATATTAAGGAAGAACCAAAGATTGAAGAAACTGCTGAATCAGTAGAGACTGAAGTTGTTACAGAAGAAACTACTAAGGAAGAAAATTAGTAGGGAGGAATTGTAATGAAAAAAATAGATGTATTAAGTATTAACGGTGAAAAAGTTAAAGATATTACATTAAATAAAGATGTTTTTGGAATTACTCCAAATGATACAGTTTTATATGATGCTATTAAATTATCACAAAATGCAACTCGTCAAGGGACTGCAAGTGTAAAAGGTAGAAGCGATGTTTCTGGTGGTGGTAGAAAGCCTTGGAGACAAAAAGGTACTGGACGTGCTCGTCAAGGATCTATTCGTGCACCTCATTGGTATCACGGTGCTGTAGCATTCGGACAACAATTTAAAAATTATACAACTAAAATGAATCGTAAAGAAAGAAGATTGGCATTAAAAAGCGCTTTATCTTACAAAGTATTAGATAAAGAGTTAATTATCTTAGATGATTTAAAACTAAAATCTAATAAGACTAAAGATATGAAGAATATCTTAAACAATTTAAAAGCAGAAAGAAATGTATTAGTAGTTGTTGATGAGTTAACTGATGAAATCATTTTAGCAACTCGTAACTTAGACTATGTGTTATTACTAGAAGCTAGTGAAATTAATACATTAGATGTTGTTTCTGCAGACGTTTTAATTGCAACTGAGGCTGCTGTTAAAACTATAGAGGAGGCTTTAGCATAGTATGAATAATTATAGAGATATTATAAAAGCTCCAATTATAACTGAAAAAGCTTCAACTTTAAAAGAGAATAATGTTTATACATTTAGTGTTGATGTAAAAGCAAATAAAACTCAAATTAAACAAGCAATTGAAGCTATCTTCAATGTTAAAGTAGAAAGTGTAAATACAATTAATGTTCATCCAAGAAAGAAAAGAGTTGGACGTTATTCTGGATATACTAACAAAGTTAAGAAGGCTATTGTTAAATTAAAAGAAGGAAGTTCTATTGAACTTGACTAATCTAAAGGAGGAAATCATATGGCAATAAAAGTTTATAAACCAACAACTAATGGTAGAAGAAATATGAGCACTTTAGATTATAGTGAGTTAACTAAAGTGGCTCCAGAAAAATCATTACTTCGTCCATTACATAAAAAAGCGGGACGTAATAATCAAGGTAGAATTACAGTTAGAAATCAAGGTGGCGGTGAAAAAAGAAAATACCGTATTATTGATTTTAAGAGACTTAAAGATGGTATCAAGGGAACTGTTACTTCGATTGAATACGATCCAAATAGATCTGCTCACATTGCATTAATTAATTATGCTGATGGTGAGAAAAGATATATAATAGCTCCTAAAGGGCTTAAAGTAGGAGATAAAATTGAAAGTGGAGATAATGCAGATATTAAAGTTGGAAACTGTTTACCACTTAAAAATATTCCAGATGGTACTGTAGTTTGTTGTGTAGAACTAAAAGCAGGTAAAGGTGCTCAAATGGCACGTTCTGCTGGCTCTAGTGTACAAATTTTAGGTACTGAAGGAAAATACACTTTACTTCGTTTAACAAGTGGAGAGGTGCGTAAAGTATTAAGTACTTGTCGTGCTGTTATTGGTGAAGTTGGAAATGAAGATCATGAATTAGTAAGTTTAGGAAAAGCTGGACGTAAAAGACATATGGGAATTAGACCAACTGTTCGTGGTTCTGTTATGAACCCTAATGATCACCCTCATGGTGGTGGTGAAGGTCGTGCTCCTATCGGACGTAAAGGACCAGTTACTCCTTGGGGTAAACCTGCACTTGGATATAAGACTCGTAAAGGTAAGAAACAATCTGACGCACTTATTGTACGTCGTCGTAAGAAATAGGGAGGAAATTAAATATGGCAAGAAGTGTAAAAAAAGGACCTTTTGTTGATGAACATTTAATGAAAAAGGTTGAAAAAGTTAACAGTTCTGAAAAGAAAGAAGTTATTAAAACTTGGTCTCGTCGTTCAACAATTTTCCCTGAATTTGTAGGAAATACCTTTGCTGTTCATAATGGAAAAGAATTTGTTCCAGTATATGTTACTGAAGATATGGTAGGACATAAATTAGGAGAATTCGTGGCAACTCGTAAATTTGGTGGTCACGGCGACGATAAGAAATAAAACCTAGGAAGGAAGATAAAATGGAAGCAAGAGCAATTGCAAAGGGACTTAGAATCCCTCCACGTAAAGCACGTTTAATAGTTGATTTAATACGTGGTAAAGACGTTCAAAAAGCTGATGAAATCGTTAGTAATTATAATAGTGAAGCTGCAAGATTAACTAAGAAAGTTTTAACATCAGCAGTAGCTAATGCTTTAAACAACTTAGGTTTAGATAAAACTAAATTATATGTTAAAGAAGCATATGTTAATGAAGGTCAAACAATGAAAAGAATGAAATTTGGTTCTCGTGGTCACGTAGATCCAATTAAGAAAAGAACAAGTCACATTACAATCGTTGTAAGTGACGAGAAATAATTTGTAAAGGAGGAAAACTTGTGGGTCAAAAAGTTAGTCCTATAGGACTTAGAATGGGAATTAATAAGACTTGGGAATCTAAATGGTATGCAGATAATAAAGATTTTGCAAAATTCTTAGATAAAGATGTTAAGATTCGTAAGTTTTTGAGTAAGAGACTAAAAGACGCATCAGTTTCAAGTATTCTTATTGAAAGAAATCCAAAAGTGACAAGTATTATAATTAATACTGCTAAGCCAGGTGTTGTAATTGGTCATAAGGGAGAAGAAATTGAGAAATTAAAGAAGGAAGTAACTAAAGTAGCTGATGAAAATATTCAAATTTCTATTAAAGAAGTTAAGAATCCAGATTTAGATGCTGCATTAGTTGCTGAAAATATTGCTCGTCAAATTGAAGGGCGTGTATCATTTAGAATTGCTCAAAAAAGAGCAATCAGAAACACTATGAAAGCAGGAGCAAAAGGAATTAAGACTGCTGTATCAGGTCGTTTAGGAGGAGCAGATATGGCTCGTACTGAAGGATATACAGAAGGAGTTATTCCACTACATACTTTAAGAGCAGATATTGATTACGCTCACAAAGAAGCTGATACTACTTATGGTAAAATTGGTGTTAAAGTATGGATTTGTAAAGGAGAAATCTTACCTGCTAAAAATAAGGGAGGGATTGTAGATGGCAGTAATTCCAAAAAGAACTAAATATCGTAATCCACATCGCCTTTCTTATGAAGGAAAAGCAAAAGGTAATACTAAGGTAAGCTTTGGTGATTATGGTCTTATGGCATGTGAGGGTGCTTGGATTACAGATCGTCAAATAGAAGCTGCCAGAGTTGCAATGACTCGTTATATGAAACGTGGAGGAAAAGTATGGATTAATATATTCCCACACCTTTCATTAACAAAGAAGCCACTTGAAACTCGTCAAGGTAAAGGTAAAGGTGCTCATGATTCATGGGTTGCAGTAGTTAAAGAAGGAAAAGTTATGTTTGAAGTAGGAGAAGTATCTGAAGAAATAGCTCGTGAAGCTTTAAGACTTGCTATGCACAAACTCCCAATCAAATGTAAATTTGTTAAAAAGGAAGGTGCTAGATAATGACTAATAAAGAAATAAGAGAATTATCTACTGAAGAAATAGTTTCCAAGATAGAAGAGACTAAAGCAGAATTATTTAACTTACGTTTCCAGCAAGCAACTGGATCTTTAGAGAAACCTCATAGAATTAATGAATTAAGAAAGTTAGTTGCACGTATGAAAACAATTTTACGTGAACGTGAACTAGAAAGTAAATAGGAGGAATTATGCAAGAAAAAAGAACTCGTGAATTAGTTGGAAAAGTTGTTAGTGATAAAACAGATAAGACAATTACTGTTTTAGTAGAAACATATAAAAAAGATAAATTATATGGTAAAAGAGTTAAATATTCTAAAAAATATGCTGCACATGATAAAAATAATGAAGCAAGAATTGGCGATAAGGTAAGAATCGCTGAAACAAGACCTTTATCTAAGACTAAACATTTTCGTTTAGTAGAAGTAGTAGAAAAAGCAGTTATACTATAATTGCCGAAGAATAGGAGGATAATTATGATTCAACAAGAAAGTCGTTTAAAAGTTGCTGACAATTCAGGAGCTAAAGAATTATCTGTAATTCGTGTTCTTGGGGGCAGTAAAGTAAAGACTGGTAATATTGGAGATATAGTGGTTGCAACAGTAAAAAAAGCAACTCCTAACGGAACTGTACAAAAAGGAAAAGTTGTAAAAGCAGTTGTTGTTAGAACAAAGTTTGGTCTAAGAAGAGCTGATGGATCATATATCAAATTTGATGATAACGCTGCCGTTATTATTAAGGATGATAAGAGTCCAGTTGGAACTCGTGTTTTTGGGCCTGTAGCACGTGAATTACGTGATAAGAATTTTATGAAAATTATATCACTTGCTAAAGAAGTGTTATAGTGGTTTGGAGGAATGAAAATGAACTTTAAAACTGGTGATAAAGTAGTTGTCATCGCTGGAAAGGATAAAGGAAAGGAAGGAAAAATAATCAATGTATTAAGAAAAGAAAACAGAGTTGTTGTTGAAGGTGTTAACATTGTTAAAAAGCATGTTAAAGGAAATGGTCAACAAGCTGGTTCTATTAATGATATTGAAGCTCCAATTCATGCTTCAAATGTTATGATTATTGATCCAAAAACTAAAAAGCCTACCAGAATAGGACATTCTACAGACAAAAATGGTAAGAAGATTAGAGTTAGTAAAAAATCTAATTCAAATCTTGATTAATTGGAAGGAGGGTATATATGAACCGCCTAAAAGAAAAATATAAAAACAGTATCGTTCCTGAATTAAAAGAAAAGTATAAGTATTCAAATGTTAATGAAGTACCTAAATTAGATAAGATAGTAGTAAATATTGGTTGTGGGGATGCATCATCTAACTCTAAAATGTTAGAGGCTGCTATGGCTGATTTAAAAATAATTACTGGTCAATCTCCAGTTGCTACTAAGGCTAAAAAATCAATAGCTGGATTTAAGTTAAGACAAGGTCAAGCTATTGGATGTAAGGTAACTTTACGTGGTGAGAAAATGTATAACTTCTTAGATAAATTAATCAGTATTACATTGCCACGTGTAAGAGATTTTAGAGGTATCTCAAATAAGGCATTCGATGGAAGAGGAAATTATACTTTAGGATTAACAGAACAATTAATATTCCCGGAAATAGAATATGATTCTGTTGTTAAAGTACGTGGTATGGATATAGTTTTTGTAACAACTGCAAAGACTAATGAAGAAGCTTACGATCTTTTAAAGGGATTCGGTATGCCATTTAAAAAATAAACTTAGGAGGAAAATATGGCTAAGAAAAGTATGAAGGTAAAAGCTAGTCGTGAACCTAAATTCGAGGTACGTAAGTATACACGTTGTAATAGATGTGGTCGTCCTCATGCTGTACTTAAAAAATATGGCATTTGTAGAATTTGTTTTAGAGAATTAGCTTATAAAGGACAAATACCAGGAATGAAAAAATCTAGTTGGTAAGAAGGAGGAAAGTTATGGTAACAGATCCAATCGCAGATATGCTTACGCGTATTCGTAATGCAAATGTTATGCGATATAAAGAAGTTGAAGTACCTGCTTCAAAAATAAAAAATGAAATCGCTAGAATTTTAAAAGAAGAAGGATTTATATCAGATTATAAGATTAAGAAAAATAATATTCAAAATATCCTTGTTTTATCATTAAAATATGTAGACAAGGAACGTGTAATTACTGGACTTAAAAGAATTTCTAAACCAGGATTACGTGTTTATGCAAAAGCTGAAGAAATTCCTACTGTTTTAAGTGGACTTGGTATTGCAATTATCTCAACATCTAAAGGATTAATGACAGATAAAGATGCAAGAAAAGCTTCACTTGGTGGAGAAGTATTAGCTTACATTTGGTAGAAAGGAAAATAATATGAGTCGTGTTGGAAATAGAATAATTAATATACCAACAGGTGTAACTGTAAATGTTGATGGAAATATTGTTACAGTAAAAGGACCTAAAGGCGAACTTTCTACTGTAATTAATAAGAACATTAGTGTTGAAGTTTCTGAAGCCTCAGTTAAAGTAACAAGAAAAAATGATAATTTTAAAAATTTTCATGGTACTGCAAATGCTAATATTCAAAATTTGATTATTGGTGTAACTGAAGGTTATTCTAAAAAACTTGAAGCAGTTGGTGTTGGATATCGTTTTCAAGTAAAAGGAAAAGAATTAGTTGTTTCAGCTGGTTATTCAAATCCTGTTAAGGTTAAAGTTCCAGAAGGTATAACTTTGGATTCTCCAAGTAATACGGAATTATTTGTAAAAGGAATTGATAAACAATTAGTAGGACAATTTGCAGCTGAAGTAAGAAGTATAAGAAAACCTGAGCCTTATAAAGAAAAAGGTATTAGATATGCTGATGAGCATATACGTCGTAAAGAAGGAAAGAAAGCTTCTAAATAATAAGAGAGGAGAGTAAGTATGATCAAAAAAGTTGTTCGTAATGATGCAAGAGTTGCAAGACATACTCGTATCAGAAATAAAGTATCAGGTACAAAAGATGTGCCTAGATTAAATGTTTTTAGATCAAATAGTAATATTTTTGCTCAAATCATCGATGATGAAGCTGGGGTTACTTTAGTTAGTACATCATCATTAGATAAAGAATTAAAGCTTACTAATGGTGGAAATGTTGAAGCTGCTACTAAAGTAGGAGAGTTGCTTGCTAAAAAAGCTAAAAAAGCAAAAATATCAAAAGTTGTATTTGATAGAGGTGGATACCTTTATCATGGTCGTGTTAAGGCTTTGGCTGAAGCTGCACGTGAGAATGGTTTAGAATTCTAATAGGAGGAATATAATGGAAGAAATTACAAAGAAGGTTGAAGAAGTAGAAACTAAATCTACTGAAAAAAAACAAGCTAAGAAATTTGATAAACAACCTCAAACAAAAAGAGATAGACGTCCTAGAAATCGTCAAAGACAGCCAAAACTTTATGAAGAAGATGTAATATCTATTGGTCGTGTTACAAAAGTAACAAAAGGTGGACGTCATTTCCGTTTTTCAGCCGTTGTAGTAGTTGGAGATAAGAAAGGTAAAGTTGGATTAGGTACTGGTAAAGCTAATGAAGTACCTGATGCAATTAAGAAAGCAGTTCAAAATGCAACCAAGAACATTGTTAATGTTTCTATAGTTGATGAACGTACTATTCCACACGAGGCAATCGGTCGTGAAGGCGCTAGTAGAGTTATGTTAAAGCCAGCCGCTAAAGGTACAGGAGTTAAAGCAGGTGGTCCTGTTCGTTCAGTACTTGAAATGGCTGGTATAAAAGATATTTTATCTAAATCACTTGGTTCTAATACAAAAATTAATATGGCATATGCTACACTTAATGCTTTAAAAGCACAAAAAACAGTAGAAGAAGTTGCTCGTCTACGTGGTAAAAAAGTGGAGGAGATTAGATAATGAAGTTACATGAATTAAGACCTAATGAGAAGGCTTTTAAAACAAGAAAAAGAGTTGGACGTGGGCCAGGTTCTGGTTTAGGAAAAACTAGTGGTAGAGGTCAAAAAGGACAAAATGCTCGTAGTGGCGGTGGAGTTAGACCTGGATTTGAAGGTGGACAATTACCTTTATTCCGTAGATTACCAAAAAGAGGTTTCTCAAATGCAAAATTCAAAACAGTTTATGCTGTAATAAATTTAAGTGATTTAAATAAATTTGAAGATGGAGCAATTGTTACTCCAGAAATATTAAAAGAAATGGGAATTTTAAAGAATCAACTTAATGGTGTTAAAATCCTTGGAAATGGAAAATTAGAAAAAAAATTAACTGTTAAGGCTCATAAATTCTCTGAATCTGCAAAAGAATCAATAGAAAAAATGGGTGGAAAAGCTGAGGTGATTTAGATTGAAAATCATAAGTCAGTTGTTCAGTCCTAAAAATAGAGATTTACTAAAAAAAATATTATTTACATTAGTAGCATTATTTATTTTTAAACTTGGAACTAGTATTACTGTTCCGGGTGCAACTATATCTACTAAAAACTTAAGTTTCTTTGAAATACTTAATGCGATGAGTGGTGGAGCATTTGAAAAAGCATCTATATTTGCTTTAAGTGTTACCCCTTATATTACTGCACAAATTATTATTCAACTTTTATCTATGGATATTGTTCCATATTTATCTGATTTGAGTAAACAAGGTGGTGTTGGTCGTCGCAAACTTAATCAAATTACAAGAGTTTTAGGTATTATACTTGCCTTTGTTCAAGGATATATGTATTCATTTGCATATATATCTAATGGAACAGCAATGGATTATATGCTTTATGCTTTAATCCTAACAGCAGGTACTGCCCTGCTTATGTGGATTGGTGATCAAATAACTATTAAGGGATTAGGCAATGGTATGTCTTTAATAATCATGGCAGGTATTATTAATGTATTACCTTCAATGTTTGTTAATTTATGGACGTCTCTTATACCTAATGGCTTTATTGGAATATTATTGTTTGTATTATTTATATTGGTATTCTTAGTTGTAATTGTTGGTGTTATTTATGTTGAGTCTGCTGAACGTAGATTACCTATTCAGTATGCAAATAAATCAACATCTGCAATGACTAATCAAAGCTATATACCATTTAAATTAAATAGTGCAGGAGTAATTCCAGTAATATTTGCATCAGCTATTATGGCTATTCCACAAATAATTGCTAGTTTTGTAAAAAATGAAACATTTACATTAGTTGTATCTAAGTATATTAATTATACAACTAATACTGGATTAATCCTTTATATTATCTTAATAGTATTATTTACTTATTTCTATACATTTATGCAATTAAAACCAAAGGAAATGGCTGAGAATTTAAATAAAAACGGTGGTTATATTCCAGGGGTTAGACCTGGTGAAGAAACTACTAACTATGTAAGTAAAGTATTAAAAAGAATTACAATTGTAGGAGGATTTTTCCTAGCGATACTAGCTTCTTTACCAATTATATTAGGTAAAGTATCTAGTTTATCAAGTGTTATTTCAATAAGTGGAACTGGACTTTTAATTGTTGTAGGTGTTGCGCTTGAAACATATAAACAACTTGAAAGTCAATTAAAGAGTAGAACTTACGAAAATGGAAGAAAAAATAGGAGACGTAGATTTTAATGAATATAATATTACTTGCTCCGCCAGCTGCGGGAAAAGGAACTGAAGCTCAGATATTAACTCACGAGTATTCAATTCCACAAATTTCTACAGGGGATTTACTTAGAAGTGCAACTAAAAAAGAAGATGCGTTATCTAAGGAAATAAAATCAATAATGGAACAAGGAAAACTTGTTAGTGATGAAATCATTATTGAATTAATAAAAAATAGAATTAATGAAGATGATTGTAAGAATGGATATATTTTAGATGGATTTCCAAGAACAATTAAGCAAGCTGAAAAATATGATGAAATGCTTGCAGAAATTGATAATAAAATAGATTATGTTTTTGCAATTGATATTGATAAAAGCATTGCTTCATCTAGAATTACAGGTAGAAGAACTTGTCCAAATTGTAACCGTATTTATAATGTGAATTCGGATAATCTTAAACCTAAAAATAAAAATTTATGTGATGACTGTAAGATTGAGTTAAAACATAGAAAAGATGATAATGCTGAAACTTATGAAAAAAGATACAATGCGTATTTAGAGGAAACTGCTCCTTTAATTGATTATTATGATAAGAAAAAAATATTATATCATATAGATGGTAATATAAATAAAGATAATACTCATAAACAAATTAAAGAAATAATAGATTAGAGGAGCAACTCTAATTTATATGTATTGCATATAAAGAACTACGGTATGATACTTATCCTATAATGACAAGTCATGACTCACTTGTATGATGGATAAACATAAAAGGAGGATATATGGCAAAAGATGATGTAATTGAAATGGAAGGAAAAGTATTAGAAGTGTTACCTGGCTATAAGTTCAAAGTAGAACTGGCCAATAAACATGTTATTGAAGCCAACGTTTCAGGTAAAATGCGAATGAATATGATTCGTATCTTAGCTGGTGATAAAGTTGTAGTTGAGATGTCAACATATGATTTAACACGTGGGCGTATAACCTATAGAAAGTAGGAGGTATAATATGAAAGTTAAACCATCAGTAAAAAAAATGTGTGAAAAATGCAAAGTTATTAAACGTAAGGGTAAAGTAATGGTTATCTGTGAAAACCCTAAACATAAGCAAAGACAAGGTTAATAGGAGGTGTTTTATGGCACGTATTAAAGGTGTAGATATACCAAATAATAAAAGAATTGAAATTTCTTTGACATATATTTATGGTATAGGAAGAAGTTTAGCAAAAACAATTTTAAAAGATGCTAAAGTTGATGTTAACAAAAAAGCTGGAGAGTTATCTAATGATGAATTAGTAGCAATTCGTGATGAGGTAAATAAATATCTTACTGAAGGTGATTTACGTCGTGAAGTTAACATGAATATTAAAACTAAAATGGAGATTAATTCTTATCAAGGAACTCGTCATAAAAAAGGATTACCAGTAAGAGGACAAAGAACAAATAGAAATGCTAGAACTCGTAAAGGTAAAGGAAAAGTAGTTGCTAATAAGAAGAAATAGTTGTTAAAAGGAGGTTAAACAATGGCTTACAAAGCAAGAAAAAGAAAAGTAAAAAAGACTGTACCAGAAGGGAAAGCTTTTATACATTCAACATTTAATAATACAATAGTTACTATTAGTGATAAAGAAGGTAACGCAGTAAGTTGGGCTTCTGCTGGAACATTAGGTTTCAAAGGAAGTAAAAAATCTACTCCATTTGCAGCCGGTATGAGTGCTGAAGCAGCAGGTAAAGCAGCTGTTGATATGGGGATGAAGAAAGTTGAAGTTTATGTAAAAGGTTTAGGATCAGGTAGAGAAACAGCTATTCGTTCACTTCAAACAGCAGGTTTAGAAATTACATCTATAACTGATGTTACACCGGTTCCACATAATGGATGTCGTCCACCAAAGCGTCCACGTGGTTAATAAAAGGAGTGATTAAATGATAAAATTTGAAAAACCAGCATATAAAGTTGTTGATTATATTGATAGTAAAAATTTTGGTAAATTTGAATTAGAGCCTTTAGAAAGAGGATTCGGTACTACCATTGGTAATGCATTAAGAAGGATTATGTTATCAAGTATGCCAGGAAGTGCAATTGTTGCTGTTAAAATAGATGGTGTAATGCATGAATTTCAAACTATTGATGGAATAGTTGAAGATGTTACAACAATAGTCCTTAATTTAAAAAATATTGTTGTAAAGAACAATTCGGAAGACACTAAGAAATTAAATCTTCATGCTGATAAAGAAGGAGTTGTAACAGCCGGAGATATTGAAAAAGATTCAGATATTGAAATAATTAATCCGGACCAAGAAATTGCAACTCTTGCAAAAGGTGGAAAACTTAATATGGAGATTATAGTTGCTAATGGTAGAGGTTATGTACCTGCAAATGATAACAAAAAATTTATTCAAGATGAAGAAGTTGGATATATTGCAATAGATGCGATATATTCACCAGTTGAACGTGTTAGTTATGAAGTAGAAAATGCTCGTATTGGCCAAGATGCTAACTATGATAAATTAGTTATGGAAGTTAGTACAAAAGGTTCAATTAAACCTGAAGAGGCAATGGCGTTATCTGCAAGAATTATGATTGAACATTTAAATATAATTGCTGAGTTGAATGAAATTGCTGATGTATCAGGGTTAATGAATGCTCAGAAAGAAGATACAAAGCTAAAAAAGCTTGAGACATCTATTGATGATTTGGATTTCTCAGTTCGTGCATATAATTGCTTAAAAAGAGCTGGTGTTAATACACTTGGTGATTTAACTTCAAAGTCTGAATTAGAAATGATGAAGGTTAGAAATTTAGGTAAGAAGTCTTTACGAGAAGTAATGGAAAAAGTTAAAGAAATGGGACTTAAATTTCGAGAAGATGATTAATAATTAAATATTAATAGTTAGGAGGATTTGTATGGCTTATAGAAAATTAGGACGTACTAATAAGCATAGAAGAAGTATGCTAGCAAATTTAACTAGAGATGTTCTTATGAATGGTAAGATTGAAACAACTGAAACTAGAGCAAAGGAAGTTCGTAAGTTTGTTGACAAAATGATTTCTTATGGTAAAGATGGTTCTTTAGTTGCAAGAAGAAAAGCATTAGCTTTTATGCATAACGATAATGTAGTTATTAAGAAAGTATTTGATGAATTGGCACCAGCTTATGAAAATCGTAATGGTGGATATACTAGAATACTTAAATTGGAAGAACGTCGCGGTGATGACGCATTAATGGTTATTTTAGAATTAGTAGAGGAAGATGCAAAATAAGCATCTTTTTTTGTATACAAATAGTCTATTGCCAGCATTTATTTGCATTTTATACAATTTTGTGGTAATATATGTGCAATTAACGAGAAGTTAATTAGAAAGGAGCTTGATTTATGTTGAATGTTGTTATTTGTGATGATAACAAAAGAGACTTAGATAAAGTTGTAAATCTAGTTGAAAAATTTATGGTAAATAATAAATGTAATTATCAAACGCATGTTTATAGAGATTTTAATGATGATTTTATGAAATTAGTAAAGAGCAAGATGCCATTTAGAATCTATATACTTGATATTGAAACTCCATCGAGATCTGGCATTGATGTTGCAAGGGAGATTAGGAATAAGGATTTAGATAGTGTCATCATATTTCTTACTGGTCATGATGAGTTAGGAAGATTAATTTTACAAAATGACCTAATGTTCTTAGCATTTGTTAATAAATTTGATAATATGGATAAAAGACTAAATGAAGTTTTACACAAAGCAATTGATTTAGTGAAATTAAAGAGAACGATTAGAATTGAAGATGGAACCAATACTTATATTATTGATTTGAACGATATTTTATGTTTTATTAAAGAAACTTTTGATAGAAAAACAACTATAAAAACAGATTATGCAGAATATAAAGTTAGAAAGTCATTATCTCAAATATATGATATGTTAGATGATAGATTTATTTACTCTCATAGAGCATGTATTGTTAACAAAACTAGAATATCAAGAATCGATAGAAGTAAAAGAATAATTTATTTTGATAATGGTGAATATACTGATTTGTTATCAGATAAATATAAAAAGGAGATGGTTGTGTGAGTTATTTTATATTAGATGTGATTAGTACTTTTGTGTCATTATTTGTGCAAGTATCAATTTGGGAAAAAATTGCAAGTATTAATATAGAGAAAAGAAATATTTATTTTATTATTGAAATGATTTTGTTATCAATTTGTATTGTATTAATTCATGAATATGGTAATAATTTTATAAAAGGATTCTTAGTAGTTGTTTTATTAATTGTATTCTGTAAAAATATTTTTAGGATAACTCTAAGGAAATCAATTTTATTGACATTTCTTACTGAATTAATAATTATTATATCAGAATCTATAATTTATATTTTTATGATGTTAGTTTTAAAAGTAGATGCTAATATAATCTCAAATTCTACATTTTTAACAATTTCTATAGATATTATTATTTCTTTATTTTCTCTGTTAATTTCAAAAATTAGTTTTATCAAAAAATTATATAATTTCTTTTTAAGAATTACATTGCGTATTAATGTAAAACAAGTTACACTATTAGTTTTGTTTGTTGCGATAGGTACTAATATTTTTACAACTACAATATATTTTAAGAATAATGTTTTACTATCACTGATATTAAATTCGATAATTGCAATTATTTATACTATTATAGTCATATATTCATTTAATTATCAAAATAAATATTATAAAACCAATTTTAAATATCAAACTAGTATAAAAGATTTAAAAACACGCGAGAAATTGATAGATGAATATAGAATAATAAATCATGAAAACAAAAATCAATTATTAACAATTAAATCAATGACTAAAAATAAAAAGATTTTAAATTATATTAATTCATTAATAAACAATAGAGATTCGATGATTAATTCAACAATTATTACATCTTTAAGAATACCTCAAGGAGGTATTAGAGGATTAGTTTATAGTAAATTAAATAACATTGAAGAAAAACAAATAAAGTATTATGTTCACGTTGATAAAAAAATATCTGCAAATCATAATTTTTACGTAAATGATGATGATGCAGTAGATATATGTACAATAATAGGAGTATTTATTGATAATGCAATAGATGCTTGTGAAAATCTTAACAATAAGATTATTAACTTAGATTTCTATTTAAAAAACAATCAATTTGTTATTGATATTTCAAACAATTATCAAGGCGAGATTAAAAATAATAATATGGAATTAAAGACTTCTAAGGGTGATGGTAGAGGTTATGGTCTGCAATTAGTAAAAAAAACATTAGAAAAAAATCAAAAATTATATAACGAAAGAATGATTACAAAAGATTTATTTACTCAAAAATTGTTCTATAAAATGGATACAAAGTAATTATAAAGAACTGTAAAAAAAAGCTGTAAATTATGATTTAGAGGTTTAACAGCTTTTTCCATAAATAAATTATTATTTGATTAAATTTTCTGGGCATTCTGGCTCGTCAAGTATCCATAAATGACATGCTTGTGATCCAGTCGCAGCACTTCCAATACCAAGTGCAGCTAAAATGTTTGCTAAAAATCCCATAACTACCCTCCTTTCTGAATTTCTATGTTAAATGCTTTATAACATTAACACGCTTTCTTATTTAGAAAATCTGGATTTAATCTTAGAAATTCTTTATAATTATTATAAGGTTGTTTAAATATCTTATATGTTAATGGAGATATTAAAACGTTTTGAAGAATTAATCCGAATACTAAACAATTTGATATAAAAATATTATTTATTGTGATACTTAGTACTACAAAAGTAATTGCTAGTATTGTAGAAATAAACTTATATGTTAATCTTCGTTTAGGATTAACTATAGGTCTTTTTTTTGTGTCTGCTGGGCTGTTCTTAAACATTAGGAAACATTCAATTACACCAATAATTATCTTTATTGCTATACTTAAATGAATATTTAAACAAACAATTGGTAATCCAATAAACAGAATTGATGACGTTAGAAGACATATCCAACTTTTTGTTGCGTGTATTCCAAATGATGGCATTCTTAAGACGTTATAAATTAATAAAAAGATTATCATTTCTTTAAATATACCTAACAATATAGATAATAGAGCAATTACTATTAATTTAGAAAAAGTTAAATATATAGCAGTTAATCCATATTCAATTTCCGCAAGTTTTACATTATCATATCTTTTATTGTTTTTGATGATATTCATCCAATGATTTAATACGATTTTTTTCATATTTATCTCCTGACAATTGCATTATAGAATTAATATTATTTATCGACAATACGTTTGGTTTTAATAGCAATTATAGTTGTATAAAAGATAATTTTTAATGAAAAACTTGAATCATATTAATTTTTGCGCACAAAAAGCGCTATTCTACGACAAAAATAATGAATCGGATTACTAATTATAATATAATGAAAGTGTTCGACACTTTTGTCGAAATTTGTCGAACGATTATACAATATCGAAGCTTCAATTTATGGTATACTGATATTGTAAGAGATTACTAGAAGGGAGATGTATGAATGATGATTACTGGAAAAGTTAAATGGTTCAATAACGAAAAAGGCTTTGGATTTATTGAATATAATGATCAAGAAGATATATTTGTTCATTATTCCGCAATTTTATCTGAAGGCTACAAAACACTTGTTGAAGGCCAATATGTTAAGTTTGACTTAGTAAGAACTGACAAAGGGTTACAAGCTAAGAACGTTATTGAATTAAAAGATGCACTTGTGTAGTTAGATGTTAAAAATGACGATTGTCATTTTTTTGTTATAACTATATTGAAATTAGTAATTGTAAATGCTATAATTACCTTAGAGAGGATGATATTATGAAATTTACGATTCGTGGGAAAAAGTTAGAAGTTACAGATGCGATTAAAGCATATGTAGAAGAGAAAATAGGGAGATTAGATAAATACTTTGAAAATCCTAATAATATTTCTGCAAATGTTTTAATGAGATTAAGTGGTAAAGACCAAGTTGTAGAGGTTACAATTAATACGCATGGCCTTATATTAAGGGGAGAAGAATCTAATAAAGATTTATACGCATCTATTGATTTTGTTACTGATAAAATTGAAAGACAAATTAGAAAGAATAAGACTAAAATACATAAAAAATCATCTAAAGAAACAATTAGAGATTTTAAAGAATTTGAGACAGAAGAAAAAGAATCATCAATTGAGGTTGTAAAGAGAAAAGAAATAGAAATGAAACCAATGAGTGAAGAAGAAGCAATACTTCAAATGGAATTAATAGATCATGATTTCTTTGTATATAAGGATGCTAGTACTAGCGAAACAAATGTTGTATATAAAAGAAAAGATGGTAATTACGGTTTAATCGTAACAAAATAGACTCTTTTGAGTCTTTTTTTACGGTTAAACTATGATTTTTGGAAAATATTTGAAATTTAAGAAAATTGCTAAAGAAATAGATGCATTAGATGAAGAATATTCTGCTTTATCAGAAGATGATTTAAAGCATAAAACAGTTGAATTTAGAGAAAGACTAGCAAATGGAGAAACATTAGAAGACATTAAAGTAGAAGCATTTGCAACTGTTAGAGAGGCTGCATACAGAGTATTGGGTGAAAAACCATTCTTTGTACAGTTAGTAGGTGGACTTGCAATTCATTATGGAAATATTGCTGAGATGAAAACAGGAGAAGGTAAAACATTAACATCTACCCTACCTGCTTATTTAAATGCATTATCAGGTGATGGAGTACATATTATTACAGTAAATGAATACTTAGCTGGACGTGATGCTGAATGGATGGGAGAAATATATAGATATTTAGGACTTACTGTAGGTATTAATTATCGTGATATGTCACCTGCTGAAAAGAAGGAAGCATATAATTGTGACATTCTATACTCAACAAATAATGAAATTGGATTTGACTACTTAAGAGATAATATGGTTATTAAAGCACAAGATAGAGTTCAAAGACCACTTAACTTTGCAATTATAGATGAAGTGGACTCAGTATTGATAGATGAGGCTAGAACTCCACTTATTATTTCTGGTGGAACAATGAAATCTGCTAATCTATATATAGAAACAGATAGATTTGTAAAAAAATTAAAAGAAAATGCTGGATTTATCTATGATGAGAAAACTAAATCAGTTGCATTGGATAAGGAAGGTATTGAAAAAGCAGAAAAATCTTTTAAATTAGATAACTTATATGACATTAATCATACAACTTTAGTTCACTTTATTAATCAGGCTTTAAAGGCTAACTATGGTATGAAAAGAGATGTAGATTATGTTGTTAGTGAAGATTCAATAGTTATAGTAGATCCATTTACAGGACGTCTTATGAAGGGGCGTAATTATTCTGATGGCCTTCATCAAGCAATAGAGGCTAAAGAAGGAGTTACAATTAATGAAGAAACTAAAACCCTTGCAACCATAACATTCCAGAATTTATTTAGAATGTATAAAAAGTTATCAGGTATGACTGGTACTGCTAAAACAGAAGAAGAGGAATTTAGAGAAATATATAATATGTATGTTATTACTATTCCTACAAATAAACCTATAGCTAGAAAAGATTATGGTGATTTATTATTTGCTACTAAAGAAGGTAAATATAAAGCAATAATTAATGAAATAAAAGAAAGATATGCTATAGGGCAACCAGTTTTAGTTGGTACTGTTGCGGTTGAAACTAGTGAATTATTAAGTGAGAGATTAAAAAAAGAACATATACCTCATGAGGTATTAAATGCCAAAAATAATGCTCGTGAAGCTGAAATAATTGCTAAAGCGGGTGAAAAAGGTGCGGTAACTATCGCAACAAATATGGCTGGACGTGGAACAGATATTAAACTTACTGATGAAGTAAAAGAGTTAGGCGGATTATGTGTAATTGGTACAGAACGTCATGAATCACGTCGTATTGATAATCAGTTACGTGGACGTTCAGGTCGTCAAGGAGATCCAGGTTTTAGTCAATTCTGTGTATCATTTGAAGATGATTTAATGGTTAGATTTGGTACTGATAGAGCCAAATTACTACTTCAAAGAGTTGGTTTTAATGATGATATGTCTATTAGAAATAAGATGTTATCAGGTTCTCTTGAATCTGCCCAAAAAAGAGTTGAGGGTAATAACTTTGACATAAGAAAAACATTACTTGAATATGATAATGTATTAAATGAACAAAGAACTATTATTTATAAAAAGAGAAATGATATTCTAGAAAAAGAATCTATCCATGAAGATGTATTAGAATCCATGAAGAATTTTGTATATGATTCAATAGAATCTCATTTATCATCAGATAGTCCTAATAGAAATGATTTATCAGAGATGCTAGAAGGAATTAATGACTTATTAAAGGATTCTATTACTATTGATGAGATATCTAATATGGATGAAGATACTATGGCTGATTACATATTTAATAAAATGAAATTAGAATATGAAGAAAAGATAGCTAAAGTACCTGATGAGATAAAAGATGAATTTGAAAAAGCAATTACTTTAAGAGTAATAGATACACACTGGATGGAACATATTAATACAATGTCACATTTAAGAGAAGGAATTCATTTAAGGGGTTATGCACAAAATGATCCACTTCGTGAATATAAAAATGAAGGATATGAACTATTTGAAAAACTACTTATGAAGATTGATGCCCAGACTACTACATATCTTCTAAAGGCTGAAATAAGACAGAATACAGAGAGAAAAGAAGTAGAGAAAGGTGTTGCTAATGATGGTAAAGAAACTAAGAAAAAAGCACCTAAAAGAGTTAAAAAAGTAGGTAGAAATGAGCCTTGTCCATGTGGATCGGGAAAGAAATATAAGCAGTGTTGTGGTAAATAAACTCGCAAACCCCGAAAAAATAAGGGAAAACGTGAGTTTTTTCTTTGCTAAAAAATTGCGAGTTTATATGTTATAACGCACTTTAGATACCTTTTCATGGATATTTTTGAAAGATAAAAGATATGATATAATTTATATAGGTGGTTTTATGTCTAAAATATCCAATGTATTAACAATGTTGCAACTATTACAGTCTGGAAGAAAATATAGCATAAGTGAATTATCAAACAAACTTGAAGTAACTTATAGAATGATTAGAGTATATAAAGAAGATTTGGAAAAAGCAGGAATATATATTGATACAATAATGGGACCATATGGAGGATATGTATTAAATCAATCAGTTCGCATGCCTGTTAGAAAATTTAAAATGAAAGATGCTAAATTATTAGATAAGTACATAGCAAGTGAAAAAGATAAGGACATAAAAGATGAACTTATATTACTTCAAGATAAAATTAAAGGCGTATACATAGGAAGTAAGCAAGAAGAAAAAGAATTAAATTTAAAAGATGAAAATGGAAAGAAGTATAATTTATTAACAAGAGCAATAAAAGAAAAGAGGAAAGTTAAAATATTATATTACTCTTATGGTAAAGGTGAAAACGAAAGAGTAATAGATCCAGCAGAAATGTTTTTATTTCAAGATGGTTGGTACTGTGCAGCCTTTTGTGAAAAGAAACAAGATATTAGGCATTTTGAGTTAAAAAGAATAATAAAATACGAATTATTAAATGAAAAATATGAGTAGACGAAATATTACCTCCTTTTGAGTTATAGTTAACTTGAAAGGAGATTTTTTATGGAAAAGAAAGAATTTGTAAAATTAATTTTAAATGATGAGTATATAGATTGGTTGGATAGTTTTGTGAATCAATATGGTGAATTCGATGATTGCTACTTTGCTCATAATAGTAGAGGGGTTTTGAAAGAAAAAGATATTGTCTTCATTGACTGTTTATCAACATTGTTTGATGAAATTAATAAATATGGATTTAAAAATGGGATAACATTTAAAAATACATTTTGTTATGTGTTAAAATATAATGAAAAATTATATGAGATTTTTGATAATGGCGACTGTTACTGTTGTAAAATTGGCAGCGAAAATACTGAAACACCAGTAATAGATTATAATCAGTTTAAAAAAATGTATCAAAAAAATATGCAAGTTAATTTTGAACTTCTAAAAGAAAGGGTGGTTGATTCACTAAATAATACTGATTTAGATTTTATTAGGAATGAATTGTCTAAACTAAATGAACCAACATTATTTAGTGGTGTTGGGGGATCAAGTGTAGTTAGTGAATTTGGTGCCAAAGTCATTAATACTAAAAATGGTATAGTTTCAGTAAATAGTGAGCCAAGAGATTTTTTATACCGAAACAATGGTGCATTTAAAAATGTAGTAGCATGTAGTTATAGTGGAAACAATTATGGAGTAGAATTATCATTTTTAAAAGGTTTGAGAAAATACTTACTTTCTAACAATTCATTTGATGATAATGATGTAACTTACTTAAAATATAACACTACTATTGATAAAGAAAAAAGTTTTATATCACTTGGTGCAACATTAATTCCTGTGAGTATATTAATGAGTTATTATTTAAATAGACAAAATAGTCTAATGTTAGATTGTATAGAAGAAGTACCATTTGATTTTGATTTAGGAAGTGATGTCTATGAAATATTTAGTGGTTATGATACAAGTACAGCATCAAAATATTTAGAATCAACTATGGTTGAATCAGGAATAGGAATACCTATAGTTCATGATAAATATTCTTATTGTCATGGTAGAAGCACACTTGGTATTAATTATAATGCTATAGCGATTTATTATAATAGAAATACTGAATTTGATAGAATGATGTTAGAAGAATTAAAAAAATATTATAGTAGAATTATTACTATAGATTCAAAATATGAAGATCAAATATTAGATGATCATCAAATGCTTATACAAAGTATGTATTTAACAAAATATATTGCAGAAAAGAAGAATGTGGATTTATCAGATGTAAAGTATTGTCAAATTGTAAAAAAATTATATAAATATAAAGGTGAAATTTAAAATATATATTGATAAGACATATAACTGATGCTATAATTGTGATAGATACAAAAGGTATCTTAAGATAGGAGGATGTATGAAGAAAGGTACAAAAATTGCAATTGGTGTTGGAAGTGCTTTAGCTGCGGGTGCAACTGCTGCCGGTATTTTATATGCTAAAAATAAAAAGAAAAATACTAAAGAAGAAAAAACTAAAGTTACAAAAATAGAAGAAAAGAAAGAAAAATAAATCGGATATTTATGTATTCGGTTTTATTTTATGTGAATAATTATTGAAAAAGCATAGTAAATGTTTGCAAAAAATACTCAAATAGTTTATAATTAAATTGTTTAGAAAGAAGGATTATTATGGAAAAGAAGATGTTTAATACACAGACAATTGCAATGCTTGCAGTATCGGTTATTGCAGTGATTGCGCTTATAGTAGGTATGGTTGTTACAAAAGATAAAAAGGTTACTACAAAGGGAAAAGATTCAGGTGAGATACTTGATAGTTTTTATAAATATATGGGTAGTGATGATGAGACAGTAATTTATTATGGAAGTTCTACTTGTAGTTATTGTTCACTTCAAACACCAATTATGAAACAAATTAAAGAAGATTATAAGATTGATTATTTATATGTAGATGCTTCTAAATTATCTAAAGATGATCAAAAAGAAATTCTTAAAGTGCTAGATATTGAAGGTTCTACTCCAACAATTGCAGTAGTTAAAGATGATGATGTAGTTGATGTTAATGTAGGATATATGGATGGTAAAGATACAGTAGAATTCTTAAAGAAAAATAAAATATTAGATGAAGCTGCAACATATAAACCAGAAGAAAATTTAACATTTATTGATTTTAATAGATATAAAGAATTAGTTAATGAAGATGCATTAAATGTTATTGTTATAGGTCAAACTACATGTAGTCACTGTATAGCAGTTAAACCTGTATTAAATAGAGTTGCAGGTAATAACAATATTACTATAAATTATTTAAATTTAACTGAAATGAGTCAAGATGAACAATCTGAATTAATTGAAAATTTAAAATCAATTGGTTATAGTGATGCTGATAATCTAGGTACTCCACTTACACTTATTACAAAAAATAATCATTTAGAAGGTGCGGTTGAAGGTGAAAATCCACCAAGTTACTTTACACGTGAATTTAAGAAGTATGGTGTAATTACTGAATAGGAGATAATATGAATTATATATGTGAGCAGGCTAAAGAATTTAAAAAAAGATATCCTATGACTGTTGCTTGGAGACTTAATAGTCATAGTAAGGTTATTAAAAAGCATTTATCTTCTGATGAAGCAATATTATATGTGTTTGCTGGTCAAAAAAGTCCTTTTATATGGGATATGTTCTCAACATACTTAGTTGCCTTAACTAATAAGAGAATATTAGTTGCAGAAAAAAGGTTACTGTTTGGATATTACTTTATTTCAGTTACTCCAGAGATGTTTAATGATTTATCGGTACAATCAGGAATTATTTGGGGAAAGGTATTTATAGATACAATTAAAGAGCAAGTAATTATTAATAATATTGATAAGCGTGCGCTTGCGGAAATACAAAATAGAGTTAGCGAATATATGTTAGAAGAAAAAAGAAAAGTAGTAAAAGTAGAAAAGGATAACTATAATAATGAATAGTTGTTCTTTTTTAATTAAAACTTACCAAATTGGTAAAAAAGAGTATAAAAATCATTGACATTTGGGGATATTTTTAGTATTATCTTAATTGGTACATTTAATTCCCAGTTTAATGAGTTGTGGGAAGACTTATTAAAGTAATGGAGAAAGGAAAATATTATGAAAAATACATTTATGCAAAGAAAAGAAGATGTAGTGCGTAATTGGTATGTAATTGATGCAGATGGTGTATCTTTAGGACGTTTAGCTGCTAAAGTTGCAACTGTTCTTCGTGGAAAACATAAACCAACTTACACACCGCATATCGATTGTGGAGATTTTGTTATCGTAGTTAATGCTTCAAAGGTTAATTTGACTGGAAATAAGTTAGATGGAAAGATTTATTATAATCATAGTGGATATACTGGTGGCCTTCGTGAAAGAACTGCTCGTGAAATGAAAGAAAAATATCCAGTAGAAATGGTAGAAAGAGCTATTAAAGGAATGCTTCCTCATAATAGACTTGGTCGTCAAATGTCAAAGAAATTATTTGTATATGCAGAGGAGAGCCATCCACATATGGCTCAAAAACCTGCTAAAATGGAAGTTAAATAAGGAGGAAATATGGCAAAAGTATTTACTGCTACAGGTAGAAGAAAATCTGCAGTTGCTCAAGTTAAAATGACTGCAGGTAGTGGAAAGATTACAGTTAATGGTAGAGATGTAAAAGAATTCATGCCACATGAAACTAATGTAATGGATTTAATGCAACCTTTAGTTGCAACAAATAATGAAAAGACATTTGATATTGAAATTAAAGTAACTGGTGGTGGTGCTAGTGGTCAAACTGGTGCAATTAGATTAGGAATTACACGTTGCTTAATTGAATATGATAAAGCTAATGAAGCAAATGAAGATAGCTACAGAAAAACATTAAAGAGAGCTGGTTTTGTAACAAGAGATCCAAGAAGTAAAGAACGTAAGAAACCTGGTTTAAAAGGTGCAAGACGTGCTCCACAATTTAGTAAACGTTAGTATGTATATGAAAGTCTGTATTTACAGGCTTTTTTGATACTAAAATATGTACTAACTTATTTCCTATGATATAATATTTGTAGAAAGATTGGAGTTTGATGGTATGAATGAGTATATTAATTTAAGTATAGAAAATATTGATAATGAACATATTTGTTGTGCAATAGGAGATCCTAAACATCAGAATGGTGTTGATAAAAAGAAAGAATGGATTAAAAGTAAATTAAAAGATGGCCATGTATTTAGAAAATTAAATGCTAGAGGGAAGACTTTTATCGAATATGAGCCACTTGAAACTTCTTGGGTACCAATTGATGGTAAGAACTATATGTATATTTATTGCTTGTGGGTTTCTGGCAGTTTTAAAGGAAAGGGTATCGGTAAAGAGTTGTTAGAATATGCTATTTCTGATGCAAAGAAGAAAAAAATGAGTGGTATATGTACTCTTGTATCTCAAAAAAAGAAACCTTTTATTGGCGATAAAAAGTTTTTTGAACATTATGATTTTAAAGTAGTAGATACTATTAATGATTATGAATTGCTTGCACTTCAATTTGATTCACTAGAAACACCTAAATTTAGTGATAGTGCTAGAAAAATGGAAATTGATAGTGATGATTTTACAATCTATTATTCTAATGAATGTCCTTATGTCGAATATGAAGTTAAGGAATTATCTAATTATGCAAAAGAGAATAATATTAAGCTAAATTTTGTTAAAATTGATACATTAGAGAAAGCAAAAAAAGCTCCATGTGTATTTAATAACTGGGCAAACTTTTACAACGGAAAGTTTATTTCTAATACAGTATTAAATGCTAATGCTCTAAAAAAATTGTTAAAATAATGTATTTTATGATACAATTAATCATAGAAAGGAGAAAGGTAGTATGAAAAAGAAAATGGTTATGTTTTCTGTACTATTATTCATTTGTGTAGTTGCACTTACAGGATGTGGAAAAGAAAAGAAAAATACAATAGTAGGAAAATGGGCACATGGTTCATATGTTTATACATTTAATGCTGATAAAACTTGTAGTTATGATGCTGCTGGAACTCTTATGAAATGTACATATGAAACAGATGGCGATAAGTTATCAATTCTATATGATGGTAATACTGCTTCATTTGATACAACTTATAGTATAGATGGTAATAAATTAAATGTAAAAGATTCATTTGGTTCAGATACTATATATACAAGAAAATAGTTTATATTAAGAATAGTTAGTAATTAGTCTAACTGTTTTTATTTTATAATACAATATAATGGTGATGTATGAAAAATTTAGAACCATTATTAAATAAGCTGATTGCTCATAGAGGTATCCATAATAAATATATTAAAGGGAATAGTTTAGTTTCAATAGAACTAGCTATTATGAAAAAATTACCTGTTGAATTTGATGTTACTTTAACAAAAGATAATGTTATTATACTTTGTCATGATAGTTTTATAAAATCAGGTGATAAAACTTATATAATAAGTAAGCATGATTATAAATATTTAAAGAATATTTGTCACGAACTTGTCACTCTAGATAGTGTTTTAAATATAGTATCAGGAAAGATTCCATTACTAATCGAGCTGAAACCTTATAATAAAGGTAATAAATTAGAAAAAGAATGCGTTAAATTATTAGATAAATATAAAGGCTTTTTTGCTATACAGAGTTTTAGCCCTTTTATAGTATATTGGTTTAAAAAGCACAGAGAATTATATATTAGAGGCCAGCTATTAACTAATTCATACAATTATAATTTTATAGTTAATGGTATATATAAATATATGTTATTTAATAAATTTACTAATCCAGACTTTATATGTTATAATATCAAGGGATTACCAAACAAACAAATTGAAAAAATTAGAAAATTTAAACCTATTATTGGATGGACAGTAAAGAATCAAGAACAAATAGAAAAGTACAATAAATATTGTGATAATTTTATATGTGACAATATATTAGAAATTAGGAAGTGATTTGATGAGAATTAGTAATGATTGGAAAGACTACGAATGTATAGATGCCGGAAATGGTGAAAAGTTAGAACGTTGGGGAAATGTAATATTAAGACGTCCTGATCCACAAGCTATGTGGTATACAGAGGATTATTCTAAATGGAAGAATGTTGATGGCTTTTATCACCGTAGTAAGTCTGGTGGTGGAAATTGGGAGTTTTTCTCTAAGTTAGATGAGTTTTGGACTATTGACTATAAAGGATTAACATTTAAAGTAAGTCCGACAGGATTTAAACATACTGGATTGTTTCCTGAGCAAGCGGTTAATTGGGATTTTATGATGGATAAAATTAAGAATAGTAATCGTAAAATAAAAGTTTTGAATTTATTTTCTTATACTGGTGGAGCTACAATGGCTTGTTCTAAAGCAGGCGCAGATGTTGTACAAGTAGATGCTTCTAGAGGTATGACTGAATGGGCTAAGGAAAATATGATATTATCTCATCTAGAGAATAATTCAATAAGATTTATAGTAGATGATTGTCTAAAGTTTGTAAAAAGAGAAGCACGCCGTGGGAATAAATATGATGCAATTGTGATGGATCCTCCTAGTTATGGTAGAGGTCCTAACAAAGAGGTTTGGAAGTTTGAAGATAATATATATAAATTAATTGAATCATGTATGGAAATATTATCTGATAAGCCATTATTTTTCTTGATTAATTCATACACTACTGGAGTATCTGCTATAGTGCTTGAAAACATTCTTAAAACTACAATATTAAAGAAGTATCCAGATGGTGCTGTTGATTCAGGAGATATTGGGCTTCCTATAACTAACAATAATTTAGTATTACCATGTGGTATATATGGTAGGTATCAGTCTAATGATTAATGTAATATATGAAGATAATCATCTATTAGTTGTAGATAAGCCTATTAATATACCTGTTCAAGCAGACTCAAGTAAAGATGTGGATTTACTTACTATGTTAAAGCAATATGTAAAAAATAAGTATAAAAAGATGGGTAATGTGTATCTAGGACTTGTTCATAGATTAGATAGACCAGTAGGTGGGGTGATGGTATTTGCAAAAACTAGTAAATGCGCATCAAGATTAAGTAAACAAATAAAAGATGGTGATTTTAAAAAGATATATTATGCAGTAGTAGAAGGTAATATTTTTGAAAAAGGACTGTTAAAAGATAAACTGTTAAAGAATAGTAAAACAAATACTGTAAATGTTGATGAAAATGGTAAAGATGCAAAATTATACTTTGAAAGAATTGAATGCGCTGACAATTTATCATTGATAAAAATCAATCTTTATACAGGACGTTCTCATCAAATTAGAGTACAGTTTTCATCTCGTGGATACCCATTATATGGTGATCATAAATATAATAAGAATTGTAATGATAAATCACAGATTGCATTGTTCGCTAAAGAATTATCTTTTTATCATCCTATAACTAAGGAAAAACAAGTATTTATATTAGACTTGCCTGATAGATATCCATTTAATATATTTAAATAAAAGTGCCAAATTGTAATTAGTTTGACATTTTTATATTGACTTTTATAAATAATAATAGTAAATTAATAATAGAAGAGGTAGTGATAATATGAGTTTAATGACACTTAAATTTGGAAATGATGTTGCTGGAATTAATATTAGAGATATAAAAGATAATAATGATATTGATTTAACGTTTAGAAAAATGTTTGCGGGATTAGAGCTTAAAGATGATTTAGTTACTATTGATAAGTTAGTTGAGTTACTAAAAAATAATAATTGGTATATATCTAGTAAAAATGAATATCCAACTGGTTATGAAGATATTAATCCAGATAAATATATAGATTATATATTTAATTCAAGTGATAGACAAATAAAACTTCATTTATTATTTCCAAATGAATGTGTAAGAGAGGAATTTAAAAATAATTATAATATGGCTTTAAAAGAATTGATTGAATTATCAAAAAATGCAATGGTCATAAATGACAAATATTCTCAGCCAAATGATAATTATCAATCTAAAAATAATTCAAGGTATAGAGGTAAGAATTATATGCCTACAATTAGAAAGGTCTTTAATAATAAAAAAGTTAAAATTGCATTGTGTACTTTGGGGGCGGCTGTTACAATAGTTTTAGGTTCTGTTGTTGTACATTCAGTTGCAGTTATGGCTGATGCACAAGAGACACTGAACAACAGTCAACAATATTCATCTAAAAATGCTAATTTATATAATTATACAAATAATGATAGACAATTACATCAAGCAATACAGAATGGTCAATACGATGCTTTTGAAGCAAATCCTAATGGCCAAGCAGAAAGAAATAAAATCGAATATAATCAAATATATTATCAAGGGGAACAAAATACTCAAAATGTTAGATAAAAGACATATAGTTAAATAGGTGATTTTATGTTTATATATAAACACAAATCAAACAAACTATATGTTTTTTTAGTATTTATATTTTTATTACTTATTGGTGGACTATATAAAATTAAAGCTACATCTCTTCCATTATTTGGTCGCACATTTTATATAGATGCAGGACATGGTGGTTTAGATCCAGGTTCTATTTATAAAGATATCTATGAAAAAGATATTAATTTAGATATATGCTTTGCCATAAAAGAACAATTAGAGAGTTTAGGAGCTACAGTATATATGACTAGATATGGGGATTACGATTTAAGCTATATGAGAACCGGCGCGAGAAAAAGAAGTGATTTAAATAACAGAGCTAAAATCATAAATGGTTCAGGTGCGGATATGTATATATCAATTCATCTAAATTCAGTATCGTCAACTACCTGGCATGGGGCACAAGTATTTTATGATGACGTAAATAGTAAAAATCTAGAGATTGCTAAATTATTTCAGGCACATTTTAAGAAAAATTTAAATACTAAAAGAGAGGTTAAAGAAATTAAAACAATGTTACTTAATAGGAAAATTACTATACCAGGAGTACTTATTGAAATAGGTTTTTTATCTAATGCTAATGATAGATACTTATTAAGACAGAAATGGTATCACAAAAGGATTGCTAAAAATATTAGTGATGTATTAATTAATTATTACAAGGCATAACTAGTATTTTTTTTCATATACTTATGTAGGTGACATATGAAAAAAATAATACTGATAATTACACTACTGCTTCCTTTCATAGTAAAAGGTATAAGTACCACTGCTCAATCTGCTATACTAATGGATACAGATAATAATAGAATAATATATTCTAAAAATATTCATGAAGTAAGTTCTGTTGCAAGTATATCTAAAATAATGACAGCTGTTCTAGCTATAGAATCAGGTAAATTAGATGAAGAGGTAAAAATAAATAGTTCAATAAATAAAGCATATGGATCTGCTATATACATTAAAATTGGAGAAAAGATGAAGTTAAGAGATTTAATATATGGATTAATGCTTAGAAGTGGTAATGATGCAGCTCTAGCTATTGCTGATTATGTAGGTGGTAGTGTTGATAACTTTATTATAATGATGAATCATAAAGCGAAAGAAATAGGTATGAAAAATAGTAAATTTAATAATCCTAGTGGACTTGATGAAGATAAAGCCAATTATTCAACTGCATATGATATGGCAATACTTACTAGTTATGCAATGAAAATTAGTGATTATAGAAAGATAGTTAAGACAAAAGAGTATAAGTTAGAAACAAATAAAAATACTTATATTTGGCATAACAAACATAAATTACTTAGACTTTATAAATATACAACAGGTGGTAAAACAGGATATACTAAGATTGCTAAAAGGACACTTGTAACAACAGCTTCTAAAGATAATACAAATTTAGTTGCCGTAACTCTTAATGATGGTAATGATTTTAAAGATCATATGGATTTATTTGATTATGGATTTGAGAATTATAAAAGCTATTCTATTTTAAAAAAAGGATATATCAATATCTATAATGAGAATTATTATAAAGACTATAACTTATATATAAAAGAAGACTTTAAATATATACTAGATGATAGTGAGAAAGAATCTATTAATATTAAATATAAAATAAAAAAGATTAAGAAAATAAAGAATAGAGAGAATGTTGGAAGTGTTATAGTAAACTTAGGAGATAAACAAATATACAGTGCTCCTATATATGCAAAGTTAAAAACAAAGAATAAGAAGAAGTGGCGTTTGTGGTAAATATAATTTGGACTATATTTATATTTTGTGGAATTATATATGCAATTGTAACTAATAATGTAGATGTTGTTAATAATACAATAATGGAAAGTTCAAAAACTAGTCTTGATATGATTATTCAAATATTTCCGGTGCTTGCTCTTTGGATGGGACTTATGAACATTGCAGAAAAATCTAAACTATTAGATAAATTTTCAAATTTAATTTCACCAGTTCTTACTAAATTATTTCCTGAAATACCTGCTGGACATGAGTCATTAAGTTATATAGCAAGTAATATAATAGCTAACGTATTTGGACTAGGTAGTGCGGCTACTCCTTTTGGGTTAAAGGCTATGGAATCGTTACAAAATCTAAACAAAAAGAAAGATACTGCAAGCAGGTCTATGATTACATTCTTAATAATTAATACTAGTGGAGTAACACTCGTTCCAACAACTATTATATCTATGCGTATGATGTATAAGAGTGTAAATCCTACATCTATACTTCTTGCCTGCATCATAGGTACTACATGTTCAACGATTGGAGGAATATTTGTGGATAAAATATTTACAAAGTGGTATCATCATTAAATATATTTCTAATTTAATAATACCTTTAATAGTTTTATTAATAATAATATATGGAGTAAGAAAAAAAGTACCAGTATATGATACTTTCTTAGATGGTTCTAAGGATTCAGTAGGAATGATAATGAGTCTTTTTCCAACCTTTCTAGCTATGATACTTGGAGTTAATATATTAATTGATAGTGGATTCTTATCATTTGTATTAGGCTTATTTAAACCGCTTTTTTATAAACTAAATGTACCATTAGAAATACTTCCTTTAGCTGCAATACGTCCAATATCTGGAAGTGCATCACTTGCTCTTTTAAATAGCATTTATGATAATCATGGACCTGATTCATTTGTAGGATTACTTGCTTCAGTTATGCAAGGCTCAACTGATACTACCTTATATGTAATAACTTTGTACTTTGGTAGTGTAGGAATTAAAAAAATAAGATATGCACTTTGGGCAGGATTATGTGCAGATTTAATAGGGATAATTGCAAGTATAATAATCACAAATATTTTGTTTTGACACATTAGACTATTTAATGTATAATCAATGTGGTGATGTCGGTGGAAAGAGTACAAAAAGTAATCGCAGCCTCAGGATATTGTTCGAGAAGAAAAGCAGAAGAATTAATAAAAAAAGGGTTAGTATATATAAATGGAAATATTGCAAGCCTTGGTGATAAGGTAAGTGGTAATGATTATATTGAGGTTGAAGGGAATGCAATAAATGAAAAGCAGGATAAAGTATATTATCTACTTAATAAACCTCGTGGTGTTATTACAAGTACTACTGATGATAAAGGTAGAAAGACTGTTGTTGATATAATAGATACAAACACTCGAATATATCCAGTAGGTAGACTTGATTATGATACTACAGGTTTATTAATACTAACTAATGATGGAGAGTTAGCTAATTTACTTACACATCCTAAGAATAATATAGATAAAGTATATATTACCAAAATAGAAGGATTAATTACTAAAGGTAATCTTAGAACTTTAGAAAATGGTGTAGTAATAGATGGGGAAAAAACTGCTAAAAGCAAAGCTAAAATATTAAGAGCAGATAAAAAAACTAATACTACAGTTGTTGAATTAACAATTCATGAAGGACGTAATCACCAGGTTAAGAATATGTTTAAAGCACTAGGATATAATGTTATTAAATTAAAAAGAGAACGTATTTCCTTTTTAACAGTAGATGGATTATCATCTGGGGATTATAGACAGTTATCTATCCATGAAGTGAAGAAACTATATAACGAAGCAAAGAATTAATCTCTTTGCTTTTAATATTCTTAGTAAACCGTGAAAAAGTAATTAAAAAGTGCTTTGGAAAACGTGTGAAACAACAAAAAATGTTATTCGAATATCGTGAAATTATATTGAAATTAATAGAATAATGTGCTAAGATATATATAGGTGATGCGAGTGAAAAGAAAAATATATGCTAAATTACTAGATTGGAAAAATAATACTAGAAACATAAAACCTTTAATGGTATTGGGGGTTAGACAGGCTGGTAAAACATATATAATTGAAAAATTTTGTAAAAATGAGTATCAAAATTATAAGTATGTTAATTTATTAGAGAATGATATAATAAAAAACTTATATGAGTCAGATTTAGATTCAAATGAAAAATATTTAAGATTAAAGGCAATTCTTAAATTTGATTTAGATAAAGAAGATTCAATTTTGTTTATTGATGAAATACAAGAATCAGAAAAACTTATATCAGAATTAAAATATTTTTGTGAAAAACATAATAATGTTAGAATTGTTTGTGCCGGTTCTTTGTTAGGTGTAAAACTAAAACGTTTAAAATCATCATTTCCAGTTGGTAAGGTAAAACTGCTTAAATTGTATCCAATGGATTTTGAAGAGTTTTTAATGTCTATGGGAGAAGATTATTTGATTGAATGCATTAAAGATTGCTATAACAATAATAAGTCTATGACAGAGCCAATTCATAATAAAGCATTAAGTTTATATAGAACCTATCTAATTACTGGTGGAATGCCAGAGAGTATTCAAAATATGGTAGATATAAAAGGTGATTATATCAACTATGATACAACAATTGTAAATGATATATTAGAATCATATTTTAATGATATGAATAAATATGTGACAAATGATGTAGAAGCATTAAGAATTAAAAGATTATATAATTCTCTACCATCGCAGTTATCTAATGTATCTAAAAAGTTTCAATATTCAAATATATCTAAGGATGCACGTACTAGAGATTATGCAACATCACTTAATTGGTTAGAAGCAAGTAACATGGTTATAAAATGTAAGTGTGTAAAAAATCCAGATATTCCATTAGAAGGATTTGTTGATGATGATACTTTTAAATTATATTTAAGTGATATAGGGATTTTAAACAATATTTTAAAAATTAGAGTTGAGGATATATTAACTGATAATATTTCGCTATATAAAGGAATAATTGCTGAAAATTATGTTGCAAACCAATTGGTATGTAATGGATTTGATTTATACTATTGGAAAAGTGATGCTACTGCTGAGGTTGATTTCTTACTTTATACGAAAGATGGAATTATTCCAGTAGAAGTTAAATCCGGTGATAATACACAATCTAAAAGTTTAAGTGTTTATAATAATAACTATAAACCAAAGTATTCAATCAGAATAAGTACAAAAGATTTTGGTTATAGCGAAAAAAATAATATTAAATCTATACCTCTTTATGCAGTATTTATGATAAAGGAATAAACAAAAACTAATTCAAGCACGAATTAGTTTTCTTCTACTTTAATAGCATCTACAGGACATCCATCTTTAGCGTCCATTACATCATCAGTAAATTCATCCGGAACTACATCAACTTTAACATCCATAATTCCATCATCACCATATTCAAATACATCACTGCATATTGCTTGGCATGCTCCACATCCTATGCAAGTATCTTTATCAACTTTAACTTTCATACTATCCTCCTTAAGTCAATTATAAATGACATGCTGGAAAAAATCAATGTATCTTTAAAAATTTTAAATATTTAACTAACTACTTTCAAAATATTACATTTTATGATATATTATATGTAAGAATTAAGGTGATGGTATGGCAAGTAGAATGGATAGGTATTATAATTCTAGCAATTCTTCTATGGAACGTAGTAGAAAGAATAAGGATTTATATAAAAGAGTACATAATGAATCTCGTAGTGAGATTGATTCTTTGAAATCTGTAAGTAGGGCTAATGAGATTGATTTATCTAAGTTAAAGAGTATTGTAAGTGATAGAGAGGCTTATAAAAAAGAACGTAAACTTCGTCAAACTATTGATAAGAGTAGTCTTAATATTGATATTCCATCTAAAAAAGATAATATAGAATCTTATGATATTATGGATGTTGAGCCTAGTAAGTTAGAAGTTGAAAAAGAAATAGAAGAGCCTAAGAACTATGATTTATCTGATGTACTTAATAAAGCTCTTGATGATTATAATGAGTCAGATAGTAAAAATAGGAATCTTAAGAATTTAGAATATACTGATTTAAATAATTTAAATCTGCATAAGAAAGAGTATAAGAATAGTGAATTAGAATTAAAAGATATGATTAAATCTATTCATAATACAAGTAATCTTAATAAGTTAGGTGATGATGCATTATTACTAGATTCACTTAAAGCTGATACTATGGTAGGAGATTCATCTATTAAAAAAGTAATTGAACAAGATAAGGAAGAAATAAAAAAAGATGATACTAAAGAATTAGATAAATCATTCTTTACTAATACTTTTGATTTTGATGATGAAGATTTTGATGAATTACTTGCTCGTAAACATAGTAAAAAGAAAAAAATAATTATCGCAATAATTATTTGTCTACTTGTTGCAGGTACTCTTTGTGCGCTTTACTTTACTGGTATAATTAATTTTAAGATACATTAATATAAATACTGTAAGGGTAAATATAATTATTATTGGTGGTAGTATCTTAATAGATAGAAAGTTAATAAATAAATCATTAGGTACTAAGAGTGTAAGTGATAATATTAATATACAATATATTGTTAAAAATATATTGTTTTTTTCTTTTATTAGAGAGTGTGATGTACTAACTACATAATATAGTCCTACTATTACAAATATAAGTATTGAAAATATCCATGTTATAAATAATATACTATCTATTCTAGATGATATACCTATAATAGATACATGTTTTAGTATTTGAAACTCAGGATACTGATACATACTAGTAAGTCTTATACCAAATATTCCAATAATATTTAATGATACTGCAAGTAATGATATAACTGATAATAAATAGAATATAATTATATACTTAGTAGTCTTATTGTTATTCATAATATCATTCTTAGGTATTATATTAATTAAATAAAGAGGAGTAACATTATATATAGCAAAATATATACTTCCATTAAGTAGATTAGAGTTATTGTAAAAGAATGGTTTAAAGTTATTTATATCTACTTGGATAAGTAATCCTAAATTAGATATTATTATTAGAATTATTGTCATATAGAAGAATATTAAAGATGCTCTACAGATAGATTTTATTCCTGTATAAACAGAATAATATATAGGTATTAAGAAAGTAATAATAAGAAGTATTATAGGGGTTTTACTTAAGTAATCAGTATGTATTATAGTAACTAGATTACTGAATACAATTGTAATAATTAAAAATGTAAATATAGTAATAATTATATTTAATATATTACCGATATACTTACCAAATAACTTTATATTCTTCTCATTTAGATTTAGATTAGGTTCATAATTAAATATATATAAGTAAATTAATAGTGGTATAAAACCTATAATAGAACCTACTATAATACCAAGGTAAGAGTCTTGCTTTAAAGATACAATAATAGAACTAAAAGTAATACCAATAAAATATGCATGCATTAAAAAGAATACTAGTGAGCCTAATTGTAAGTTAGTTATCTTCTTCATATCTACTCCCTTCTATATTCTTTAGAGTTTGTTTAATAGAACCAGATGTATTAATCTTTATATCTACATTGCTTTTAAACTTAATATTTTTATAAAACTTATCATAATCTTTAATCTTATTATAAATATGTGGATAATCTTGATAATACATAAGACCTATACCAAATATATCAGTAGAATATTTCTTGCTTAGATTAATTGCTTTTAATTCTAAATCTTGTATTTTATTATTAACTTTATTTTCTATTCTTTTAATATTACTAGGCTTAGTAAGATCTATATCACATGTAATCTCGCTAATAGATGCTTTACCTGTAGTATTTAGTGTTACATCACCTTTTTTATCAACACTTTTTTTAGTTTCTAAAGTATTAGTATCAACTACAATAAATCCATTATCACATTTAACTTTAATATACATCTCATGAATCTTATCATTAATAATATTAATTCCCCTACTCTCGTTTTTATTAGCCCAAGCAATTAATTTATCATTTTTAAATATGGCTTGATTAGTTAACTTTATATAAGATGCAGGCTTATTAGTTTCCATATTTGACTCTTTAACTCCATCTTTAATATCTCCTACAATAACAAATCCATTTAAAGTAAGATCTACTCCTTTATTTACAAGTTTATATAAAAGAGTATTAAAATCTATCGCACTTATACTTCCTTGTAAATTAGTTGTATCCTTAAGATTGGTAGCTAGATTCTGTGATGGAAAGTCTGTTAATGGAGAAGTTATTGATAATACATCTTTTGCTTTATTATCTTTAGAAAGTGCGACATAAAAGTTTTTCTTAGAACGAGGCTCTTGTAGTAAGAACTCTAGTACGGAATTAATTCCATCTTTAGCAACACTATCTGATATTATAAGTATTGATAGATGACCTATGTATAACTCTTTAGGAGAAATTAGACCTATCTCTTTAATTGCTTCATATATAGTTTTACCTTTACCGCTATATACTACTGTTGTATAATTCTTTTCACTAGATTTAGGTGAATTAGAAATAAGCATACTAACCTCATATCCATCATCAGACTTATCAATAGCCATACCTGTTGCGATAGCATAATCATTTAGTTCACTGTAATTAAAACACCCTGTACATATAATGATTAAACTAATTACTAGTATTAGTCTTTTCATGACTCACCATCCTTTTAATATTACGAGTTAAATACTTAGCTCGATTATTTAACTTAGTTCTCTTTATTCTAAATAAATAGTTCTTTATACCTGTTGTAGATAGAGGACTTATAGGGGTTAAGTAAGGTATATCTAAAGATACAATGCTAGAGAGTTTAGTTACAAATATAAACATACATGATACAAAACCAATAATACCTAAGAATAAAGATGCAATTATAAATATTATTCTCCAGAATCTTACTGCATTAATCATATCTACATCATAAAATACTAGTTCACAAATAGATGTAACTGCAACTATTATAATTGCGATAGGAGATACTATTCCTGCATTTACTGCCGCATCTCCAAGTATTAAGGCTCCAACTATATTCATAGCCGATCCACTAACTGTTGGCGAGTGAACATCAGCTTGTCTAAGTATTTCAAATACAATTACAAATATAAGTATTTCAAGAGCAGTTGGAAAAGGAACTCCATCTCTTTGTAGTGCGAGAGATATGAGTAGTTCATCAGGTATTATTTCTGGATTAAAAGTCATTAAGGCAACGTATAAAGCAGGAACAGATATTGTAATTATAAAACATAGTATTCTAAGTAATCTTAAGAAAGATGCATTAATAGGCTTCTCGTAATTATCTTCAGGAGAATGAAAGTAATCAATAAATAAACCAGGCATTATTAATACATAAGGAGTATTTTCAACAAGTACAACTATCTTACCATCTAGTAATGACGTACAAGCTAGGTCAGGTCGTTCTGTACTAATCATTCCAGGAAATACTGTACTTGATTGATCACGTAAAAACTCTCTTACATAACCACTATCTAATATTCCATCTATATCTATACTTTTAAGTTTATCAATTACTTTAATTACATTTTTACTATTAGTTATATCCTTTATATAAGCAACACTTACCTTAGTTTTAGTACGTTTACCAACTTTTACTTCATCAAAGATTAAGTTTTCATCTTTAATTCTTTTTCTAATTAAACCTAAGTTAATAGCATTATTCTCAGTAAAACTATCTTTAGGACCTCTAACTATAGGCTCACTTGTTGCCTCACTAACTCCCCTATCCAAACTCATCCTAGTTTCAACTGTAATACACATATCATAATTATCTATAAATATTACTGTAAAACCAGATGATAAATAGTAAAATATATTATCTAATTCTTTTAAAGTGGTAATATGACTATTATAAATACTATCTTCAATATTACTAAATATATCTTGGGTATTCTTACCTATAATGCTTTTATTTAAAAACTCACTTACTTTATCATCACTAGTTACGCTTTCTAAATATACATATCCTATTTTTATATTATTATTAGTTATTATTCTAGATACAATATCACTACTATTATGATTAATATTTTTAATATAATCTATATTCTTATCCACAGTTTTATAAATACGCATAGTATCACCTATATTATCATTGCCAATTTTAGTAATTTTATAATTGATTATTGCTTGAATTTATTTTATAATATAAGCAATTGGAGGAGTATTATGAATTACGAGTTTTATCACAATTATGAGATAGTAAAAGTAGTTGATGAGTTAGGACACGAAAGAACTGTAGATTATACTGATAATATTTATGAAATATTATCTATTGAAAATGTAATTGAACTAGTTGAAGGGGAAATTATAAAGTTACAAAAATGGTTAAATAATCATCAGCCAGATAATAAGAATAATTTATGGATTAATTTAATGCCGGTATATATGCCGGTTGCAGCAGGTGGAGTGTGTTATTTAGTATCACCTTTGGTTGTTGGCGATGATAATAATTTAAAATCATTTTTTATTATTTACGGTACAGCTGGAATGGTTATGGTATCATCATTATATACTTTAGTTTCTAATTTAGGAAATAGTGTTAATATAAAAGAATATAAAGGAAAACAGGCAGAACTTTATGCAATGGAAGACATTCTTAAAGGAGCAAAAGAAAAATTGCAGGATTTAAACAATACAAAGAATGTTAGTAAGAACAATTCTTCTAATTTAAATGATATAAAAAGGGAACTGTTAAGACCAGATATAGCCTTAGATTGGTTAGAACATTATAAATCTTTATTTAATATGCTTGGCTCTAATGAAAATAGATATATGAGATATTACAATAAGGGAATATTAGAGAATAAATTATCTAAAAGATACGATGAAAAAGATATAAGTCTAGTAAAGGAATATTTTGAAGAAAGGGCTAAAGTGTTATCTAAAAAGAAGGATAGAAAGATATAAAAAGTCTTTCTTTTTATATAAAATCATTGCAAAACGTGGTGGTGGAATTGCTAAGAATACAAAAGATGACTTAGAACGCGAATTAGGTAAAAGTGTTGTTAGTAGCAATAATTCATTGAATTATCGGTATAGTGAAGATAATAATATGATTGATAATAAATAAAACTAAGAAGATATAATGAGTAGAAAAATGGTTTTAATTGTTGATTGGTATAATGGTCGTATTCTTGAAAACGATGAAAAAGCGTCATATGAAAAAAGAAAATTATAAATTAGAAGATATTGCACAAATTACAGGATTAACTATGCAAGAAATTGAGAAGATATAAGGATAATTTATATCTTTTTATTTTTAATTTTTTGTAGTGTTTACCAATGATTACCTTATTAAATTATGTCAAAATTTGTTTACAATCACTTATTTATATATTATAATAATGAGAAAGGTGGTAACTATGAATAAGGTTGAAATTAAGAATTTGATATTGAAAAGAGAAAACACAGTTATATATGATAAATTAAACCTAGTAATTAATAGTGGTGTGTATACTACTATAATAGGGCCATCTTCTAGTGGTAAGACTACCTTATTCAATACTATTATAAAAGGAAATAAAAGTATTAAAGTAAATGGTAATATAAACTATGTAGTTACTAATCCTGATAAACAGATTGTAGGACGTACTGTAGATAAACAACTTAAGTTCTTTATGGAGATGAATAATTATAGTAAAAGAGTAATTAGTAGTCGTATTAAAGCGATTGTATCCTATTTTAATCTAGATAGTATTCTTGATAAAGATCCTTATAAACTTAGTTTAGGGGAAAAGCAGTTAGTAGTATTATGTTCGATAATGGTTCTTGATTTAGATATCTTACTTCTTGATAATGCATTATGTAGAATGAATAGAAATCTAAAAGAGAAAGTATTAAGTTATTTTAATAAATTAAAAAAGAAGAAAGTAACTATTATTAATTTTGCATCAGATGTAAGTGAGATAATAGGTTCTGACTATACAATACTAGTAGATAAAAAGTTAGTGTTTAATAAGAAGACAAAAGAAGTAATTAGTGATAATAAAATATTTGAAGAAAATCACTTAAAATTACCTTTCTTATTAGATATAACTAATAAACTAAAATATTACGGACTTATAGATAAAAATATTAAAGATATAGAATCGTTGGTGGATGAGATATGGAAATAGTATTAAGTGATATTAGTGTAGGTAATTTTAAGAAGCTTAATATGTGTATCTTTGATGCTAAAGTAACTGCTATTATTGGAGATAATGCTAGTGGTAAAAGTATAATTGGTGAGGTATTATCTACTTTAAGAAAGCCTGATAGTGGTAAGTTCATAATAGATAAGAATGTACTTGATTTAAAAAGACAAGATGTAGATTATAATCGTCTTAGATTTGATATTGGTTATGTTATTCAAAATACAGATATTACTTTTTTTGAACGTACTGTAGAAGAACATATGGCTTATCAGCTTAGCGTATATAACTATAAAAAATCTAAAAAAAGAATTATTGATTCTCTTAAAATGGTAGGTTTAGATAGTAGTTTTATAAATAGAAAGATTAAAACACTGAGTGATTCAGAAAGGTTTAAGGTCGCTCTTGCAACTACTCTATCTATTAATCCTAAAGTATTAGTATTAGATGATCCTACTTGTTTTCTAGATGAAAGTAAGAAAGATAACCTATATAAACTAATTAAAATGATGAAGCTTAAGTATAATAAAACAATTGTAATACTTAGTAATGATACAGAGTTTATACTTAGAGTAGCTGATTATATATATGTAATAAACAATGATAAGATACTAATACATGGTAATAAGTATGATGTGCTTACTAGTAGTAAACTTAAAAATACTAATATTAGTATTCCTGATATAATTAAGTTTCAAAAGTTGTTTGAACATAAGACAAAGATTAAATTAGAATATAGGGATAATGTTAATGATTTAATAAAAGATATCTACTATTATGTAGAGAAGAAGTCTGGTGGTAAAAAGTGAGATATTTTATGACATTTTCTTATGATGGTTCTGCATTTTCTGGTTATCAAAAACAGATTAAAGAAAGAACTATTCAAGGAGAAATAGAAAAAGCCTTAACTAAAATTAATGGGGATATAAGTGTATCTATACACGCATCGGGTAGAACTGATGCTGGAGTTCATGCTTATAATCAAAAAGCACATTTTGATCTAGATAAAGAAATGGACTTATCTAAGTTAAAATACAGTCTAAATAGTTTGCTTCCTGATGATATTTATATTCGTGGTATTACTACTGTTGCAGATGATTTCCATGCTAGATTTAATGTGAAAGCAAAAGAATATATATATAAAATTAATTTAGATGGATATAATCCTATAGAGAGAAACTATGTATATCAACTTAATAAAAGATTAGATATACCAGAGATGGAGCGAGCACTAAAATATCTAGAAGGAACTCATAACTTTAAATCATTTACTAAACCAAATGACGAGAAAGATGACTATGTAAGAACTATTATTCAAGCAACTTTAGAGCGTGATCCTAAGAATGTTAATAGAATAGTTATATCATTACTAGGTAATGGTTTCTTAAGATATATGGTAAGAAATATAGTAGGATTACTTATTGAAGTTGGTGAAGGTAAAGTAAAAAGTTCTGATGTAATAGATATAATTAAAAAAGAAGATAGAACTGCATCAGGAGTATGTGCGCCTGCATGTGGACTTTACCTAAATGATGTTTATTATTAAAAATACTTGTAAAAATGTATAAAAAATCTTATAATGGAAATAGTTAAATTAGATAATAATAAATAATTAATTGGGGTGAATAGTGTGAATAAGATAGATATTGTAGATATTAATGGAAATAAAATTAATGTATATGGCATATACTATATTAGTAATAATAACTACTACTTTATATATTCTAAAGGAGAGCAAGATAATAATAACCATGTGATTTTCTATGTAGTAAAAATATTACAAGAAGTTACTAATGGTATATCTGGCCCTGCTCCAACAGGATATTTAATTGGGCTTAGAATAAATGATGAAAATGAATATAACTTAGTTAAGATTGACATTACTAATATTGTAAATGATATTGAGTCTAATACTAATGGTGCGGTTAGATACTTAGATTTATCTATGCTTAATAATTTAAAAATAAAAGATAATAGAACATTTAAATTAGGAGTAGATATATCAAATAAGATATTTAATAATAGTAATAACGAAGTGAATAATACTAATGTAACAACAAATAACTATGATGATTTAATTAAAGAAAATGAGTTATTAAAACAAAAGATAGAAGAACTAAATAAGAAAATAGAACTAATTAAAGATATAGTAAATTAAAACTAATAGCTGTAAAACACTATTAGTTTTTTAGTTAGAAGGTGAATTATGCGTAATGCAATTAGATATTACTATAATATATATTCAGATGATATTATAAAGAGTATTGATAATTATAAAATACTTGTTGATAATAATTTATATTATCTAGTTAAGTATAGTGGTAATATAAATATGCTCAGTAATATCTATGATTATCTTATTAAACATAATATATATTGTCATGAAATAATAATAAATAAAGACAATAGTTACATTACAAATATTGATAATACTAATTACATATTAATTAAAGTATACTCTGTAGTAAGTAAAATTAATTATACAGATATTATAAGCTATAATATATTATTAGATAAAGGCAAGTGTCATTGGAAAGAACTGTGGATGAGTAAAATAGATTATTATGAGTATCAAATGAATCAATATAGAAAGAAGTATCCAAATCTATATAAATCATTTCATTATTATAGTGGTATGACTGAGAGTGCAATTATGTTAGTTGATACAGTAAGTAATAAAATGTTTGATAGTTATATAGAACATAATAGAATGAATAAGAATATTACTACCACGTATTTTTATAATCCAATAAATATGATTATTGATGTAAAAGTAAGAGATATAGCTGAATACTTTAAAGAACAATTCTTCTATGTAGAAAATCCTATTATTAATGTTAAAAACTATATAGATTATATGAAATTAACTAATGATGAAGCAATACTTTTTATCTCTAGACTTTTATATCCTTCATACTATTTTGATATATATGATGAGATAGTTCAAGATAAAATAAGCGATAATAAGATAAGTATCATTACAAACAAGGTAAATGATTATGAAGAATTTTTAAGTGAAGTATATGATTATATAAAATTAAAATATAAAATACCAGAGATAGAATGGTTAATAAAAGCATAAAAATATCAACACATAGTGTTGATAAGTAATTTAAGCAATGTTGATAACTCCCCTAACTCCTTCAACCTCGCTCATTATTGCGGCTTCAATTCCTTCTTTTAAAGTTAGATCTAACATTTGACAATTAGCGCATGCTCCAAGCATTTTAATATAGACTATTCCATCTTCATATTTAACAAACTCAATATTTCCTCCATCATTAATTAAAAATGGCTTTAATTTATTAATAATTTCTATAATTTTTTCTGTTTCTTTTTTCATCGAATCACCAAGAGTTATTATAATTCAGTTGATATATTTTGTAAAGTCTTTTTTTATTGAAAAATATGTGTTATAATCGTTTTTGGTGGTGTAAATGTCCAAATATAGAAGAAATAATATAGTAAAAGCAACAGTTACAGGCATTGAAAATTATGGTGTTTTTGTAACGCTTGATGAATACTTTACAGGATTAATACATATATCAGAAATATCTAATGATTATGTTAAAGATATTAATGACTTTGTTAAAATTGGCGATGTAATATGTGTTAAAATACTTGATGTAGATAATGAATTAGGTCATTTAAGATTAAGTATTAAAGATATAGATTATAAAAATATAAAAAAGATTAGAAGAAAGAAAATACAGGAAACACCACTAGGATTTAAAACACTTGCGTATCATTTGCCAATTTGGATAGAAAATAGTCTAAAAAATATGAAAAAATGAATATTACTTATTGACAAACCACCTTTTACATGGTATAGTTAAATACGTCCAAATGTTTTCGGGCGATTAGCTCAGTTGGTTAGAGCACTTGCCTTACAAGCAAGGGGTCATAGGTTCGAGTCCTATATCGCCCACCATTTTATTTTTTTATTATTATTGCCGGAATAGCTCAACTGGTAGAGCAACTGACTTGTAATCAGTAGGTTGTGGGTTCAAGTCCTATTTCCGGCACCATTTTATGGAAGGATAGCGAAGTGGCCAAACGCGGCAGACTGTAAATCTGTTCCTTCGGGTTCGATGGTTCAAATCCATCTCCCTCCACCACTTATAAGGTTATTGCCTCGTAGCCAAGCGGTAAGGCACCACACTTTGACTGTGGCATGCGCTAGTTCGAATCTAGCCGAGGCAGCCATCTTGTTTTAATTATATGTCTCGCTAGCTCAGTAGGTAGAGCATTTGACTTTTAATCAAAGGGTCAGGCGTTCGAATCGCCTGCGAGACACCATTTTGAAAATTAAAGGAACTCCAAGATAATCGAGGAGTTCCTTTTGTTCTTTTTACGTTAAAAATGTAATAAATATAAAATGTTTCTATTTAAAGTAAATTGAATTAAATGTTTGAGGTGTATGATATGAATAAAGTTTCTAATTTAAATAGTATAGTTTTATATCAAAATGAAACAGGAAGTAAAATCATAGAAGTTCTATATGATAGTGAAGATTTTTGGCTAACTCAAAAAACTATGGCTGAATTATTTTCAGTTAAGGTTAATACTATAAACTATCATTTAAAAGAGATATTTAATAGTGGAGAATTAGAGGAAGATTCAGTTATTCGAAAAATTCGAATAACTGCTAATGATGGAAAAAAGTATAATACTAGTTTTTATAGTTTAGATGCGATAATCGCAGTTGGCTATAGAGTTAATAGTTTTGAAGCTACACAGTTTAGAATTTGGACAACTAATACATTAAAGGAGTATATAAAAAAAGGTTTTGTAGTAAATTCTGAACTGTTAAAAAATGGTCCAAAATTTGGTAAAGACTATTTTGATGAATTGCTATTAAAAATAAAAGAAATAAGAGCAAGTGAAAGAAGATTCTATCAAAAAATTACCGACATATATAAAGAATGTAGCTATGACTATGATAAAAATAGTGAAACGACTATAGAGTTTTATAAAAATGTACAGAATAAGCTTTATTTTGCTATAACTGGAATGAATGCTCCTGAAATATTTATAATAGAGTAGATTCAAAAAAAAAGATAATATGGGTTTGCAAACTTGGAAGAATGCACCTAAAGGTAAAATATTAGAAAGTGATGTAGTTGTTGCTAAAAACTACTTATATAAAGAAGAAATAACTGAATTGAATAATTTAGTATCAATGTATTTGGATTATGCTGAAAGACAAGTTAAATTAGGTCATATTATTTCGATGAAGGAATGGAAAGAAAAATTAGAATTGTTTTTAAAACTGAATGAGTACAATATTTTAAAAGATAATGAAAAGATAAAAAGAGAAATAGCCGATACACTTGCGTTATCTGAATATGAAAAATATCGAATAAGACAAGATCAAAACTATTTATCTGATTTTGATGAATTAATTGAGTTTAGTAAAAAAGAACATATGTAGTTGTTAGAGTTAAGTTTTTCTTAACTTTTTTCTTTTCTTCCAAATAACCAATCTAAAGAGATGTTATATTTCTTAACTATTTCTAATGCAAATGCAGTGAGAATTATAGTTTTACCTGCTTCATAAGCACTTATTGTAGATTGTGATGTATTAAGAAGAGTTGCTAGATCTTTCTGGCTTAATTTATTATCTTTTCTAAAAATTTTAATATTATTTCCAACAATACTATAATTAAAATCGTGTTTGCCATTACCTATATTATTTCGGGTTATACCAACTAAGTAATCCATACTTGTATTAAAGTAGTTGCACACCCTAGTTAATTTCTTTAAACTAATTAATTCAACATTATTCTCCCATCTGTTATAACTATTTTGAGTAGTATTAAGTATTTTAGCTATTTGAGTTTGTGTTAAATCATTTTCTATTCTAATATCTTTTAAACGTTCAGCAATCATCATATCGCCTAACATCATTTTCTCATCATAATAAAAAATATAAGAAAAAAATATCTAAATACGATTTTTTATGATATAATATCAATGAAAGGTAGATGCATTATGAGTAGAATAAAAAAGGTAAGAAAAAAGAAAATTAATGCTTTTACACTCATTGAATTAATGGCAGTCCTAGTAATTCTTGCAGTAATATCATTAATAGTCGCACCATTACTTTTAAATACAATTAGAAGAGTAAAAGATGTTGCAAATAAAAGAAGTGTAGATGGATATGGTAGAGCGGTAGAATATGCAATGGCTGATTATCAGTTAGTACATCTAGCCTACCCTGATAATTTTGATAAACTAGAAATAGAATATAAAGGTAATAAAGTAGAATGTAAAACAAGTAGAATTAATCCTGATTATTCAATATACTTGTCAGAATGTAAGGTAAATGGTAAATTAGTAAAAGATGATAAAGAAATAGATGGCTATTACCATTATGGAATACTTAAAATGACAAATCAAGAATATGTGGATACATATGGTAAGAATTTAGAAGATGCTTTAAAAAAATATCATGATGAACATAATGAATACCCTAGTGATTATACAACTCTAGAACTACCACCATTAGATAAAGAAGTAAGTTGTGATGTATCTATCAACTATGATGGCACAGTATATTTAACTAGGTGTTCAGTCGATAACGAAATGGTATTGGATAATAGTGAAAATAATTATAAATATGGAGAAATTGTATATAGGCCGTATAAAGTAGGTGATTATGTTACTTATAATGATGTAAATTATTATGTAATAGCTGATAGTGATAAACATCAAGACTATATAACTTTATTAAAGGCAGAACCGTTTAAAATAGAGGAAGTAAATACATATGGTGTAGGCCATATTAATAAATATACATTTAGATCAGCTGGAGAAGTGTTTGCCAAAGGAATATATGGTGGGACAGCATATTATTCATCTGATAGATGTGGTTATGTAAACAATTCATATGTATTAACAAATTGCATTACAGATTATAATCAAAGTGATGTTAAATATATTATAGATTCTTGGGCAAGTGAAAAAATCAATTCTTTGGATTTAGCTGAAGATAATTTGAATTATAAAATACGATTGATAACGGTAGATGAGCTTAGAAATAATTTAGGATATGGAGAATCGGATAATAAAAACTCTGATGTTCCAGCGTGGGTTTATGATGTGGGAACTACTTATTGGACGATGAGCCAATATAATATAAATGATGTATATAGAATGAATCCTGATGGAAGAATAAGTAAAAGTGATGGTATAATTAATTATGGTATAGGAATAAGACCTGTTATTAACTTAAAAAAATCTGCACTCGAGTAACCTTTATAAAACTGAGAAATCAGTTTTTTTGATATATACTTTAAATTATTATAAATTTAGTGTATAATTTATACAGACAGGTAGGGGAGAGGTTGTATGAATTATATAGGTTCTAAACATTCGATAATTGATTTTATAGAGGAATCTATTATTGATTTTGCTGGTAAGGATAATAAAGTATTTTGTGATATATTTGCGGGTACTGGTGTAGTTGGTAAGAGGTTTAAATCATTAGGTTTTGATATTCTTGCAAATGATACACAGTTTTATAGTTATGTAATGAATAAGCATTACTTAGAGAATAATAGCATACCTAGTTTTTCTGGATTAAAATTAATTGGTATAAGTGATCCGTTTATCTATTTAAATAAACTTAATAATTATCATGGATTTATATACAATAATTATACATTAGAAGGTACTCTTGGTAGTAAGTATGAAAGGTGCTACTATAGTAGCGAGAATGCAATTAAAATAGATTCTATTAGAGATTGTATAGAGAAGTGGTATAAGAAAGAAGTTATTACTAAGAATGAGTATTATTATTTACTTACTTGTTTACTAGAGGCAGCTGATAAAGTAGCCAATACTGCATCAGTATATGAAGCATTCCTAAAGAGTATGAAGAAGTCTGCTGAGAAAACTATGGAATTAAAACCTATAGATATAGTTATTAATAAAGATAGTAAATGTAAGGTATATATTGAAGACTCAAATGAACTTATTAAAGAGATTAAAGGTGATATACTATACTTAGATCCACCTTATAATTCAAGAAAGTATGCAACTAATTATCATATATTAGAAACTATTGCTTACTCTGATTATCCCGAGATTAGTGGTAAAGCCGGAACTAGAATTGAACAATTTAAATCTAAATATAATAAAAAGAATGAGGTAGCTCGTGAGTTTGAAGATTTAATTAAGAATGCAAAGTTTAAATATATATTCTTAAGTTACAATGATGAAGGTATTATGAGTTTTAAAGAGATAGAAGATATAATGAAAAAATATGGTATTTATAAAAGATATGAGTGTAATCATAAAAGATATAAAGCAAGTAAGAATAAAGAAGTAGAAAAGAAAACTACTATTGAATATTTACATGCGTTAAAGAAGGAGTGTTAGTGTGAACGGAAAAGTTTATAGAGATAATAAATATAATAATAAAAAAATAAGAGAAACTAAGAAATGTAAAAAACGTAGATTGGCTTTAGCTTTAGGAATACTATTTATTGCAGAGGGTTATTTAATTTCACTTAGTGTTGCAAAAGCAGAAAATGAACCAACTAATAATGATGTTCAAGTTTCAACAGTAAGTAATGATGATGCAAATTATACAACACAGAATAATGATGTAAGTATAGATAATGAGAATAAAGCTTTAGACCCTTTTAATGTGGGAAGTAGTCCCGATAAAAAGGTTGTTGTTGATTATCTTTTTTCACCAGAAGGACAACTCATTTATAAGTATGCTAAACAATATGGTGTTGATCCTAATATTATGGCTGCTATCGCAATGCAGGAAACAAGTCTTAATCATAATGCTTGTATACCTGGTGGTGAATGGTATTCAGGTTATGGAGTTGGTTTAATGCAACTAGAAAGTCCTAGTGGAGAGGCAGTTACTGCATATAACTATGATACTAATGAATGGGATACTGAATATGTTACAATGGATGCTGCATGTGATTTAGAGACAAACATAAAAATAGGTTGTATGATGTTTCAAAACAAATTAAAAGAAAATTATGGCAATGTATTTCTTGCTATTCAGTCACATAACTATGGTCAAGGTATGATAGATATGATGATGGCTAAATTGTATGGTGATAATGCAAAAGCAGTTATGCAAGATTATAGTGATACATCATGGATTACTGAGATAGAAAACATACATAATAATCCTGATATGTATTTACCTGGTTGGGCTGAATCTGCTTATGGTGATGGTAAATATTTAGAGCACGTACTTAGATTTTGCCCTAGTAATAAGGCAATATTTATGATAGATGGAGATAAATATACTGTAGGATTAGATACTTGTGAATTAGAAAATAAAGTTGAATACGGAACTAAAATAACAAGATAATAATTATTAGGTGGGTGGTTTTGTGAATTATAAAGATAATATGATTAAGTTTCAAGATAAACTTTCTATTTATGCATGCCCTGATAGTAAAGCAATTAGATTACATAATGAAGATGCTGATTTCAGAACTCCTTTCTTTAGAGATACTGATAGAATAATCTATTCTCTATCATATACAAGATATTTAGATAAGACACAAGTGTTTTCTAATAATGATAATACTAATATTAGTAAAAGAATAATTCATGTTCAATTAGTAAGTAAGATTGCTAGAACTATAGGTAGAGCTTTAAACTTAAATGAAGATTTGATAGAAGCTGCCGCATTAGGGCATGATTTAGGTCATACACCAATAGGTCATGTAGGAGAAGCAATACTAAATAAGATAAGTCTAGAAAATAATGAAGGTTATTTTAATCATAATATTCAGAGTGTAAGAACGCTTATGAGTATTGAAAATAAGGGACTTGGTAGAAATATAACTGTTCAAGTGCTAGATGCAATAATGTGTCATAATGGTGAGGTTGCACTTGGAATTTATGAACCTAGAGAAAAAACTGTAGATGAGTTTTTAGAGGAATACATTAATAGTTATAAAGATAAGAATATCATTAAAAAAATGCGACCTATGACTCTTGAAGGGTGTGTAGTTAGAGTTAGTGACTTAATTGGATATTTGGGTAGAGATATTGAAGATGCAATTAGAGTTGGTATCATTGATAAAAAAGATGTGCCAGATACTATTACAAATGTACTTGGTAATAATAACCGTGAGATTGTAAATACTATTGTTATGGATATTATTAAAAATAGTTATAATAAAAACTATATAAAGATATCTGATAATGTTTATAATGCGATTAAAGAACTTAAAGATTTTAATTATAAATATATATATCTTAAAGCTAATACTAAAGAAGATTTAGATATATATGAAGATATGTTTAGATTATTATTTAATACGTATGTAAATGATATAGAGAATAGTAATTTAGATTCTCCAATATTTAAAGTATATCTTAATTATAAAGATGAAATATATAAAGAAAATACATCTAAAAGAATTGTGATAGATTTTATTGCTGGTATGACTGATGATTATTTCAATTTAGAGTATAAAAGAATTATAAATGAAATTTAAGTGAATCTAATTTACACAAACAATATATTTTGTTATAATTGAAAAAATAGGTAGCGTGATATTATGAGAAGAAGAAAACGAAGATTGAGTATATTTAAAATACTTGCTTTAATACTATTTCTAGCAAGTTTATTCATGTCATATATTATATATAAAGTTAATTTGCTTCCTGATAAGTATTTATATTTAGTGCTAGGTGGAATTGCATTCATCAATATATTCTTTGATATATTTCTAATGCGTAAGAAAGCTAGAAAAGGAGTACGTGGATTCTTTGCTTTTTTAACAATAGTAGTATTAGGAGTTATGGCATTTTTTGCTCATTATATTTTAAATACACTAGGATTCCTTGCAAAAATAGGACCAACTGACTATAAGACAGAAACGTATTCAGTAATAGTTGTAAAGGATAGTGAATATAATAAAATAAAAGATATTAAGGATTTAAATGTTGCATATTACTCTAATTCTAAAGGAGCTAAAGATGCAAATAGGAAAGTTCTTAAAAACGTTGATGTTAATTTTAAAGATTATGATGATGCAAATGAGATGGCAAGTAAATTATTAAATAATGAAGAAAAAGTTATTATGTTAGAAGATTCAGTATTATCAATGGTTAATGAAGATGACCCTGAATTTAATAATAAGACAAAAGTAATTTATAAATTTGTTATTAAGATTAAATCTAATACTAAGGCAAAAGATGTTAATGTAACAAGAAAACCATTTAATATCTATATAACTGGAATAGATACTTATGGTGAGATTTCGTCAGTATCAAGAAGTGATGTAAATATAGTTGCGACAGTTAACCCTAAAACTAAACAAGTATTACTTACAAGTATTCCAAGAGATTATTATGTCCAGTTACACGGTACAACAGGTATTAAAGATAAATTAACTCATGCTGGAATATATGGAGTTGATATGTCTATCGCAACTATTGAAGATTTGCTTGATATAGAGATTAACTATTATGTAAAAGTTAACTTTACATCATTAATTGATATAGTTAATGCGTTAGGTGGAATTACAGTATATTCTGATTATACATTTACATCAATAGATGGCGTACATTTTACTGAGGGAAATAATAATATGAATGGAGAGCAGGCTTTAGCTTTTGCAAGAGAACGTAAGGCTTTTCAAGCAGGAGATATACAACGTGGTAAAGATCAACAAGCAGTAATAGCTGCATTAATCAAGAAAGTTTGTAGTAAGAGTATTATTACTAAATATGATTCATTATTAAATTCTTTAAAAGGAAAATTCCAAACTAATATGAGTTCTAATAAGATTACATCATTATTAAAGATGCAATTAAATGATATGTCTACTTGGAATATATCTACATATAACTTAGATGGAGTTAATAGTAATAACTATACTTATAGTGGTGGAAATATGAAACTATTCGTATTTGAACCCAAATTAGGTTCTATTGAACAAGCACATAATCTAATTAATGATGTTATTAATGGCAAGAAGTTAGAGCCAACATATACATATGATGGACCGGCTACTACTGCAACTAATAATTATAGTTCTAAAGAAGAGACTGAAACAAAAGAAGAAAAGAAAGAAGAGACCAATACTACTAAAGAAGAAATAAAACAAAAGAAAGATATTAAAGATTATATGTATCCAGCTTGTAAGAATCAGGAAGATGGCATGTGTTTAATAGAAACAGATGATGTTGATATTGAAGAGGCTATTTGTACAGGTGAACTTGAAACAGATGAAGATGGAATAGAGACTTGTAGTGTAGACTTAACATGTCCTAAAGATTATAAAATGAATAATGGCAAATGTACTAAAGCAAATTATGAGAAGAAACCTGTGTGTGAAACTAATTATCATTATGAAAAATTAGGCATGGTATGTTGTCCTGATAATTATAGCTATGATGCATCTATAAAGGCTTGTGTAACAGATTAATACACAAGTTTTTATTATAATTATTGAATAATTAGTTGAAAATATACATATAATATTATTATAGATGTAGTGATTTTATACAAAAATACTTGAAAAATTATATAAAATATGTTATTATTAGATTGAAAGGAGATGGCATTATGGCAAGTTTAACTGCTCCTATAAATGTACAAGTAGATGCTAAAGATAAAGAAAAAGCAACAGAAATACTACAAAGATTAGGAGTTACCATGAGTGGTTTAATTAATATGACCATAAAACAAGTAATTATGAGAGGTGGTATTCCTTTTGAAGTTAGAGAACCACAAATGAGTAATGATATGAAAGCAGCATTAGAAGAACTTGATTATATTGAGACACATCTAGAAGAATATAAAAAGAATAACAATTGGGAAGAACTTAAAAAGGAACTTATGTAATATGATTAAATATGAAGTTATTTATTCTAATCAATTTAAGAAAAGTTTAAAGAAGATGCTAAAGCATGGAAAAGATTTAAGTAAGCTTGATTTAGTTATAGAAAAATTGGCAATAAAAGAGCAATTAGAAATAAAGAATAGAGATCATACATTATATGATGACAAAAAATATAAAGGATGTCGTGATTGTCATATTGAACCTGATTGGCTATTAATATATAAATATTTGGATAATGAACTAATTTTATTATTAGTTAATACTGGTAGTCATAGTGATGTATTTTAGAATTATTATGTGTTATTAAAGCTTGTGTAACAGATTAATACACAAGTTTTTTGATGCATAAAAAAGTTTTGTTCATAAAATATATTGAGGTGGTGTTATGTCGTTGTTTAAGGGTTCTGGTGTTGCACTTGTTACGCCTTTTTATAATGATATGATTGATTATGAATCAATGTATAAATTAATTGATTATGAGATTAGTAATGGTACTGATGCTATTGTTGTATGTGGAACTACTGGGGAAGCATCAACTTTATCTTATGATGAACAGATTGAGTGTATTAAGAAGTGTGTTGAGTATGTTGATGGTAGGGTATGTGTTATTGCTGGAACTGGTTCTAATTGTACTAAGAGTGCGGTTAAACTGTCACAAACTGCAGAAAGTATTGGGGTAGATGGATTACTAGTTGTTACTCCTTACTATAATAAATGTACACAAAATGGTTTGAAGGAGCATTATAAAATGATTAGTGATAATGTATCTATACCAATTCTTATGTATAATGTACCAAGTAGAACTGGTGTAAATATAGAACCTGATACTGCAATAGATATTGTAAAGAATAATAAGAATGTTATAGGTATTAAGGAAGCTAGTGGTAATATATCACAGGTAGCGCGACTTGCTTATCTAAAAGGAAAGAATAATATAGATATGGATATATACTCGGGTAATGATGATCAAGTATTACCTGTATTATCATTAGGTGGAGTTGGTGTAATATCTGTAGATGCAAATGTAATTCCTAAAGATATGCACAATTTAGTTTATTCATATTTAAGTGGTGATTATAAGAAGAGTAGTTTATTAAATGAAAAGGCAATTTTATATAGTAAAGTATTATTTAGTGAGGTTAATCCAATACCAGTAAAACGCGCTTTATATGAACTTGGACTTATTAAAAGTGATTCAGTTAGACTCCCTTTAACTAAGATGGAAGATAAAAACGTTAAGGAATTAAAAAAAGTGTTAAAAAAGTAGTTTTTTCAAATTGACATTATAAAATAATTGTGATATTATATGAACCGTCAGCCGAAAAAGGCGAAGGGGGAATATAATATATGTTTAACAAAATAAAGTATCTATTACTAGTGTTTGTAATAGGAATTGTATCAATAATTGGTACAAGTGGAGTAAATGCACTTCCAAATAGTATTGATGGTATTACTAAGGAAAGTGTAATTAGTTATGATGGAGGAATTGAACTTTATCATAAAGTGTATGGAAACGGAGTAGTTTTCTGTACAACTTTTAACATTGATGGTGTTGGAACAAGCTGTAAATTAAGTAGTGAACAATGGAGTTATGCAGGTGCTGCTGGAGTTGCTGCAATAATTGATAAGTATAATGCATCACCTAGTACACAAAATTATTATTATGCAGAACTTGCTATTAATAAATTCTTATATGATTATGAAACTCACGATGAAGTTAATAATATAAGAGTTGTTGATTCAATTCAATCTTATTATGATGCAGCTGTTAACGCTTATAATGCGGCTAAGAAGGATTATAGTGTTAGTTTAAGTACAGACGAGTTAACTTTTACTTTAAATGGAGATAATTATATTTCTAATAAAGTAACTGTATCTGGTAGTGATGAATACAGTATAAGTGTTAGTGGTGCGGAAGGTGCTACATATGAACAAAATGGAAATGAGTTCTATGTTAAAGTGCCAAATACATCTGTTAAGGTTGATGAAACTACTACTGTTAATGTTAAGGTAAGTGCAAATAAAAGTATGAGTATTGCCAAAAAATATGATTGTGGTAGCGGTAATCAGGCTAGTACAATAAATGAAGTTGAAAAGTCAGATAAGACTAGTGATAAAAGTATTAGTGGAAATATTACTAAGAAAATAACTAAGTTAAAAATTAGTAAACAAGATTTAACAAATAAAAAAGAGCTTCCAGGAGCGACTTTAGTACTTAAAAATTCAAATGGTGATGAAGTTGATAAGTGGGTATCTGGTGATGAAGCTCATTATATTGAAGGTTTAGAGCCAGGAAAATATTCTTTAACTGAGATTATTGCTCCAGACGGTTATAAATTAACTGAAGAAGTTATTGAGTTTGAGTTAAAGGCCGATGGAAAAGTTGCTGAGATTACTATGTACAACACATTAAAAGACAAGTATAAAGTAAAGATTAGTAAGCAGGACATTACAACTAAGAAAGAACTACCAGGAGCGACTTTAGTACTTAAAAATTCTAAGGGTGAAGAGATTGATAGATGGGTATCAGGTACTGAACCTCATTATCTTGAACTTGATAAAGGTGAATATACTTTAATTGAGATTCAAGCACCTTCAGGATATGATTTAAGTTATGAAGTAATTAAGTTTAACGTAGGAGACTCTGGTGAAGTTGAAACTAGTGTTGTAATGTATAACTCAAAAACTCCAGATACAGCTGGTAAAAATATTACAATGTTTGTTGTAATTACTCTTATTGGTGCTGTTGGTGCAGGATTATCAATTTATAAATTAAAACATCAAAAATAATTAAGTAGATCCTTGTGATCTGCTTTTTATTAATTTGCTTTTTTTCTATATTTGTGGTAGTATAAACACCAATTGAAGAGGGGGATGAGTATGAATTCTTTATGTTTATATAATGGTAAAGTATATAATAAAATATATAGTTTTAAATATAATGATATTGATTTCATTATCTGTAAAGAGAATAATAAATATTTTTACTTTAAACATGATATAGTTAATGATAAAGATATTTATACTCCATATGATAGATGGCTTAAGGTATTTGAATTTAATGATGAAGGAAAATCTAAAATAGATAGTTTCATTGATTCTTTAAATGAAAAAAATTTAAAAAATGATAAAGAAATAAAGAATCTTGTTGATAGTTTTATTTATAGCAAGAAAAAGACTAAGAAAAAGATTAAGATTTTTAATAAATACTTTATATTGTTATTTATATCGTTATCTGCTCTTATTTTTGGAGGAGTTACATTGTTTAATTGGTATAGTGAAGGTGAAGATGTTCATCATCTAATGAATAATGTACTTAAGAATACAAAAATAGAAGAAAATATTGCTTTTAGCGCTACTGAAATTCCAGAAGTAACAGGTGAAGCTGCAGAAAATCATAAATATGGTGAAGATTATTGGAATTATATGAAAACAACTATGATTAGTGTTAATTTTGATGAATTAAAAAATATTAATCCTGATACTAAGGGATGGATTTATGTAAATAATACTAATGTTAATTATCCATTTGTACAAGGTGGGGATAATGAGTTTTATTTAAATCACTCTTATGATAAATCATATAATGTAGCCGGCTGGTTATTTGCTGACTATAAATCTAATTTTGATAATTTCTTAAAAAATACTGTTATATATGGGCATGGACGTGTTGATCAAGTTATGTTTGGTAGCTTAGAGAGGGTATTAGATGAATCTTGGTATACAAATAAAGAAAATCAGATTATTAAGTTATCAACACCGGAGAAAAATACATTGTGGCAAATAGTATCTATTTATACAATTCCATCAGAGTCATATTATCTTACTCATACTTTTGAAAATGATGAATCTTATCAGAAATTTATTGATACCATGCTATCACGTAGTATATATGACTTTGGAATAAATGTTGCTACAAAAGATAGATTACTTACACTTTCTACTTGTCTAGATTTTAATGGTAATAGAATAGTTATTCAAGCAAAATTAATAAAGGAACAAAATAGATAGTTCCTTTTTTTCTATGTTTATAGTATACTTAAAAAGTAGGAGAAGTGTATGATAAGAAGTAACAAAAAATTAATTATTATAATTTCTATACTATTGTTTGTATTGATTACTATATTGTTAGTTATACTTTTATATAACAAAATAAAGTCTGATAAAATTAAATTAGCTGAAAAAAGAAAAGAAATATATGAAAATGCAGTTAGTTATTGTAACTCTTTGTATAATGATGATTTAATAAAAGATAATGTAACTATAAAAGAGTTAGATGCTTGTTTAGATAAAATAAAATTAGTATATAATAAGGATAGTGTACTAGATATAAAAAATAATTTATATAGGGCAAAAGAATATATCAATTTAAATAATAAAATTAATATTTATTATAAAGATAATATAGTTATATCATCAATTAAAGAAGATGATATTAATAAACTTAATGAAGAAAGTAATAAATTAGATAAGAAGTATAAAGAAATAATTCAAAATAGAATTAATGAATTAAAAAGTGAGTATGATAACATTAATAATGCACATAATAGTGTTCATAACTTATTTAGTGATTATGATAATAACGTAGTGATTGATAGTGTGAATAGGAATATTTATAATGAAGTAAAAGCACTAGTTGATTCATTAAAACAAGAAGATATTAAGAGCAAATTAAATGAAAAGCTTAGTATTGTTTTAACTATAGTTGAAGAAAAAGAAGCAATTGCAAGAGAAAAGGAAAGAATAAGACTAGAACAGTTAAGGCTTGAAAGAGAAAGAAGGGCTCAAGAAGAAGCAGAAAGACAGAGACAGATAAACGAGGCTTGGGTTAAATTGAATGTTCCCTACATAAGTCAAAATAGAAACGGTGTATTAAATGGATGTGAAGCTACATCAATGCTTATGGCGTTACAATACAAGGGATATTTAAGTGGTATGGATTTATATACGTATGCTTCTAATATGCCAAAAAGTGATAATCCTAATACATGTTTTTACTTAGATATATTTGGTAAGGAGCCAAGAGATGTTGCTCATTGGATTGCTCCTAATCCACTAGTTGAATATGGAATATCATCATCTGGTAATGGAAATATTTCTAATATAAGTGGTGCAAGTATAGATGATATTGCAAGTGAGATTGTTAATGGTAATCCAGTAATTATATATTTAACATATGCCTATAACAGTCCAGTTAATTGGTCTAATGGTGTTCCAAGAAATTTACACGTTCAATTAATTGTAGGTTATAATAAGATTACAGGAGATTTTATTATATATGATCCATGGACGAGAACTTCGGGACAATATGAATTTACTCTATCTAAAAGTAAGGTTAGTAATTTGTATTCATCAGTTGGTTCGATGGCAATAGTAGTTAGATGATTATGGCTAAAATGGAATTGACTCCGGACTAGCCAAGATTTTTATTGATTAATAATAAAAGAAGACTAATATAGCCTTCTTATTTGTTTGCAATAATATAGTTATTATCTATATAATCTATTAATACTTTAGAATTTGGTTTTATTTCATCTTTAATAATAGAGTTTGCAATTAATGATTCAATGTTTTTGCTTAAATATCTTTTTAAAGGTCGTGCTCCATATATAGGATTATAGGCATTATCTATAATTGCATTTTTGCAATTATCAGTAAGTTCAATAATGATATGTTTATTAATAAGTCTTTTATTAATATCTAATATTTGATTATCAAGAATCTCATATAGAATATCTTTATTAAGAGGATTAAATGTAATAATCTCATCTATTCTATTTAAGAATTCTGGTTTAAATGTACTGTGTAATTCAGTCTCAATAAGCTTTTTAGAATTTTCGTTGTTATCAAGAATATACTCACTACCAATATTAGATGTCATAATTATTATTGTGTTTTTAAAATCAACTGTTCTACCCTGTGAATCAGTGATACGACCATCATCAAGTATTTGAAGTAAAACATTAAATATGTCTTTATGTGCTTTTTCTATTTCATCAAATAGAATAATACTATAAGGATTTCTTCTAACTGCTTCAGTTAATTGTCCACCTTCATCATATCCAACATATCCTGGAGGGGCACCAATTAATCTAGCAACCGAATGAGATTCCATATACTCACTCATATCAATTCTAACCATGTGTCTTTCATCATCAAATAACTCTTCTGCTAAACTTTTAGCAACTTCAGTTTTACCTACACCAGTAGGACCTAAGAAGATAAATGAACCAATTGGTCTATTTGGATCTTTAATGCCTGCTCGTGATCTAATTATAGCTTCACTTACAGTATGTAATGCATCACTTTGTCCTTTAACTCTTCTCTCTAAATTCTTTTCTAGATTAATTAGTTTTTCTCTTTCGCCACCAACAAGTTTACTAATAGGAATAGAAGTCCATTTAGATATTATTTTAGCAATATCTTCATCATCAACAACATCACTAAGAATTGTATTTTTGCTCTTTTCTCTCAATTCTTCTAATTCTTTATTTAACTTAGGTAAAGTACCGTGACGAAGTATTGCAGCTTTTTCAAGCTCGTACTCATCTTCTGCACGCTCTAAATCTAAAGTAGCTTTTTCTATTTCTTCTTTCTTTTTATTAATTAATGTATTAATATTCTTTTCTTCTTGCCAGTCATTTTTTAACTTAGTCTCTTTTTCTTTAAGTTCCTCCAGCTTAGTATTTATATCAGTAATTCTTGATTTAGATATATCATCTTTTTCTTTCTTTAAGGCTTCCTTTTCAATTTCAAGTTGCATAATTTGTCTTGTTAAAGTATCAATCTCAGTAGGAACTGACTCCATTTGTACTTTAATAGTTGCACATGCCTCATCTACTAAGTCTATAGCCTTATCAGGTAAGAATCTATCTGTTATATATCTATTAGATAGTGTAGCAGCAGCAACTAATGCTTTATCCTTAATAGTTACTTTATGATATACTTCAAATCTTGATTTTAAACCTCTAAGTATTGTAATAGTATCCATTACTGTTGGTTCTTTAACCATTACTTTTTGAAATCTTCTCTCTAGTGCTCCATCTTTTTCAATATACTTACGGTATTCATTTAAAGTAGTCGCACCAATACATAATATCTCGCCTCGAGCAAGCATTGGTTTTAAAAGATTACCTGCATCCATTGCACCTTCTGCTCCTGCTCCAACTATCATATGTATCTCATCGATAAAAAGAATGATATCGCCATTAGATTCTTTGATTTCTTTTAAAACGGCTTTTAGTCTTTCCTCAAATTCACCACGAAACTTCGCCCCAGCAATTAATGCACCTAAATCTAATTCCCAAACTGTTTTATTCTTTAAACTATTTGGTACATCTCCCTTAACTATTCTTTGCGCAAGTCCTTCTATAATTGCAGTCTTACCTACACCGGGTTCACCAATTAATACAGGATTATTCTTAGTCTTACGCGATAGTATTCGAGTAACATTACGTATTTCTTCGTCCCTGCCTATTACAGGATCAGTCTTATTATCCTTAACTGCCTTAACTATATCTCTACCATATTTCTCTAAAGCATTTTCAAGATTTTCTTGATAAGGATTATTCATATTCATAATTATCCCCTCCTTATATAACATTATACTCTTTTTTTAGCACTTGTCAAGAGAGAGTGCTAAAAAAAGTAAAAAGGATGGTTGTTGATAAAAAATAGTATTTGGTATAAAATGGATGTGGTTGGTGATATTATGGTTGTATTAATTACGGGTGCATCTAAAGGAATAGGTGCGGAAACTGCAATAAAATATGCAGAAAATAAATATGATGTAGTTATTAATTATTATAGTGATGACGATAGTGCGGATAATGTTAAGAAGAAAGTAGAAGATTTAGGACAAAGATGCTTACTTGAGAAATGTGATGTATCAAAAGAAGAAGAAGTAAAGAATATGGTTAGTGATATTATTAATAAATTTGGTAGTATTGATGTACTTGTTAATAATGCTGGAATTGCTATTGATACTCTTCCTTTTGAGAAAAATATTGATGATTTTAAGAGAGTATTAGATGTTAATTTAATAGGTACTTATTTAGTAACAAAGTATGTTGCTAAATATATGAAAAAAGGTAGTATTATTAATGTTGCATCTAATACTGCCTTAAATTGCTATTATCCATACAGTCTAGATTATGATGCATCTAAAGCAGGTGTTATATCTTTAACGCATAATCTTGCAACTACCCTAAGCCCTAATATTCGTGTTAATGCAGTATGTCCTGGTTGGGTTAATACAGATATGAATAAAGAGTTAGATGATGATTACATAAAAGAAGAGTGTAAAAATATTATGTTAGGTAGATTTGCAAGTGTACGCGAGGTTGCAAATGTAATATATTTTTTATCTAGTGATGATGCAAGTTATATAAATAATAGTATTATTCGAGTTGATGGAGGCACTAATGGAAGCATTTGATTTAGTAACAAAGTATGAGTTAGAATTAAAAGGTGAATTTGATAAAGTAGATAGACTATGTGAATATAATAGCTTAAAGGTACTTAATGCTTTTAATAAATATAAGGTTTCAGAATCTGATTTAAATGGTACTACTGGATATGGTTATGATGATGCTGGTAGAGATAAAATAGAAAGTATTTTTAGTTACGTATTAGGTGGAGAAGATAGTCTAGTTAGGTCGCAAATTATATCAGGAACTCATGCAATATCTACTGCTTTATTTGGAATACTAAGGCCAGACGATACTATTTTATCTATAAGTGGTAAACCTTATGATACTTTAGAAGAAGTAATAGGTATTAAAGATAATTCTAGTTCCTTAAAATCATTTGGTATAAATTATAAACAAATAGATTTAGTAGATAGTGATTTTGCTTACGATAAGATTGAAAAGTTTTTAAATAAGAATAAAGTAAAAGTAGTATATATTCAAAGATCGCGTGGATATAGTTTAAGAAAAAGTGTTGATATTAAAAAAATAGAAAAGATAGTTAAGTTAGTAAAAAGTATTAATAAAGATATAATTATAATGGTTGATAATTGTTACTGTGAATTTGTAGAGAAGATTACACCACTTGAAGTAGGTGCAGATATAATAATAGGTTCACTCATTAAAAACTTAGGTGGAGGTATCGCGCCTAATGGTGGATATATCTGTGGTAAGAAAAAACTAATTCATCTTTGTAGTGAAAGATTAAATGTAGCGGGAGAAGCAAAGCTAGTAGGTCCTTCATTAAATATGAATAAACTATTTTTACAAGGTTTATATATGGCACCAAGTGTAGTTTCATCTGCAGTAAAAACAGCTATTTTAACTAGTAAAGTGATGGAAGAACTTGGGTTTGAAGTATCACCTAAATATAATGATACTAGAGTCGATATTGTAGAAAGTATAATATTTAATAATAAAGAAAAATTGATTAAATACTGTCAAGGTATTCAAAGTGCGTCAGCAATTGATTCGCATGTTGCGCCAGTTCCATATGAAATGCCCGGGTACAGCGATGCAATTATTATGGCATCAGGCTCGTTTATTCAAGGAAGTTCAATAGAAATATCTTGTGATGGACCGGTTAAAGAACCTTATATTGCTTATCAACAAGGAGGTCTCACATATCAATATGGAAAGATTGCACTTATTAAAGCAATAAATAATATTTTAAAAAGTTAGAAAATACACTTGCTAACTTTTTTTAAGTATGTTATAATCTAGATAAAGATTGAGAGGTAATATTATGAAGAAATTTTTGCTTATGATTATAACAGTTATAACAGGAACATTTTTTTGTTTAGTTAATTTTGTAAAAGCAGTGGATGTTTTTCCAACTAAAATTAAGCCTACATTGGACCCGAGCGATAATTCTAACTTGTTTGGGAGAAATGAAGGTTATGGTTGGAATATATATAAAAAAGCATATGCAGGTATAGATAGTGATAATTCAGGAAAAGCATTTTGTACGTCTTTTCATAAAGATGCGCCTTATCCAGGTATGACGTGTACAGCTATAAATTGGAGTACAAATGCAGCTAATGAAAAAAATGTAGCTGCTGCAGTAGGACAAATAATTTATGAGGCAAGAGTTGATAAAAAAATTGGCTCAATGGACTGGAAGAATTATTATTATGCTGAGATGGCTATAAATAGATTTTTATCTGGAGGTATTGGTAAGGGATATGGAACTACATATAATACAATAGATGTCCCATCAAGTATTAGTGGAAATGTTGATTTTAAAAAATATGTAAATGCTGCAAATTATGCGTTTGAAAACTATGGAGTAAATAAAATAGATATAACTAATGCTAATTACGATGAGGCAACTGGTGTTGCAACTGCAAAGGTTACTTGTACAGATAAAGCTGGAAGCAAGACAGAATGCGATTTAACTAGTAAAAATGTTGTTGTAAAAATTGATGGAAACACACAACCTGAAATTACTGTAGAGGCTACTGAACAAAATGATAAAACCGTTATACTAACTACTAGTAAGATTGAGAATAGTAATAATGGACAGATAAGCATTCAATTTGAAGCAACTAATAAAAGATGTTGGAAAATTGCTCAGGAGTATGAATGTGGCTTTTATCAATCATTAACACCAAATTTATTAAAAGATGAATGTAAAGAGGTTAAAGCAAAATCTCCAGTAGTAGGAAATCTAATATTGAAAGTGTTTAAAAAAGACGCTGATGATGAAAACGTATTTATAAATGGCGCATCTATTCGTATAACTTATCAAGCAAACGAGCAAGAGCAACCTGTAAATTTAATTAGCGAAAACGATGGATATATAGAACTTGTTGATGGGAAATTTGAATCATCTGTTGCTGAACCTGGAATATATTGTGCAGAAGAGGTTAAATCTCCTATTGGATACAAATTGAATTCAGAAAAGAAATGTGTAACAATTAGTAGAGAAAATCCAAATGATAACACAATAATTATAACTAATAAAAAGGATGAGAGGCCTTTAACTATTAATAAAGTAGATGAGAATAATGACCCTGTTATTGGAGCTGAAATCGAAGTTAGTGACTTAAATTGTATACTTTCTTTAGATGATGAAAATGCTGATTCGTCAGAATGTGTTATAGAAAAATTTGTCACTGATGGTCAACCAAAAATAATTGAGGGATTAGCCGTTGGAAATAAATATAAAGTTTCAGAAACAAAAAGGCCAGATGGCTTTGCAGATGGAATATGGTCTGTTGATATTACTATAGATGCTGATGATAGCAAAAATGTTGTAACACTTACAAATATTCATTCCTTAATTAAAGTGAGTAAACAAAGCATTACATCAACACAAGAATTACCAGGTGCAAAATTAGTTATAACTGATTCACAAGGTAACGAAATAAAGTCTTGGACATCAACTGAAGAGCCTCAAGAAATTATTGGATTACACGATGGAGATTATACATTAACTGAATTTACTGCTCCACAAGGATATACTATTGCTGAAAAAGTTAATTTTACTATAGAAAATGGAGTGGTTAAAGGTGATGATGATAACATCGTAGTAATGCGCGATTCAACAATTGTTGATGTTCCTAATACATTTAGTATAAGAAGTATTCTTATTGTTATATCTGGATTTGCAATAATTGGTCTTGTTATTTTTACAATATTCTATGAATTAAAAAGAAGAAAAGAATAATTGTAATTAAATATGTATAAAAATATATTTTAATGAAATACAAAAAAAGTTAGAAAATATACTTGCTAACTTTTTTTATGTATGTTATAATTTATGTAATGATTGAGAGGTAATGGTATGAGAAAGAGAATGTGTGTGATTATTCTAATTGTTTTTGTGGCTCTAATTGCAATGATAGATAAAGTTAATGCAGTTGGTTATCCAAGTAGTATTAAGCCAAATATTAATAAAAAGAATCTTTTAGGCGAAAAAGAAGGATGGAGATTATATAGGAAAACATATAGTTCCAATGAGAAAGATAAAATATTCTGTACGAATTTTAGAAAAACTGTTCCTCAAAATGGTTCAACATGTACACCTAGTCTTAAGTGGAGCACTGATGAAACGACAAATAAAAGAGTTGCAGCAATGATAGGTGCAGTTATTGCATCGGTAAAAGATGCTAGTGGTAATATTAGTTGGGACAATTATTACTATGCAGAACTTGCTATTAATTCATTGTTATACGAAGGTTATACAAGCGGTGCCGGTTATGGTGCTAAGACTAATAACTTAAATAATTTGCCTGTTAATAATGGTGCGTTTAAAAAGAATGTGTATAATAAGTTGTTGGCTGTAGGAAAGTATGCATACAACAATTTTGGCAAAACTACTGTAACAATTTCAAATTTATCATATCAAGATGGCGTTGCAAGTGCTACAGTAACTTGTGCTGATTATGCTGGTAAAAAAATTAATTGTCATTTAACTAAGAATGAAGTTTCATATACCGTGAATGGTACAGAAAGTACTGCAGAGGCATCTACTCAAATAGGAGCAGATAAAACCGTAACTTTATCTGCAACTATTCCTGATGGATCAAATTATACATTTAATGTAACTGATAAACAATGTATGAATAGTGCACAAAATTATTCGTGTGGTGAAAATTATCAAAGTGTTACCCCTTATGATTTAGAACCTGCATGTTATACAAAAGATGCGACAGCTTCAAATAGCGGATACAAATTAGAAGTTCATAAGGTGGATGCAAGTGATAATACAAAATATTTAAATGGTGCAACTGTAAATATTACAAAAGATGGTGCTGAATTTGCTAAAAATAAATTACTTATTGATGGAAAATTTGATTTTTATGGTGTAGAACCTGGAGAATACTGTGTAACAGAAGTAAAAGCTCCAGAGGGATATAAATTAAATAGTGAAAATTCATGCGTTACTATTGATGAAAATAATCAATCAGGAACTATTACACTCATGGATGAAGCTGCTAGTAATAATTTAACAATAAATAAGGTAGATGAAGCAGGAAATCCAGTTGCAGGCGCTGAGATTGAGATTATTGATTTAAGTTGTACCTATTCGTTGATTGATACAACTGATGATTTATCATCTTGTGTTGTTGACACATTTACTACTGAAACTACCGCGAAGGTAATTGAAGGATTAGCAGTTGGAAAAAAATATAGAGTCACTGAGACAAAAATGCCTGCAGGATATGTTGGTGGAATTATTTCAGTAGAAATAACAATTTCTGAAGATAATTCAAAAAATATTATTACATTAACAAATACACATTCATCTATTTATGTTAGTAAGCAAAGTATAACTTCTTCAAAGGAGTTACCTGGAGCTAAACTTATTATTACAGATGCTCAAGGAAATGAAGTTGCTAATTGGACATCAACTGATAAGTCTCAAGAAATACAAGGATTATCTGACGGGGATTATACATTAACAGAACTTACTGCTCCGCAGGGATATACTTTAGCAGAATCAATTAACTTTACTATTCAGGATGGTAAATTAAAAAATGACGAAGATAATACATTAGTTATGAAGGATGCAACTAATGTAGAAGTTCCTGATACATTCGATATACAAAATATAATTGCTATGATTGCTGGGTTAGTATTAGTAGGCCTTGGTACTGGTGTATTATTCTATGAAACGAAGAAGAAAAAAGCCTAGAACTAGTACAGTTCTTCTTTTTTCTTTAATATTGTTTATATTTGGATTGTTCTTAATTAGTTATAATTATTTTGTTACTAAGAAAGAAAAAATATATTCATCAATGAATCTTTTGTTATATGAAGATGAAATGCCAAAAAATATTGAAACTGAAAAAGAAGAGCCTGAACCTAGCGTGCCTGATGATCCAGTGCCTGAAAGACTTGCTGATATTGGCGAAGAGGATAAAAGTATAACATATAATTATATAGGTATATTAGAAATAAGTAAATTAGGTATTAAAAAAGGATTTCTAAATTTAGAATCACCATATAATAATGTTAACAAAAATGTAACGTTAATTGAATATTCTACTATGCCCGATGTTGAAAATGGTAATTTAATTCTTGCTGCTCATTCTGGCAATTGTTGGGTTTGCTATTTTGATAAATTATATATGTTATCTGTAGGTGATAAAGCTGCGGTTACTTATAATGGATATAAGTATACATATGAACTTAAAAATATATATAATGTTCCTAAAACTGGAACAGTTGAAGTTAGACGAGATCCATCTAAGACAGTGCTGACTCTTATAACGTGTACTCGTGGTAGTGATACCGAGCAAACTGTATATATATTTGAACTCGCTAAAAAAGAGAAAAAATAGGAAGGTGATATAATGGCAGATTTATCGATAGTTGAAAAAATTAAACTATTATTTAATACTGCCATTTCAACTCCGTTTTTTATTATATATGCTATAGTAGGAATACTACTTATTATATTTATGATAATTGATATAAGAAAGCATAAAAAGTTTAGTAAATTTATATATATTTTTACTGGAATATTTTTAATTACTTTCTTCCTTATTAAGTATTTTAATATTATAATAAAGGTAATTGATTCATTTATTGAAATAATAATGAAAGCTTTATATTTTCCTAATTTAGGAATATATGTAGTTATGTTGATAATTACTAATGTAACGTTTGTATACAGCATGATTAACAGAAAAGTATATAAGAGTAATAAAATAATTTCGGGTATTATAAATGTACTAATAGATTTTATATTTATATTAATAATAGGTATAATCTCTAGTGAGAAGATTGATATAACGAGTGAGGTTAAATTATATTCTGATACTACCATATTAACCCTGTTACAAATATCTATGGCACTTTTTGCTTCACAGTACTTATTACTAGGATTATCTATAGCAAGTCATAAATTTAAAAAGTATGACAAAAATTATAATAAATTAGAAATATCTAATAACGAGAATGTAAATACATTTTCTAGTAAGAATATAAGAATTGTTAAAATATTAGATTTTGGTGATAGAAATGATTAGTGAAGATAATTATTATAAGAAAGTTGGTGGTTTATTATTAACAGATTATCAATTAGATATTCTTAATAAAAATGGTATTGATTTAAATAAGTTTACTAGCAATCATGAACTTATATACTATTTAGAAAGTATACTTAATACTAATTTTAATGAAGAATTAGAAAATGTTTCTGAGGAATTATCGGAAATGTATTACTATAATAATGTAAATAAATAATGAGAAAGGATGTTTATTATATGAAAAATGGAAAAGTTAAAGTAAAAACAAAAAAGAAAGGAAGTCTTACTCCTGTTATTATTTCAATTGTTTCTCTTAGTGCATTTATAATGATGTTATCTGTTGGTATCGCTCCAGAACTGATGGGAGATTCTGTAACTAGCAAAAATGGGTATACAATAGTTTATGATGCAAATGGAGGACAAGGTACAATGGGAATCCAGAAAATTGCAGTAGGAAAGCAAGCACCGCTAAAAGGAAATAAATTTAAATTAGATGGATTTGAATTTAATGGTTGGCGTGTAAAAAGAAGCGATAATAAATGGTTGTGTTATACGGATGTGAATAAAGTATATAATGATTGGACAGATATGAGTTATTGTAATAATTATGGTTATTCATTATTTGGAGATGAAGTTTATGTTAAAGATATTGTCCAAGCAGGTGATACAATAACTTTATATGCTGATTGGATAAAATCTAATTAATTTCTTGCAATTAATACTAATATTTATTATAATAGGTTGCTAGAAGGAGGATTTATGGAGTTTAAAGAAAGTAAAACTTATAAGAATTTAGAGACTGCATTTGCTGGGGAAAGTATGGCTAGAAATAAATATACATATTTTGCAAGTAAAGCCAAAAAAGATGGTTATGAGCAAATTGCCGCAATATTCTTAGAAACTGCAGAAAATGAAAAAGAACATGCGAAGATGTGGTTTAAAGAATTAAATGGCGGTTCTATTCCTGATACAGCTGACAACTTACTTGCTGCAGCTGAAGGTGAAAACTATGAGTGGACAGATATGTACGATAGTTTTGCTAAAATTGCTAAAGAGGAAGGATATGATAGAATAGCTAAACTTTTCGAGTGTGTTGCGGCTATTGAAAAAGAGCATGAAGCAAGATATAGAAAGTTACTTGAGAATGTAAAGGGTGATTTAGTGTTTTCACGTGATGGAGATGCTATATGGCAGTGTCGTAATTGTGGACATATTGTAATTGGGACGTCTGCTCCAAAAGTATGCCCGGTATGTAATCATCCACAATCGTACTTTGAAATTAAGAAAGAAAACTATTAAGATACTATAAAAAGTATCTTTTTTTGAAGGAAATTTAAAAGTTTTGTTGTATATATATTATAGGTGGTTATATGTATATCGATTACAATTCTAGAGTTAAAATAGTTGCTTTATACTTAAATAGATGCAAATATAGATTTGTATTAAGAAAGTATTTACTTATATATAGAATTAATAAATTTATTGATTATTATAATAATGTATATATAGATAATATGTGTAAAAACAATATAAAAGTAGGTAAATACAATTTAGATAAAGAACAATTAAGTGCAGTATATACTGATGAGTTAATTACTCTTGTAGTAGCTGGGGCAGGTAGTGGAAAAACATCTTTAATAGTTGGTAAGATTAATTACTTAGTAAAAAAATGTAATATAAAAGAAAGTGAAATATTATGTTTATCTTTTACCAATGAGGCAGTTAATAATCTTAAATTTAGATTTAAATATAATGTAGATGTAATGACGTTTCATCGTTTGAGTTTAAATATAATAGGTGATAAATATAAATTGAATAATAATTATCTTTCTTATGTAATAGATGAATATTTTTTAGGTATAGCTATACATAATAAGAAAATAAAAAAGATATTAGTTAATCTAATTGATAAGACTAATGTTAATAAGTATGAATATTATCTTAGTAAAGGATGCTTTAATTACTTAAAGTATACAATAAAAAAGTTTATAGAATTATTTATTGTTAGTGGTAAAAATATAAATGATTTCTTAAAGATAAAGAAGTATAAAAAGTTAACATTGGTTATTATAGATATTTATTATTTATATGTTAGTGAATTATATTCTAAGTATGAAATTGATTTGAATTTGCTAATTAGGGAATCTTCTAATTATGTAAGTAAAGTTGATTTAAAATATAAATATATAATTGTAGATGAGTTTCAAGATATATCTGATGTAAGAATGAAATTATTAAATAGTATTATAAATGCTACTGGAGCAAGGTTATTAGTTGTAGGTGATGATTATCAATCTATATATGGATTTTCTGGAAGTAGTTTGGAGTCTTATTTAAAAACATTCAAAAACAATAAATCAAAAGTAATATACTTAAAAAATAATTATAGGTGTTGTAAAGAGATAGTAAATATTTCCTGTAAATTTATCATGAAAAATAAGAAACAGATTAAAAAAGATATAGTGACTAATAAGCATATAATAAGACCGATAGTTATAGTTGATGGAAAAAAGTTAGAAGAATTACTTGATTATTTAAGTAGCAATAATAGAGATATTCTAATACTTGGTAGAAATAATAAAGATATATATAAGTATATTAGTATTGATAAAATACAAGAAATAAGTAATAAGTATGGTAATAATATTGAGTATAAAACAGTACACTCTGCAAAAGGATTAGAAAGCGATACAGTAATTATAATTAATTTAGAAGATAATATATTGGGATTTCCTAATAAGATTAACAATCCAGAAGTAATAGATTATGTTTTTCCTAAAGAGGAGTATGAATATGCAGAAGAAAGAAGATTATTCTATGTTGCACTTACACGTTCAAAGAATGAAGTATATTTGCTTAAACCAAACAATCCATCTATATTTTATAAAGAAATAGTAAATGATAATAAAAAGAATATTACATCTCTAAAATTATGAGTAATATTCTTTTAACTTCTTAATCAGTTTTTGACCTTGATAGTTATTTTTATTCTTATTTAGTATTGCAATCATATCTTTAAGTAATTTATCTTGGCCTTTGTACCTTTTGTCAGTAATTTTAATAAATTCTTTCTTTCTATTAATCATGTTATTCTTATCATTTATATCTAAAATAGAATTATTAATAGTATCTATTTCTTTAAGTAACGTATTTATAATGGTATTCTTGCTATTAATTAAATTCTTTCTTAGTTTATTAAATGTGCTTATAATTTCATCATTATTAGAATTATAAGGTATTCTTTTAATTATTTTAAGTAGGTAATAATGTTCAAAACTTTTTATATTTTTTTTAAACTTATCATACTTTTTATCAAGTTGTTTATTTCTATGTGTTAAAGGATTATAATTATAAATGATATTAATATTGGGAAAATATCTCAATACTTTATTAAAGGAATCTTTATATTTTGCAATCATACTTGAATTATGAGCGTCGATTCCTACTACGCATTTGTTACCAACTTCATTTGCTATGTCAAAGAGTAACCTATGTGGATAAGGATATTCATTATCATTCATTATTTTAACATTATTTACAAAAGTGAGGTTGATTTCAAGGGGAATATCTAACTTTTTAGCTTTCTCGCATATCATTTTAAAACATTTCTTTGAGTTTTTAATATATGTTTCAGTGTTTTCTTTTATAGTATCACGAAACTTTAAAAAGCAATCTGGATGAGCTATATAATCAAATAAACCAGTATCCATTGCTTCACATACAATTTTTGCATATGCAAGTGGATATTCTATATTGTTTATTGGACTAATACCATCTATATAGTGTTCACCAAGTATTAGATAGTCACATTTATCTTTTAAATTACATAAATGTTTACCAAGAGTTTTAGAATATTCACATTCAAGTCCAATTAGAATATTAATATCTTTATTTTTCTTTCTTAGTTTTTTAATGCTTTTTAAGTAGTCATTAAAATGAATAATATCCATTCTGCTTCTTTCATCAGGCAATTGATATTTAGTGTTTGGCATATGATCAGAAATACCAATATACTTAAAGCCATGCTTTCTATATTCATCTATATAGTCTTCATCATTTATAAATGCAGCATGACCGCATCTTTTGGTATGAGAGTGATAATTATAATTTGGTATTTGCATAACTTTTCCTCCTTAAAACTATATTATATTTTAATATATATAAATTTTATTTGCAATATACCTTGACATTTACCGAAAGTAAGAGTATTATCTTATTATCATTAATTTCGGAGGTGGCCTTTATGATAAGAGAAATACGAATATGTACATTAAAACTTATGGCCACTTTGTGTATAAGCAATGAACAGTAATCCTAGGGATTATTTGGGTTCATTGCTTTTTTGTTGGGAGGAATAGTTTATGAATATTGATGTATTATTAGAATTAGTTAAAATGTATAACAGGGATGAAGTTGGAATGATTAGAAAAGCATATGAATATGCAGATCAGATGCATAGTGGACAAACTAGGCAAAGCGGTGAACCTTATATAACACATCCGCTTAATGTTGCATATATAGTTGCAGAAATGCATGCAGATAGAAATACTGTGTGTGCGGCTTTACTTCATGATACGCTAGAAGATACTCATGCAACTAAAGAAGAGATTGCAGAACTATTTAATAGTGATATAGCAAATCTTGTTGATGGAGTAACCAAGATAAGTAAGATGAATTTCTCAAGTAAGGCTGAACAAAATCTAGCTAATACAAGAAAGATTATAACTAGTATTACTGATGATGTTAGAATAATTATAATTAAACTTGCTGATAGGCTGCATAATATGCGTACTCTTGAATATAAATCTGTATTTAAGCAGAAAGAAAATTCGTTAGAAACATTAGAAATATTTGTACCTCTTGCTTATTATATAGGGGCATATAGAATTAAAAGTGAATTAGAAGATATATCATTTAGATACTTAAAACCTAAAGAATATCGAAAGTTATATAATATTATGTCTAGAGCAAGTGAAGAGAATAATATAGTTTTAACAGAGGTATTACAGAATATTGAATATATTTTAAAAAATGAAAATATTCCAAATGAGATTAAAGTTAGAACTAAGAACTTATATGGTATTTATAAAAGGCAATCTGAAGGATATAAAATAAGTGATATACATGACTTGCTGTCACTTAAGATAATGGTTAATGAGCTATGGGATTGTTATAAAACATTAGGTCTTATTCATAGTAAATATCATCCAGTTAATGAAATGTTTAAAGATTATATATGGAATCCTAAAACTAACTTGTATCAGTCACTTCATACAACAATATTTGCGCCTCGAGATAAACTTGTTCAAACACAGATTAGAACGTTTGACATGGATAAAATTGCATCATTTGGTCTTACTGCTTACTGGGATATAAATAAAGGCGATGCCAGAGATAAAATGCAAAAAGATTTAAGAGAGAAATTTCAATTCTTTAAAACACTTACAGATATTAATAATATGTTTCTAGATAACAAAGACTTTGTATCCCAAGTAAAGCAGGAATTATTTAATGATAATATATATGTATATACTTCTAAAGGAGATATTATTGAATTACCAAAGAATTCGACTATAATAGATTTTGCATATAAGATTCATACAGATGTTGGTAATACTTTGGTTGGAGCAAAAGTTAATGGTGAGTATGTAACTGATTTAGGACAAACTCTTAAAAACAGAGATAGAATAACAGTAATTACAGATGATTACTCATATGGACCTAGAGCTGAGTGGTTAGATAAAGTAAATACTAGTAATGCTAAAAAGAAGATTAAAGATTTTAATAAGAAGATTAAGGATGTATAAAAAGGGGACGTGATGATGTGAATATAAAATTATTTATTAAAGCTATAACAAGGTATACTTTAGGTGTAATTTCTGTTGGATTTCTTTTGTTTTTTCCAGCAAATACGTTTAATTATTGTAATGCTTGGCTATTTATTGGAATACTATTTATTCCAATGTTTATAGTTGGTGTTATACTAATGTTTAGAAATCCTATGTTATTGCAAAGTAGACTAGATGTTAAAGAGAGTGAAAAGGAACAAAAAAAGGTAATTATATATAGCGGTTTAATGTTTATACTTGGATTTGTAATATCGGGTTTAAATTATAGATTTAAATGGATAATGATACCTAACACGGTTATAATACTTGCTTCGGTATTGTTTGTAATATCATATATTCTATATGCTGAAGTTTTAAGAGAAAATACTTATCTTTCTAGAACTATAAAAGTTGAGAAAGATCAAAAAGTTATAGATACTGGATTTTATGGTATAGTAAGACATCCAATGTATTCTATAACTATTATATTGTTTTTAACAATACCTTTAGTATTAGGATCGATTATTTCATTTGTAATATTTTTAATATACCCATTTATTATTTCTAGAAGAATTATTAATGAAGAAAAAGTGCTGGAAAAAGAATTAAAAGGATATAAAGAGTATAAAAATAAAGTAAAATATCGTTTGATACCATTTGTATGGTAAGACTTTTATATGAAAAAAACTAACAGTTAAGTTAGTGTTTTAGTAATTATAAGTGGCACGGTAATCGAACGATTTTCCAAATTATTGCTCAATTACATTATGCAAACCATTGCGTTTATTATAATTATCTTCTTTTTGTTTCTTTTTTAGAATAAAAATCATTTAGTATAGGAGTCATTTGATTAATAAAACTTTCTTGTTCTTCTATACTTCCTTTTTTAGCTTTGTTATAGGCTTGCTCAAAAACATCTGTTTTTTGACTTTCAAAAGCTGCTTTTTGATACATTTTTCTTCCAACTATAGGAACGCTGAGCATCCAATTTTTTGGTTCAGTTCCGTGTGATTCTTTATAATCAGCAATAAAATTTGCTATGTCTTCTAAAGTATAAGTATTATTCATATTTATTTGTACTCCTTTAAATTATTATATATAAACTCCAAAAGTTGGAGTAGATTTAATAAATGGCAGGGGTAGCAGGAGTTGAACCCACATCAGCGGTTTTGGAGACCGTTATTCTACCATTGAACTATACCCCTATAAAAGGAAGTTCTAGAACATGACCAAGATAATTATAACAAAATTCTTTTAAATATACAATAAAAAAATGAAAAAAAGTTAAAAATGTATTGACAACTGCGTGCATTTGATGTTATACTCTATAAGTAAGTTTTGATTGGGGAATTAGCTCAGTTGGCTCAGAGCACCTGCCCTGCACGCAGGGGGTCAAGGGTTCGAGTCCCTTATTCTCCACCAAAATGTATTCAAAGGGGCTGTCGAGAAACTAAATAATTAGTTTTCTCAACAGTTTCTTTTTTTTACTTTACACTTTTTTCTTTTTTGCTTTACACTTGGAAACATCTCTTTCTTTAAATTAGGAGGTGTATTCCAACAATTGCTTTTAAATTTGATCTCGTCTAAAGATGCAATATATCTTCTAATATTAACTCCAAGACACATTAACATTATTTCAGAGGATACTTTTTTTAAGCCACGTCTTCTTATTCTGTCATAATTCATATTATTTTTTATTTGACCAAAAGTTCCTTCAACTTGAATACTTCTATTTATTCTAATTTCTATTCCTTTTGGACTTAATAAATTATTTCTTACTTCTTCTTTTAATAATTCATATTCAGGGATTATTTCATAATATCGATAATCAGTATCTCTATTTTCTTTTTTTAATTTTGCTTTGCATTTGTAAGAATAGCCACAATTATTGCAACCTTTAAATTTATATAAAACTCCATCTTTATATTTTTTTCTGTGATAATAATCAAACGAAACTATTTCCCCTATATTAGTATTTAAACACATCACTCCATCGTCAAATGTATAAAACAGTTGAGGATTTTTTCCTGTTGATTCTCCCTCCCAATTTTGAAATTTAATATAATTTTTAATATTATGTTCCTTTATATACTTATAGTTTTTATAATTTCCATAGCCAGCATCATCACATTCATTAATTGGATATTTTTTATAATATTTAAAATACAAATCATTCATAGGTATAAGTGTATTTATATCTGACCTATCTTGAAATACACCATACATTAGAATTAACAAGCTAGATACCATTACTTGAATATTATATCCAGCATGAAAATCGTGACTTAATTTTGAGTAATAATCTTCTTTCAAAACCATAGCTGTAGCATCATGATCTGTTTTAAAATAAGAGTTTCTATTTTCTCCACAAATTCGTTCTTTTTCCTCATATTCTACCAATTTTACTAAATATTTATATCCAACTTTATAGTTTCTTTGTTCTTGGGTTAATCTTTTTCCACGACCTGATGGTATATTATTAATATCAATATTGTTTGTGGTTACATATGATTTTAATATTTGATTATAATCACATGATTTTATTGGTTCATCTGTGTGTTCATATCCAATTTTATTTAATAGTTCTTTGATTTTTATATCTAATTTATTATGAAATTTAGTTGGTTTCCATACAAATTTATATTTGTTGGCGTTAGCCTCAATTTTGGTTCCATCAATATAAGTATCAGATATATCTAAACCTAATTCTTTTATTATTTCTTTATTTATACATGTAAATATCTCAAACTGATAAGGGACTATATATGTATTAATAAAATTGCCAATTGTAGAATGATCTGGAATATTGCCTTCCATGATATATATAGTTCTTAAATCAAATATAAATTTATCTTCGATATTTCTTAATGTAGCATTAAACTTTGCAAAGCAATATATTATTGCTGCAAATAAATTATAAGGGTTATATCCATTTCTGCCTTTACACTTTTTATCTTTGTACTTTACATAATTGATTATTCTATAAACACCGGATTTTTCAAGCAAAATCATAAATTTATCAATTTTCTCGAATTTTTCACTACATTTTTCTGAAGGCACTATGAATATTGGCCTTTTTATGTTAAAATATCCCATGTGATACAACTCCTTGAACAAGATTATTGTATCACAAAACGCCTTGAAAGCACCAAACTTTCAAGGCTTTTATAATATTTAAAAAAAGAAACTGTTGAGGAAACTAATTATTTAGTTTCTCGACAGCCCCTTTTTTGTTATATTAGTTACTTATTATAAATTGTTAATCCTTGACCATAGTAATAATAATAAATAATCTAGTATTAATTTTTTATAATTGGTAATACTAACCATGGTGATGAAATGAAAAATATTAGTATATGGAAAGATTATTCTAAGAAAACTAACTATAACAAACTAGATAAAGATCTTGATATCGATGTAGTAATTATAGGTGGAGGTATTACAGGAGTAAGTACACTATATCATTTAAGAGATAGTAATTTATCTGTTGCACTTGTAGAACAAAATAAGATAGCCTATTCCACAACTGGTAATTCTACTGGTAAACTTAGCTTCTTACAAAATGATCTGCTTGATAAAATAAGAAAGTATAGTGGAGATAAGAATGCATTTTCATATATAAGTTTTCAAGTAGATGGAATGAATAAGATGGTTAAACTAATTAATGATAAAAAGATAGATTGTGATTTAAAAGAGGTAGATTCATATCTATATACAAATAAAGAAAAAGAGATTGATAAATTAAAAGATTTATCTAAGTTTTTAAACAATCGTGGTATTAATACAAAAGAAACATCAAATAATCTTGTGGAGTCTAAGTATATGTTTAGTGTAGATAAAACATATATGATTAATCCTATAAAGTTTGTTTATGGCTTACTTAAAGATAATACTTATCCTATATACGAAGACACTAGTATTATAAAAATAGAAAAGAAAAAAGATGGTTATATATCATATACTAAAGATAATAAAATAAAATCTAAGTGGGTAGTAATCGCATCACATTATCCTTATTTTATTAAACCAATGTTCTTTCCAATAAAGGTAAACTTAGAAAAATCATATATAAGTGCATCTAAAAAGAAGATAGATCCAGTATCACTAATTAGTTATTCTAATCCATTTATATCTATTAGAACATATAAAGATTATCTAATCTATTTAAGTAATTCTCATACAATTAATAAAGATGTAGATGATTTAAGTAACTTTAATGAATTGTTAAAGAAAGTTAAAGATTTAAAACTAAATCCAGATTATTTATGGAGTAATATAGATATTATGACATCAGATGGAATGCCTTATATAGGTAGATTTAAAGATAATATGTTAATATCTACAGGTTATAATACTTGGGGATTAATAAATGGATTTATGGGAGGAAGCATTTTATCAGATATTATTAATAAAAAGAAAAATAAGTATACAGAATTATTTTCACCAAATAGAGGTAGTCTTGGTTTAATTCCAACTTATTTTGGTAATATAGTAAAAAATATAGAAGGTTATATAAAAGGAATTAATAGTAATGTAGATACTAGATATATAGATGGTAAGAAAGTAATGTGTAAAGATAAGCATAAAGTAGAAAAGAAATGCCCTCATGCTAAATGTGGATTAAGATATAATGAAGTAGAACATACTTGGGATTGTCCTTGCCATGGTTCAAGATTTGATATAAATGGTAAATGCATAAGCGGTCCTGCTAATAGAGACATAACAGTATCCGATAATGATTAATATTTCGACTTTTTCGGAGTTTGTATTAGAAATTTCGTATATAAAAATGTAATTTATTTTAAAACTCCGTTTTTTCTTATTTAGAATTGTAATTTTATCTATATTTAAAAATTTACTTGTAATATTTAAAATTTTGTTAAAAATTTTATGTAATTCATTAAAAACGTGTATTTGACTAAGCATACCTATTATGATATTAGTAATTCTGGCGGTGATTATATGGACTATTATAGCAGTATAAAAGAATTATTAATTAATAATGAATTAACAAAGAAAGTAAAAGATTATTCAAAAAATAGAAGTGATTTAATAACATATTATGAAGTAGGGAAGTTACTTAGTGATGCTGGAAAACACTATGGTAAGAATGTAGTTAAGCAATATGCTAGCAAATTGGTTGTTGATGTGGGGAAAAAATATAATGAAAGAACTCTTAGAAGAATGCGACAATTTTATGCTTTCTGTAAAAAACAAAAATGGCCGCCGGCGGCGGCCAAATTGACAATAAGCCACTATGATGAATTAATGAAGCTTAAATATGCTGGTGAAATTAACTATTATATAGACATATGTCAAAAGTATAATTTAAGTAGAAAAGATTTAAGAGAAAAGATTAAAACTAAGGAATATTGGAGATTAGATGAGGATACTAGAAATAAAATATCTAAGCAAGAAAAGTTAGAATTAGTTGATACAGTAAAGAGTCCAATACTTATTAGAAATACAGCTAGTAATTATAATATATCAGAGAAAATGTTACAGAAACTAATACTAGAAGATATACCACATTTTCTAAGTGAATTAGGTGATGGTTATTGCTTTATAAAGAATGAGTATAAAATAAAATTAGATAGTACATATAATTATATAGATTTATTACTGTTTAACATAAAGTATAATTGTTACGTAGTAGTAGAACTTAAAGTAACAGAATTAAAAAAAGAACATATAGGACAGATAGAGTTCTATATGAATTATATAGATAATAATTTAAAAACATCTAATCATAATAAAACAATTGGCATATTAATAGTTAAAGAAAATAATCAATTTGTAATTAAGTATAAAACTAATGATGAGATTATATCTAGAGAATATGAATTAATCTAAAAATGTAATTTATTTTATAATTTACTAAGCAAAAGGTTATTCAAAAAATAGGAGTAATTTAATAATAAGTTATTAAGTAGGTATATTATTTGTTGAAGAACAAGGTGGAGAAGGTAAAACTAAATATGGTGATAAATTAACAAATGATTTAGGTTGAGGGTATTTTACAAGTTACTTAAATATATTAGAAAGTTTTATTTGTTACAAAAAAGGCAGCAGGTTGCTGCCCAATTAGAAACTATTATGTTGAGTGATTATCATTAAAAGATATTAATGAAATTAGCTATTATATAGATATTGGTATATTAATAGTTAAAGAGAATAATCAATTTGTAACTGGGTATAAAATTAAAGAAGAAATTATGTCAAGAAAGTATGAATTAGTATAATAATTGATATTAATCTTAAGTATTGTAGATAGTTTTATTGATTTAAAGAGGTCACACATTGTGTGACGAGAATTGAACTGAGAAAAATACAGTTTTATAGAATTATTCAAAATGGTGCGACATTGTCGCACTTATTATCATATAGTCATTATGTTGTACTTGTGACAAAGGATGAAGTAATTGATACAAAAAGGTGCCCCACTGTAGCACCAATTGAGTTTAAGTAATTATAACTTATTAATTTATTAAGTTTATCATACATTATTGTAATGAAAATAGAATAATATCTAGAAAGTATGAATTAGTATAATATAACTATTTGCAAAACTTGTTATTACTTCTTAAAAGTATATAATCAATTGAACACTTACTAAATTTTGCAAGACTAATTAGTATTTCAGAGTTAATTAACTTTTCTCCTCTTTCATAACTTGCAATAGATGAAAAAGAACAATTAAGTATACTTCCTAATTCTCGTAATGACAAACCTAAATCATTTCTAATCTCTTTAATCCTTTTACCCATCATCTTTAAATCTAAATTACTATTACTTTTAATACTACATCTATTATCTGTAAATCTTAATAAATAATCTATATTAATCTCATAATAATTAGCAAGCTCTATTAATTTTCTTGTAGGAATTGGTATTTTAGAGTGTTCCCGCTCAGAATATGTAGATTTATCTACACCAATATATTTAGCTATATCTTTAGACTTTAAATCCCTTGTGTATGTTTCTAACTCTTGGGTAAATTCCCCGCTGCTTGCAGCGCAATGTCACTAGTAGCTTACTACTAGTGAGCAGTTGTTAAACTGCAGATTATATAGATACCCCGCTCTCGAAGAGAGTCGATTGTCCATCAGGACAATCGAGGTCTTGACCCGGGGAGTATTCATTAAATCTAAGCAGTTCGTACTCTAATATATCGCCTTTTAAGATAATTTTCTCATTTAGAAAATTAATATTATAAAAAGTTCTCTAATTACGCACAAAATGTGATATAATTAATTTAGAATACGACAAACAAATATAAACTAAATAGTTAAAATAAGTTGGTAGGGTGATAGGATGAGAAAAGCATTTACTTTAATAGAATTAATTGCAACAATAGTAATATTGGGAGTAGTAACATCAATTGTAAGTATACTGATTATGAATATTATTAGAAATGTAAAAGATAGTGCGAATAAGCGAAGCATAGATAATTATGGTAGAATAGCTGATACTGCAATGTCAGAATATCAGTCTCAGTATTTAAAATATCCTACTTCATTTAATAAGTTAGGAACATACTGTGTATGTTTCTAACTCTTGGGTAAATTCCCCGCTGCTTGCAGCGCAATGTCACTAGTAGCTTACTACTAGTGAG
>CACZAH010000001.1 GCA_902779035.1 uncultured Erysipelotrichaceae bacterium | reverse complement strand
TTTACTTCATATTTTTATACTTCATATACATAATAATACTATATTTAAAGCATTGAACTTTAGATGCTTATAGACTTTGCGCCAGCAATTTGGTACAATTATTATCGAGGGATAACATGAAGAAAAATTCATTTATGGAAGGAGCAGTAATTGCTACTTTAGGAATTATTGTTGTAAAAGTAATAGGCTTAATCTATGTAATACCTTTTAACTCGATAATTGGTGAAAAAGGTGGAGCTTTATATGGTTATGCTTATAATATATATATGCTATTTTTATCAATATCAAGTGCAGGTTTTCCTTTTGCAATTAGTAAGCTTACAAGTGAGTATAATGCACTAGGATATAAAAAAGCAATTAAAGATACATATAGTATTGCAACTAAAATAATACTTGCCATCTCATTTGTTATATTTATATTATTGTTTATATTTGCTCCGCAAATAGGACATTTAATTATAGGGGACTCTACAGGTGGAAACACGATAGAAGATATTGCTTTTGTAATACGTATGGTATCATTCGCAATTTTAGTAATACCTTTCTTAAGTGTTTCAAAAGGATTCTTACAAGGATATAAATATATTAAACCAACTGCGGATAGTCAGATTATAGAACAAGCAGTTAGGGTTATAATAATAATTGCTGGAAGTTTTATTGCTTTAAAGTTGCTTCATACTGATTTAAAAGTAGCGGTAGGAATTGCCGTAAGTGGTGCATTCTTTGGAGGATTAGTTGCTTATCTATTCTTAAGAAGAAAGATTACTATGTCTAACTTATTATCGGAAAACGCAGAAGATAGTAAGCATATTAGTAAAAAAGAAATAGTTAGAAAAATTATAGGTTATTCAGTTCCGTTTATAATTGTAAGTTTAATCTATAACTTATATAATACAGTGGATATGATATTAGTATCACGTACAATGAGTGATATATTACACATTTCTATGACACAAGTAGAGTCAGTTCTTAGTGTATTTACTACTTGGGGTGTAAAACTTAATAATATATTACTTGCAGTAACAACAGGACTTACAACAAGTTTAATACCTAATATCGTTGCAAGCTTTACCAAAGGGGATATGCGTGATGTTAATTCTAAATTTAATAAAGCATTACAATGTACGTTTTTAATCATTGTTCCTGCAACCATATTTTTATCATTATTAGTTAAACCAGTATGGATGCTATTCTATGGTAATAGTACATATGGTCCAATTGTTTATAAAATGTTTGTATATACTGCGCTTTTTGGTGGACTTCATTCAGTTGTAGTTAATACATTACAAGGACTTAGTAAATATAAATTAGTAATTGCTAGTGTGCTTACAGGACTTATTATAAATACAGTATGTGATGTACCATTTATGTTAATAGTTAATAAGCTCGGATTTGATGTAAGTTATGGTGCGATAATTGCTGCTATGCTTGGATATACGGTATCAATGATTATGTCATTAACTATTTTGCATAAAAAATATAATTTTAGTTTTAACGATACTAAGAAGAGATTACCTAGTTTTATATTCTCAATTATTGTGTTTGTTATATCAATATTGTTAATGAGATTTATTATACCTACTAATTTAAGTGGTAGAATTATCCAGATACCAATACTAATGGTTTATGGAGTGGTTAGTTTTGGTATTTACTTTGGACTAAATTATTTAAACGGAAATTTAGGAGCATTATTTAATATAAAGAGAGGAAGAAAAAAATGAAAATAGGAATTGCAACAGATCATCGAGGGGTAGAAGTTAAACAAAATCTTACAAATTATTTAAAAGAATTAGGATATAATGTAATTGACTATGGAACTAATAGTAGTGATTCGGTAGATTATCCTGATTATGCTTTTAAAGTAGGAGAAGCTGTAGCTAGTCGTGAGATAGATTTTGGTGTACTTATTTGTAATACAGGAATAGGAATGAGTATTGCTGCTAATAAGGTTAATGGAGTTAGATGTGCGAGAGTATTAGATGAATACGATGCAAAAATGACACGTACTGATAATGATGCAAATGTAATTGCCTTATCAAGTAGATTAGATATAGATAAATTAAAAAGTGTTTTAAAAGTATTCTTAGAAACTAAACACGAACCAAGTGAGAGACATGATAGAAGAATAGGTAAGATAAATAATTATGAATGTTAAATTAATTTTATATGTTCTAACTACACCTCTTGCTATATTCGCCCTAGATAGTATTAAGATAAATAATGTTTTTAAAGTTAATAGAGTATTTCAAGCAAGATTATTATATCTAATGGTAAGCATGTCGCTTGCATATCTCTTTGCAAATTTCTTATATGATTTTGTGATTAATTCTCAAATTGTAAAATTCTAAAGTAGTATGTTTTATATGAAAGGTAATGATTATCATGAGTATAAAAAAAATACTACTTTTTTCTATATTAATAATATTTGTACCATTTATAATAGTTAATCTCTTTATAAAAAAGGAAGAGATTACATTTAACTATACATCTAATAAGATGGTTAGAGTAAAAAAGGATGATACTGGCGAAATAATAAAAGTACCACTTGAAGAATATGTGTATGGTGTGGTTTCATCAGAAATGCCAGCAAGTTTTAATGAAGAAGCATTAAAAGCACAAGCTGTTGCCTCAAGAACTTATGTAATGTATGCAATGGAAAATAGTAAAAATAGTGATTTTGATGTATATGATTCAGTAAATAGTCAAGTATATAATAGTGAAGATAACTTAAAAGAATTCTGGGGAGATAAATACGAGGAATATAGTAATAAAATTAAAAAAGTAATTATTGATACTAAGGGCGAATATATTACTTATAACGATGAGATAATAGAAGCTTTTTTCTTTTCCACAAGTACTGGATATACAGAAAATAGTGAAGAAGTATTTAATGAAGAGTTACCTTATTTAAGAAGTGTAGAAAGTGTGTGGGATGAATCTTCACCTTCTTTTAATACTGAAATAGAAATTAGTAAAAATGATTTTTATAATAAGTTAGGTATTGGCTATAGTGATATTCTTGATATAAGTGATGTTGAAAAGACTGTCTCTGGTAGAATTAAAAGTTTAAAAATTAATGGCGCTTATTTTAAAGGAGTAGATGTTCGAACTAAGTTAGGACTTCGATCAACATTTTTTACATTTTATGAAAATGAAGAAAAGATTAAAGTAAAAACAAAAGGATATGGACATGGAGTTGGTATGAGTCAATATGGTGCGCAAGGCATGGCTCTTGCTGGATTTAAGTATGAAGATATTATTAAATATTACTATACTGGAGTTGATATTAAAAAAATTGATAATTAGGGTATAAAAATATAAAAAATGGTAAAACTGTAAATGAGAGGTGAGAAAATGAATAGAAGATTAAAAAGACCTGTTGTTTATAGTTTGTATGTTATTGGCTTTGGTTTGCTTTTAGGAGGTATACTATTACTAGAGGTTAATAATAAAAAGCTAGATACTAAAAATCCTGATTATCAATATGTATCAAAGACGGGTATAACACGTGAGGATATACCTGTTGTAAATACTAAAACAACAATAATTCGTCCTTATACAGATAGTGATGTAAAAATAGTTAAGAATTTTTATAACTATCAAGGTACAGAAGATGAACAGAAGGAATCTATAATTTATTATCAGGATACATACATGCCAAGCAGTGGAGTATCATATGGAAAAGATACTGAATTTGATGTTGTATCTATTCTTGATGGTAAAGTAACTAAAGTTTCAAACGATGATACAGTTGGTAATATAATTACTATTGAACATGACAACGGGATTGTATCTACGTATGAAAGTATTAAAGATATTACTGTTAAAGAAGGAGATACAGTTAAACAAGGTGCGAAGATTGCAACAAGTTCAACTGCAAATATTACATCAGATTTAAAGAATCATCTATATTTTGAATTATCAATAAAAGAAAAATTAGTAAATCCAGAAGATTACTTTGATAAATCGATAGATGAGATTGGAGCGTAGAGCTCTTTTTGTTTATAAAATATGTATATTATTGATTATTATTTATATATTTAAATAGGTGATATCTTGAATAATATATCAAAAAGGGTAATAGATGAAGCAGAATATATGGTGAATACTAAGAAGACTATTAGGGAGATTGCAAAAGTGTTTAATGTATCTAAAAGTACTGTTCATATTGATTTGAATAGAAGATTAAAAAATATTAATAGTAATATATATAAAGAAGTAAAGAAGATACTTAATTATCATTTAGAGATACGGCATATACGTGGTGGTGAATCAACAAGAAAAAAATATGAAAATTTATAATTAGTTGCGCAAAATAAGGCAATATATGGTATAATAGGTGATGCAAAGAAGAAATAATGAATGTGCGAGGTGATAAAATGTTTAAATTCACAAAAGATATTGGAATAGATTTAGGAACTGCCAATGTATTAATTTATGTAAAAGGACAAGGTATAGTATTAAATGAACCAAGTATAGTTGCAATAGATGCAGAAACTAAGAAACCTTTAGCAGTTGGACAAGAAGCAAGAGAAATGTTTGGTAGAACTCCAGGTACAGTTAAAGCAATTAGGCCGATGAAAGATGGTGTTATTGCTGATTTTGAAATAACTGAGATTATGCTTAATAATTTTATAAAGAAAATTAACGGTAAATCATTCTTTTCAAGACCGAGAATATTAATTTGTTGTCCATCAAATATTACCCAAGTTGAGAAAAATGCTATTAAAGAGGCTGCTGAAAGAACAGGAGCAAGAAAGGTATTTTTAGAAGTTGAACCTAAGGTTGCTGCAATTGGTGCAGGTATGGATATATCTAAACCAAGTGGTAATATGGTAATTGATGTTGGAGGAGGAACTACTGATATTGCTATTTTATCTTTAGGAGGTATTGTTACAAGTTCATCAATTAAGATTGCTGGAAATGTATTTGATTCTGATATTGTTAAATATATTAAGGAAAAGTATAAATTATTAGTTGGTGAAAGAACTGCAGAAGATATAAAATTTAGTATTGGTTCTGTGTTCCCAGGAAGTCGTAATGAGCAAATGGAAGTTAAAGGTAGAGACTTAGTAACAGGACTTCCTCATACTATTACACTTACCTCAGATGAGATAGAAGAAGCGTTAAGAGAAAGCGTGTATGCGATTATTCACGCTGCTAAAAATGTTTTAGAACAAACTCCTCCAGAACTTGCTGCGGATATTATTGATAAAGGAATAGTAGTTACTGGTGGTGGAGCACTAATTCATGGCTTTGATGAGTTATTATCGCATGAGTTAAAGGTACCTGTATTTATTGCAGAAAGTCCATTAACATGTGTTGTTGAAGGTACTGGTGTACTTCTTGATAATATTCATTTGATTGGTAAGTAATAGGAGTTTTGGTATTAATTGGGTTAATTATATCTGATTTTTAGTAAAAAACTACTAAAAGTCGAAAAAACTTTGAATTTTACTAAAGAAAAGTATTGCAATTTAAATAAAAATATTATATACTTAATAAGTAACTTGAATTTTAATTTGGGTTATGTGCCTGAGTGGCGAAATTGGTAGACGCACAGGACTTAAAATCCTGCGGGAGTCAAATCCCGTGCCGGTTCAAGTCCGGCCTTAGGCACCATAATTGTTGGAGAAATACCCAAGCCTGGTTGAAGGGGGCGGTCTTGAAAACCGTTAGGTCGGCGACGGCGCGGGGGTTCGAATCCCTCTTTCTCCGCCATTTAAAATTTGTTACACAATATCGCGGGATGGAGCAGTTTGGTAGCTCGTTGGGCTCATAACCCAAAGGTCGTTGGTTCAAATCCAGCTCCCGCAACCAAATAATGGTTCCGTGGTGTAGCGGTTATCACGTCTGCCTGTCACGCAGAAGATCGCGAGTTCGATTCTCGTCGGAACCGCCATTATTTTTGGCTCTATAGCTCAGTCGGTAGAGCACAGGACTGAAAATCCTGGTGTCGGTAGTTCGATTCTACCTGGAGCCACCATCTTTTTTTTAAAACCATATCTCCGTTTTAAACGGTTTAAGGATTTACATTTAAATAATTGTAATGGTTAGCCTTAAGGATACGCGCCCGTAGCTCAGCTGGATAGAGTGTTTGGCTACGAACCAAAAGGTCAGGGGTTCGAATCCCTTCGGGCGCACCATATCGGGAAGTGGCTCAACTTGGTAGAGCACTTGGTTTGGGACCAAGGGGTTGCAGGTTCAAATCCTGTCTTCCCGACCATTGAAATTTCAAAGTAACTTTAAAAGAGTTGCTTTTTTTATGCAACCCCTTGGAAACAAACAATTAGTAAGGAATAAATTTGTAATCGATAACAGATAATAATATCTTTTATATCTTTTATATTTTTATCTCAGTAAATAGTTTTGTTATATTTTCTTCGTTTATAGAAAACACCGTTCCTCTATCATGTATTTGACCTTCTCGTTTACCACTTTTAAAAACACCAATAGAAAATCTAATTTCAATATCACCACTTTCTATTAGATTTAAAAATGTTGTAAAATCTTTTAATTTAAATAATCTTAAATCATAGTAATAAAAGTACTCGTTCCAATCTATAAATTTTGTATCAGCAGTTATATATGCTAGCTTCTTTAACTTTAGATATAGTCTTTGATATAGTAGTTGAAATGACCATGATACATTAATATCTATAGATTTATTATTTGAATTAACAACAATAAAATCCACTTTCTTTTCCTTGCGATTTACTTTGATTATGCCTTTTTTATAATACCCAATATTAGAATAATCTTTCCCGTTAAAACCCATTTGAAATACTTTAAATTCAGGTCTTTGTTTATCTGGGTATCCTAATTTTTCATGGATTCTTTTAATAGGAAATAAATAATCTCCATCAGGAACTGCGCAAAATAAATGAATCCGTTTATTACTATGTTTCCTTGTAGCTTTTATTTCAATCGAACCATAGTCAGCAATAGGCAAATTTTCTTCATCTTTACCGATTGTTTTTTCAAATGTATAACCAACTCCAGTGTCTCCTTTTCTTAAAGATTTTATCCATCCTTTTTTCTTTGTTTGCTCAAATAATTCTTTAAATTTTTTAAACTCTTCCATCATACCACCTCGTCAATAAATATAGTGCGTATTATAACATCATAATTTGTCGAAATATGTCGAATAATGTCAAATTTTATAATTAGTGTTATAATAGTAATATAGTTTTAGATTTATAAAATGTAATGGGTGTGGATTTATGGATAGAAAAGTAGAATACTTATTTGATGATAGAGAATTAGAAGATTTAGATAATAATGAAATTAAATTCGATGAAAAATTTTAAAATGAAATAGTTAATAAATATTTATTAAGCACCAATAAAAGAATTAATAACACTAAAGAAAATTACGTTCCTAATTTTCTAAACAACTGTAATAGTGATAGAAAGTAGTTATTTTTTACTTGAAAAATCAATTTCTATTAATTTATTGATTATAATAGTATAATTATTGATGTTAAATGATTCAAGATTGGCACAATAAGAGAAACTTAAGTAATTTAAAAATTTTTAAAACGTGATATAATATCTTAAGAAAGGGAAGGGATTTGTTATGGAAATAGATACAAAAGTTTTTTTGGATAATACAATGAGAAATGCAACTTTAAATTCAATAGATGCTGAAAAAAATAATAATATACATAAAACAAGCGAAGAAAAAAATGATATATACTATGATGAGAGTACTTTAGAAAATTCTTTAGCCAAAGATTTTTCTTACCAAATAAAAGAAAGAGGAGAGAAATACTATTATGATGGAAATATTCAAAATGTTTATAAAACCAAGAATAAATATTTTGCAAAAGTAAGTGGTAACACTTCTAAACCATATGATGTAGAAATAGTAGTGATAGATGATGATACAGCGCACTATAGATGTACATGCCCTTGTACTTACCCTTGTAAACATTTATATGCTGTAATAATTGCTATATCAAACCTTGAATATGATGAAGTTGAATTAAAATCACCAATTAAAGAAAAAGAAATTAATCTTAAGTCGATTATTAAGGAAATACCAGCAGAAGAAATTAAGAATTATTTGCTTTCTCCAATTGGGTTAAACAATGTAGCTATAGAAATGGGAGCGTTCAGTGAATATTTTAGAAAATATTATCCGAAACAGAACTATGAGTATTATTACAATAATTTATATAATGAATTAATAGTAGATGGAAGTTATATTGAAAAAATAAATTTATATATTGATAGAGCAAGACAATATCTGTCAAGCGATGAATTTGATGAAGCGTTTAAAATTGTTAAAAGTATAATTGAAGCTTATAAAGATAGTAATAGATTAAACACTGATAATTATGTATTTGATGTAATAAATAAGCTTGGAATTATATTGAGAATTACAAATCGAAAAGCGAAGTTGGAAACAAAAATCGAAATTAAAAATTGGTCTGATTTTTTAGAACGAGAAATGTATTATAATAATTACTACTTAGAGGATTTAATTCTTAGTTTAAAATAAGAACAAGAAGAGTATTAGAGCAAATGCTAATACTATTTTTTTAACGTTTTTCTACAAATAAATTATAAATAATACTTCATTCTTAATAATTCGAATACTTCAGATTTAAACCTATTATAATCCTTATTATCACTAATATTAAATATATTTTTTGCAACGGTATAATGCTGATAGAAAACTGCTTCATAAGTTGCATTCCAATTATAATTTTTAGCTATATAATACACATTTGATTTAGGCATAATATAAGTAATGTTATATTCAAGATTGTTATCATAAAAAAGATCAATTACATTTTTCATTCTTCATCGCTTATATGTTCATCAGTATATTTTCATAACATACACACCTCCGTGTTGTATTAATTAGTTTTTTATAATTAGCAATATATTCATAGCAAATAATGAATTTTGTCACAAATTGTTAGTCAAATAGCCAAATTTTGCTGTTTTTATGATATAATTTTATTTGATAATTGATTGAAATCTAATGGATGTGAGGTAATAATATGGGTAAAGATATGCAAGAGATAGAAAAGACTTTATGGGCAGCAGCAGATAAGATGATTGGAGGTCTATCTGTAACTAATTATAAGTTCGTAGTATTAGGATTAATATTTCTAAAATATATATCAGATACATTTGAAGAAAAATATAATGAATTAGTAAAAGAGGGATATGGATTAGAAGAAGATAGAGATGCTTATATGGAAGATAATATTTTCTTTGTACCAGAAAAATCAAGATGGTCATATATTGTTAAACACTCAAAAGACTATAACATTGGAGAAATATTAGATAATGCTTTAGATTTAATTGAAAAAGAAAACCCTTCATTAAAAGGAGTACTATTTAAAATATATAATAGTCCAGATTTTAGAAATGTAAATCTAGGAGAGATAATAGATTTGTTTACTAATTTAAAATTAGGGACAAAAGATGCTTCTGAAAAGGATATGTTAGGAAGAGTATATGAATACTTCTTAGGACAATTTGCAAGTAAGGATGGACAAAAGGGTGGAGAATTCTATACACCAGCATGTATTGTTAGAACAATGGTTGAAATGATAGAACCTTATGAAGGTAGAGTATATGATCCAGCATGTGGTTCTGGTGGTATGTTTGTACAATCGTTAAAATTTATAGAAAGACATCAGGGAAACGTTAGAAATTTATCCATATTTGGCCAAGAAAAAAATCCAACAACTTGGAAATTAGCTAAAATGAATTTAGCAATTAGATCTATAGATGGAGATTTAGGAAAGTTTGCAGCAGATACATTCCATGAGGATTTACATAAAGATTTAAAAGCAGATTTTATTCTTGCAAATCCACCGTTTAATATAAGTGACTGGGGACAAGAAAAATTAGTTGATGATTATAGATGGAAGTATGGTATACCTCCAAAAGGAAATGCAAACTATGCTTGGTTGCAACATATGATATCTAAATTATCTGCAAACGGAAAAGCTGCTATAGTATTGGCGAACGGTTCATTAACAGCAGGTGGACAAGAAGCAGAAATAAGGAAAAATTTAATTGAAGCAGATTTAGTAGACTGTATAATTGCAATGCCATCAAATTTATTTTATACAGTGACTATTCCGTGTTCAATCTGGATAATCAATAGAAATAAAAAGCAAAAAGAACATACTTTATTTATCAATGCATCTAATATGGGAACAATGGTTACGAGAAAACTTAGAGAATTGTTAGAAGACGATAAACATAATGATATAAGTACGATTGCTGATATATATCATGACTATCAAAATGATGAAAATTATGAAGATAAAATTGGCTTTTGTAAAAAAGCAACATTAGATGAAATAAAAAATAATGATTATTCATTAACTCCAGGAAGATATGTTGGAGTAGAAACTAATCAAGAAGATAATATTCCATTTGATGAGAAAATGAAAAACATTACATCTGAATTATCTAAACAATTTAAAGAATCACATGAATTAGAAGAAATAATAAAGAAAAATCTAGAGGATATTGGTTATGAGATATAAAGAGGGCTTCGTAACTACGGTAAATAGTTTAGATAATTTATCAAATCAATTAAAAGCAACTAATTATGAGCAAATTGCAAAATCTTTAGAAAAAAGTTCAGCTGGTCTTAATAAAGCGATTGATTCCATCGTTTCAAAGATAGATTATGATACTATTTATAAAAGTATAACTGCATCATCGCTAGCTGCATCAGAGGCAATAAGGAGTATAAGCGAAAACTATAGCAAAATATTAAATACAATTTCCAAAATAATTACAGAATATTCAAATAGTATTGAAGCAGTATATAAATCTTTAAACTCTTTTTATAATTCAAAAGAATTTATAACACTGTGTGAAACTTTAATAAATAGTAACAATTATAACTATTCAGAAGAAGATACAAAAGAAGTAATAAATTCTATTACCTATAAAGATATAGAAAATATAAATAAAATAGAAAATAAAAATGATCATTTACTTCCTAGACAAATAATAGTATGGCTAATGATAACATTTATTTTAGAACCATTAATTGCAATACCGCAAGAGCAAATAACAAATTGGTATAAAGAACAGATACCAAAAATAGTAGAGTTTATAAATAGTAAATATAAAAAGATGTCTGAAATAAGTATTTTTTCTACAGAAAAAATAAGTGTATCCAAATTAAATAGAACATCATATATATCTACAGAAAATATGTTACCAAATTTATCTGGAATCACAGAATCTGCTTCATTACCGAAAGTAGATAAAGTAACTTCTTTTAAAAAGGGAGATATATTATTATCGAATATAAGACCTTATTTTAAAAAAATGTGGTATGCAACATTTGATGGAGGATGTTCAAATGACGTTTTGGTTATAAGAAGTGAAGAAGGTATAGATTCAAAATATTTATATTATTTTCTTAGTCAGCCAACCTTTTTTCAATATGTTACTGAAACAAGTAAAGGTACTAAGATGCCAAGAGGAGATAAACAAGCTATTATGAAGTATAGTATATATCTTCCTTCAAAAATTATACAAAAAAAAATTGTTACGATACTTGAAAATATTGATAAAAAGATTGAGCTAAATATAAAAATAAATAATAATTTGCGTGAGTTATGCAAGACTAATTATTTAAGATTAATTGAAAATAATATTATTGAATTATCTTTATCTGAATTGATGGATTATCAAGGAGGAAGTCAACCTCCAGCATCTGAATTTCAAAAAGAAAAAAGTGAAGATAATATTAGATTTGTTCAGATAAGAGATTTTGAAACAGATTCTTATGTGTGCTATATTCCTAATTCAAAGAAGAATAAGTTATGTAGTAAAGATGATATTCTTATTGCACGATATGGAGCATCACTAGGAAGAATATGTTATGGCTTATCAGGTGCATACAATGTCGCATTGGCAAAAGTTCTGCCTAAAAAAGAAGAATATAAAGAGTTGTTAAGAGTCATATTAGAATCTGATGGTTTTTATAACTACATTAATCAAGTTGGGCAAAGAAGTGCACAAGCAGGATTTAATGCAGGTGATATAGCTGGATTTAATGTTATTATACCTGATGAAAACGGATTAAAAGAGTTTAATAGTATTTCAAAAAATGTTATTGATAAAAGATTATTAATAATTGATGAAAATAGGAAGTTATCAGAATTAAGAGATACATTATTACCAAAATTAATGAATGGTGAAATAGATTTAGATAATATAGAAATTTAATCATACAAATTGTGATTTGAAGGGATTGGTTCTATGAAAAAGTTTGCAAAAAATCATATTATTTTAACTATGTTTTTAACATTGGTTATATCATTAATATTAATTATATTAATAATTCTTCTTTTAAGAAAATATGATATTGTAAGTTGGAATGCAATTAGTTCTGTTGGAGAATGGGCAAGTATTTTAGTTGCAGTTTTAATTCCTATAGGAGTAATATATATTGAAAAGCAAGTTGAGAAGAATACTAATGAGGTGGAGGAAAAGAAAAACGAAATTAAAATTTCTAATACTACTTTATATGATGAAATAAAAGGTTTAAAACAAGAAGTAAATAATTTAAAGGGATATGCTAAAACAGATAAAGTATCTATTAAAAAAATAAATCTAAAAGAAGAAATATATAAGTTTATATGTATTTCTATGATAGCAACAACAAAAGATATAATGAATAAGTTTGATATTAGTTTAGAGCAATCTAAAAGTATTTTGTTAGAATTATCAAGAGTCGATAATCTTATTAAACCAGCTTTTATTGTTGATAATCCTGATAATGAAGATTGTCATTGGCAAAAAAAGAAATAAGGAAGTGAAATTGTATGTTTAACGAAGAATGTTTAGAATTAATGACTATAGATTTATTAAAAGAACAAGGATATTCTTATGAGTCTGGAGAATCAATTGGTAGAGATTATTCAGAAGTAATATTAGAGTATAATTTGACTTGTGCTTTGTTTAAAATTAATAAAGGACTAAATGAAAATATAATTGCAGAAGCAGTTAGAATAATTAAAAATCTTGGTCAAAATAATTTAGTTAATAATAATAAAGTATTTAGTAAATATCTTCATACTGGAGTTAGTGTGCCTGAATATACTAAGGAAGGTGTAAGATATCATACTGTTAAATTAATTGACTTTGAAAATATAGATAATAATGAATTCTTAGTCAGTAATCAATTTACTATTATTGAACATAGTGAAAAAAGAACTGATGTCATTATCTTCATAAACGGACTTCCTTTAATAGTTTTTGAATTAAAAAGTATGACTCGTGAAGAAGTCGACTTAGAAAGTGCATACAATCAATTAAAAGGTTATATGAATGTTCATATTCCAAGTTTATTCTATTACAATCAAATATTAATTATAAGTGATGGTGCACAAGCTAAAGCAGGAACTATAACTTGTAATTATTCTAGATTTAATGAATGGAAGAAAACAGGTATTAATGATAAAGTTAATAAATTAAATACTCATGAATCTTTGATAAAAGGAATGTTTAAAAAAGAAACATTAATGGATTTAATTAATAATTATATTTTATATAGTGATGATAATAAAATATTACCTGCATATCACCAATATTATGGAGTAGAGAAAGCAATAGAAAGAACATTAAAATCAACAGATGGTAAAGCTGGTATTATTTGGCATACTCAAGGATCTGGTAAAAGTTTCTCAATGGTATTCTATGTTGGTAATATGATAAAAGAATTGAACAATCCAACAGTAATAGTTGTAACAGATAGAAATGATTTAGATAATCAATTATTTGAAACATTTGCTAAATGCAGTGATTTCTTAAGACAAACACCTATACAAATAGAATCCAGAAGTGATTTGAAAGCACAATTAGATGGCAAAGTTGCTGGAGGAATCATATTTACAACACTTCAAAAATTTGAAGAAGAAACAGGATTATTAAGTGAAAGAAAAGATATACTTGTAATAGCTGATGAAGCTCATAGAAGTCATTATGGAATAGATGCTGTTATGAAATTTGATATGGCTAAATTTGAAGCAGTAAAAAAATATGGTACTGCAAAATACTTACATGATGCACTTCCAAATGCAACTTATATTGGATTTACTGGAACTCCAGTAGAAACTAAAGATCATTCAACAACAAATGTATTTGGAGAAATAATTGATATTTATGATATGACTCAAGCCATAGAAGATGGATCTACAGTTCCAATTTTATATGAAGCTAGAATGGCAAAAGTTGGATTAAATGAAAAAATCTTACAGGCTATAGATGCATATTATAAATCTTTAGAAGATGAAGAAAAAGCTGACGAAGAAGAAATTAAAAAGTCACAAATAGAAATGGCAAGCATGAGAAAAATACTTGAGGATCCAGATAGACTTGAAATGATTGTAAAAGATATTATTGAACACTATGAAGATAGAAAAGACTTAGTAGCTAATAAAGCTATGATAGTAGCATATTCAAGATATAGTGCTTTTACAATGTATAAGAAGATTTTAGAATTAAGACCTGATTATAAAGATAAAGTTCATATGATTATTACACCAAGTAATAATGATCCTGAAGAAATGCAATTAGCTATTGGATCTAAAAAAGATAAAAAAGAATTAGAAACAGAATTTAAAGATGCTAATTCACAATTTAAAATAGCTATTGTTGTAGATATGTGGCTAACAGGATTTGATGTTCCATCTCTTGGAACAATGTATATTGATAAGCCAATGAAAGCTCATAATTTAATGCAAGCTATAGCTCGTGTAAATAGAGTTTATAAAGACAAAACAGGTGGATTGATAGTAGATTACATTGGACTAAAAAGATGGTTGTTAGAAGCATTAAAAACATATACAGAACGAGATCAAGGAAAGATTGTAGATAATAAAGATATTGTAAATATGTTATCTGATAAAATTGAATTAATAAGAAACTTGTTCCATGGATTTGATTATAGTAACTTTGGTAAATTAGATAATAGGGGTAAATATGATTTAATCAATGAAGGAGCAAACTATATTTTAAGAGAAGAAGATATCAGAAAAAGATTTTTAAGATATAGCTATGATGTTAAAGGGTTATATTCTGTTTGTACCGGAGAATTAGATTATAAGTATAAAGAAGAAGTATTATATATTATTTCTGTTAGATCATTTTTAAGTAAACTAAATGGTGGAAAATTAGATGTTAAAGAAATAAATGCTAATGTTGCTAAAATGTTGGAAGAAGCAATTGAAGATGATGAACTAATTCAAATAGGAACAGTTCAAAAAAGTAATGCCTTTAGTTTATTGAATGATGAAATGATAGCAAAACTATCAAAGATGAAATCTAAAAATGTTGCAGCAGAAGTAATGAAACATGCACTTAAAGAATATATAGAAAAAATAGGTGCTACTAATTTCATAATGATGCAAAAATTCTCAGAAAGATTTAAACAAATAGCTGAGAATTATAATGAAAGAACTTCAATAGCAGATATTGAACAAATGCTAGAAGAAATGATTAAATTAAAGAAAGAAATAGAAAAAGAAGTTGAATCTGGTAATGAATATAATTTATCTGTAGAAGAAAAAGCATTCTTCGATGCATTAGGTAATGATCCTGATATTAAAGAACTAATGCAAGATGAAGTTTTAGTTCAAATAGCAAAAGAATTAGTAGATGTTGTTAACAGCAATATGACGATAGACTGGGATATCAAAAAATCAGCTAGAGCACATATGAGAATTGAAATTAAGAAACTATTAATAAAATATAACTATCCTCCAATTAAGAGGGATAATGCAGTAGAAACAGTTATAAAGCAAGCTGAATTAAAATGCAGAAATATGGTGGATTAGAGGTGAAATTATGGCAGTAGATACATTTAAACCAATTAATCAAACAATAAGTGAAATATTTTCTTGCGATGGTATTTATAAGATACCTAATTATCAAAGACAATACAGTTGGACTAATGATCAATTAGAGGCATTATGGGATGATTTATATGAAGCATATCAAAACAAAACTGTTGATAATGATTGTTATTTCTTAGGATCAATAGTTGTAGTTAATGATGGTAAAGGATATTTTGAATTAATAGATGGACAGCAAAGAATTACAACATTAATGATACTAATGAATGTATTAGTAAAAGACTTCCCTGAAATAAATAAAAATAGTGATGAAATATTTGTTGCTGATAAAGATAAAATTCAAAATTGTATTTTATTCCAGGGAAGGAAAAATAGATTACAATTACAAACTGATCCTAAATATGATTCTATATTTAATGATTTAATAATTAATTGTGAGTCATTTGCAGATATTGATGAACCAACAAAAAGAGAATTAAAACTTGATGATCCACAATATAAATATATTAATTCAGCAGTATTCTTCTATAAGAAATTATCAGAGTTAAATGAAACAGAATTAGATGAATTTGTAAATTATATTTTCTATTCTACAAACATTATTAAAATAGAATGTACTAATCAATCATTCGCTATTAAACTATTCCAAGTATTAAATGATAGAGGATTAGAATTGTCACCATCTGATATAGTAAAATCATATATAATAGGAAAATATGAGCAAGATGATGAAACAGGAAAACAAATATTCAATAATAACTGGAAGAATATTGAGGATTTATCTAAAGAATATGGATTTAAAATTGATGACTTTGTAGTATTTTATGAATATTATAAATTAAAATCAAATCCTAAAAGACAAGTAGTAGATGAATTAAGAGATATTATTCAAAGAAGCGATGTATACGAATTAGTAGCAGAACTTCATAGTTTCTCAGAATCATTAAAGAAAGTTTATGAGTCAAATAATCCAGTAATATTAAGTTTAAGATATATACCATGGAAATTCTATGTTATGACTGCATTAACAAGTGCATACCAAGTAAATTATCCAGAAAAGGATAAATTATTTAAAGAAATTAGAAGATTTTTCCATATTTCATTAACTGCAGGATGTACATTAAACCAAATAAAACAAACTTCATTTAAATTAATTGAATCAATCGTTAATGGAAATAGTATCGATGAGATAAAAGAAGACTTAAATAGAACAATAATATCAAGAAGAATGTATGCGAAAGTATATGATGCATTAGACAACGATGTTTATAACGAAAAATTCTTAAAACCATTAATGTTATCTTTGGAATATGAAATTAGAGAAAAAACAGATAAAAGTTTTTATTCCTTAGATAATACATTACATATGGATCACATCTTACCAAGAGCTTATAAGCAAAATGATGAATGGAATTATATTAAAGATGAAGAAGTATTACCTGAAATAAATGGATTAGGTAATATGACCTTACTCCAAGATATTAAGAATGAAGAAGCTCTTAACTGTGGATTTGATAGAAAAATCAGAATATATAAAGGTCAAGATGAAGAAGGAAATAATAAGTCAGGAATTACATCATTTGAATTTACAAGAAAGATTATTGAATATTATGATTCAGGAAATACAACATGGAACATTGATCAAATATTAGAAAGAAAAAAATATTTGATATCTAAAATAGAAGAAATGTTAGAAATTAGTAGAGAAGATATTAATTTAAAATTACCAGAAGAATCTACAGGTGGCAAAACTGGAAAGTCTAAATGGTTATATAAAAATGTATACTACGATAATGCAAAATTAGTAAGAGCACTAATTCAAAATTATATAGTTGATAATAATATAAAAAAATATATAGATATTCCGATAGGCATTAGAAATTTCAAAATGTATTCTCATGAATTAATAATTGATGAAAAAAATGAATTACTTGATAATTATTCATATACAAAGGTTGAAGCTAATGGCATGAATATCTATATTAGAAGTATCTGTCAAAAGAATGATACAAATGAATTTATTAATGTATTAAAAAATTATTATAGCTTTGATTTAGAAACTGTCGATAATTTAGAAGAGTAGCATGCAAGAATTGAAATTTGGTAAAGGGATACATGGAAAGTTCGAAGATGTTGCAATTATTGATTATAGAATAGTAGAAGCAAATAATATAATTATATTTATTTGAAATTATTCCAGAAGAATAGCTCTGGATTTTTCTTTTTTTAGGTACAATTTAGGTATAAAATACTGAGAAGCCATGGTAAATGAAGGCTTGTGTCAATATAAAAAGGTCCGTATTTAAAGGGTTTTACAAATTTTGAACTCTTTTGGCTGAAGAGAGTAGTTCACCTGAAGAGAGCAAATTCAAAAAAAATAGCCTTTCGACTATTTCGTATGATAATTCTTACCATATTTCTTTAAGTAATAATCTCTTAACTCTTTAAATCTCTCGTAATGTACTACCTCTCTTTGTCTTAAAAATGATAAAGGGGCAAGTAAATCTGGATCATTAGTTAAATCCATTAAATACTCATAAGTAGCTCGTGCTCTTTGTTCAGCTGCCATATCACTTTCAAGGTCAGCTCTGTAATCTCCTTTTGTATCGATATATGCTGTTGTAAATGGCACACCGTTTGCATTTGTTGGAAATATTGCATGATCTCTTTGAACGTAGTTAGGTGTTAGTCCTGCTCTTTCTAATTCTTCTTTCGTTGATCCTTTCATAAGTTGAGTAACCATTGCCGCAATCATCTCAACGTGTGCAAGTTCCTCGGTTCCAATATCATTAAGTAGTGCATATCCCTTTTCATCAGGCATAGTATATCTTTGATTTAAATAGCGCATTGCTGCTGAAAACTCACCATCCGCACCACCATATTGTTCAAGTAAAAGTTTAGCCATCTTTAAATCTTTTTTTCTTATATTAACTGGATATTCCAGTTTCTTTTCATATAACCACATATAACCTCCTAATTTCCTTCCCAAGGCCAAGGTCTATCATTCCAAGCCCAAGGATAGCTATTTAATGACTCACTGTCAAGGACAAGTGGACCAAATTTAGCCTCATATTGTTTCATTAAATTTTTCTTTTCATCATTATACCTATTATATAGATTAATAATCTCCTTATTATCAGGGTATACATCTAGGTATAAATTTAAATCAGTACAAGCAAAACATAAAGCATCAATATAAGTAAGAAGTTCAGCTTGTTCATTCATAGGTTTAATTTCATAAGGCCCATTTACTTTATATGGATCATATAAATCTTTATATAAATTACCTCTTATAAAACCTTGATAAGGTTCATATAAACTATTTTTCTCCTCTTTATAATTATTAGGATTATACTGTTTCATTATATCTTGACCTCTAAAATTATAATAATTGTTCATAACATCCTCCTCACAATAGCCTATTCTACTAATTAATTTGTGTATAGGCTAATAACTATCAAGTTAATTTATTTGACTAATATAATTTAGTATGGATATAAGTTCAAGACTAAAACAAATAAAGATAGAAAACTTCATATTTATTATATATTTTGGAATAATACTTTTATCTTTATATTCTAATAAGATAGAAAAAAAATATCTCATCTATAGAGATGAGAATGATAAGGTTAAATATAGAAGATTATTAATACTAATTTTCGTAATTGCAGTAATTGTATATGCTTATTACTTTTATGATAGTTATAAGAGTGTTAATGAGGAATCACAAAATAGTGAGGTTAATAAATTTAATAAGTTATCATTTATTGCCAGCACACTAGTTCTAATAAGTGGTTTCATATTTTTATATATTGCATATTCAGATAAAGATTTAAATGTAGAACTTGCATTTTCATAGATGTGGGGTAATATAATCGAAAAATAATAAAATATATAATATAAAATTGTAAATTAATTGTACATAAAAAAGGATACAGTTTAATCCCTTTTACTATATCCCGCTTTTTCTATAAACTTACTAAAAGTATCAATATCAGCTTCACCTAAGAAAGAACCGTTATCAATAATGTTACCATCTTTAACAATTACAACCATAGGTGTCATACCAAAATTTTCATTAAAGAAACTATTTAGTTTCATAGTCTCTTTATATTCATCTTCTTTAATCTTAGAAATATCTAGGTAATATGTTTTGTATCCATATTTGTTTTGTGCTTCTTTTAAAACTGGTACAAAGTTAATACAATGAATACATGTGCTTCTACCAATATAAATAAGTGATTGCTCGCTACTTTTATACTTATTTATAAATTCATCATAACTAATCTCAGTAAAACTACTTACATCATATTCGGTATTTGTACTAATTTCTTTCTTATTGCCCACTTTATCATTCCAATGTACTGCAACATAAGATAGGATTGCTGTTGTAGAAATAATAGTCATACATAGTATTGCAATTAACATAATATAAATATTTCTAATTCTTTTAGAATCTAACTCATTTTTCACTTTTTTACCTCCAATAAGTAAATTATACACTAAAATTACCAATTTGACAAAGAAAAAAGTGAATGATATCATGGAATTGTCTTAAAAAGACGGGGTGAAATTTGTGAATTTTAGAAAAAAATTAAGTATTTCTCTTATGATTGCTGATATATTAGTGATTTTGCTTGTTGTATTTATTAAAAGTAATGTATCAGTAAATAAAATAGAGAAAAAAGATACAGTTGCTGCTGCTAATGTTCTAGCAACCAGTGATGATGCTCTTGATACATTTAGAGATTCAGAGATTGAGGAGTATATTGAATCTCGTCCTGTAATTGTATATGAGGATATGACCTTAGATGAACTTGCAGCAAAATTAGATAGAGTACTTAACTCTACAATGTCAGGTAAAGGTTATTTAGTTGCTTCATATGCTCTAGAGCAAGGTGTAGACCCTTACTTAGCTACTGCAGTAATACTTCTTGAGACTGGATGTAACTCAACTTGTAGTTCAATGGTTAATAAGTGTTATAACGTAGGTGGACAGAAGGGTTCAGGATGTGGTGCTTATGCAGCCTTCCCAACACTTGACGATGGTATTCGAGCTTTTGTTGATAACTTAAATAGAAACTATTTTAGTAGGGGTTTAACTACTCCAGAAACTATTGGTCCTAAATATGCTGAATCAAAAGAGTGGCCTACTAAAGTAAACAATTATATTAATAAGATTAGAAATGCGTAACTTCGGTTACGTTTTTTGTCGCTAATAAACTCTTCTAATACAAAAAGTATTTAATATACTTTGTTAGGAGGAATTTATGAACTATAGTGGTCTTACTAATAAACAAGTAGAAATAAATCGTGAAAAGCATGGAACAAATGAATTAACAAAGATGAAGAAAGATAGTTTTATAAAGAAACTATTAATAACTTTTAGTGATCCAATTATTAAGATTTTACTTATCGCTCTCGCACTTAAAGTAATATTTTTATTTAAAGACTTTGATTGGTATGAAACAATAGGTATAGTAATAGCTATATTACTTGCATCCTTAATATCAACAATCTCAGAGTATGGAAGTGAAAAAGCCTTTGAAAAACTACAAGAAGAAGCATCACAGTTAAAATGTCGAGTAATTAGAAATGGTAAAAAAATAGAAATACCAGTAAGTGATGTAGTTGTTAATGATATTGTAGTTCTAGAAACTGGTGATAAAATACCAGCCGATGGAATTATTGTAAAAGGTCGCCTCAGTGTAGATGAATCTAGTTTAAACGGAGAGACCAAAGAAGCAGTAAAAGAGACTGCTTTAAATATAAACAAAGCTACAGATAAAAATAAGGTATATCGTGGTACTGTAGTTTATAATGATACTGCTTTAATGCAAGTAACTAAAGTAGGTGATGATACCTTTTATGGCAAGTTATCATTAGAACTTCAAACTAAACAACCTGATACTCCTTTAAAAATAAGACTTAGAGAACTTGCTACATTTATAAGCAAAATAGGCTATATTGGTGCGATATTAGTATTCATATCATACTTATTTTCAGTAATAGTAATTCAAAATCAATTTGATATCAATTTAATAAAAGATACAATTTATAACTTTCCAGTACTTAGTGGACATGTTTTATATGCCTTAACCTTATGTGTAACCATTATTATAGTTGCAGTTCCAGAAGGACTTCCTATGATGATTACTTTAGTATTATCTTCTAATATGAAGCGTATGCTTAAAAGCAATGTGTTAGTAAGAAGACTAGTTGGAATAGAAACATCTGGAAATATAAATATGCTATTTACAGATAAAACAGGAACACTTACTAAAGGTAAACTAGAAGTAATTAAGTTTATAAGTGGTAATTTAAAAGAGTATAAAAACGAGAATGAATTAAAAAAAGATAAAATATATGATATAGTTAAACTTAGTTGTATAATTAATAATGCTAGTAATTATGATAAAGATAAAGTAATAGGTGGTAATATTACAGATAGAGCTCTTTTGAAGTTTTTTAAACCTAGTGAAACTATTATAGATAAAATAAAAACTATTCCATTTGATAGTAAGAATAAATATGCGATAACTACTATAAGACATAATGGTAAAAGGATTAATTTAATTAAAGGAGCTCCAGAGGTATTACTTGATAGTTGCAGTACATATTATTCAGGTAATTCTTTATATAAACTCAATAAAGATAACATAAAAAAGGTAATAAAAGATAATACTAATAATGGAATTAGAGTAATATTTCTTGCAACTAGTGAATCAACTAATCCAGAAATATTTAAAAATCTTACTTTAGTAGGTTTAATTTTGATAAAAGATGATATACGTCCTGAAGCAATCGAAGGAGTTAAACTTGTCAAGAAAGCTCATATTAATACTGTAATGATTACGGGTGATAATAAGGATACTGCTGTTAGTATTGCAAAAGAAGTAGGAATACTTGATATGAATGATATAGTATTAACTAGCGATGAATTAAATAGTATGAATGATGAAGAGGTTAAAAGCATTTTACCTAAACTAAAAGTAGTTGCAAGAAGTCTTCCTACAGATAAAAGTAGATTAATTAGAATTAGTCAAGATGAAGGGTATATTGTTGGAATGACAGGTGATGGTGTAAATGATGCGCCGGCACTAAAGCGAGCTGATGTAGGCTTTAGCATGGGAAGTGGAACAGAAGTTGCAAAAGAAGCAAGTGATATTGTTATTCTTGATGATAACTTTGCATCAATTGCTAAGGCAATATTGTTTGGTAGAACAATATTTAAAAGTATTAGAAAGTTTATTATAGTACAGCTTACTATTAATATGTGTGCGCTAGGACTATCTATAATCGGACCATTTATTGGTATTGAAATGCCTATTACAGTAATCCAGATGCTTTGGATAAATATGGTTATGGATACATTTGCTGGGCTTGCTTTCTCATTTGAACCACCACTACTAGAATACATGAATGAATATCCAAAGAAGAAAACTGAACCTATAATTAACAAATATATGATTAATCAAATAATGTATACAGGTTTATATTCATGTTTTATATGTATACTATTCTTAAAATCTCCTTTTATTGTATCTTTATTTAGAAGTGATGTTAATAATACTTATCTATATACTGCATTCTTTGGATTGTTTATATTTATAGATATATTTAATAGTTTTAATGCTAGAACATATAGATATAATATACTTGCATCAATTACTAAAAATAAAATTTTTATACTTATTATTTCTTTTATAGCTATAGTTCAAATCTTTTTAATATATTATGGAGGATCAGTTTTTAGAACAGCAGGACTTACTTTAAAAGAAGCAGAGATAATGTTACTATTTGCCTTCACTGTTATTCCTTTTGATTTTTTAAGAAAAATGTTTATAAGGAAAAAAGGTATAAAAGATGGAGTTTAATGTATAAAAAAAAATATTTACTCCACACTATTAGTGGAGGGATAATGTGAAGAGAATACTTGTAATAGCCTTAGTATTATTACTTACTGCATGTTCATTTAATATTGGTGATATAGATAATACTCCTACTAAGAAAGTAGAAGAGTATTTAAATAACTATCAATCATTATCAAGTGATGTAGTAAGTGATTTAGATATTGTTGTAGAACGTGAAACTACATTTAATTTAGAAGAAAAAAATAAATATAGAAAAATAATGAAGAAGAATTTTCAAAACATGTCTTATAAAGTAAAAGATGAAACTGTTAATGGTGATATAGCTGAAGTAGAAGTTGAAATTAATGTATATGATTATTATAAGGTTAATAAAGATGCTGATAATTATTTATTAGAACATCGAGATGAATTTATTGTAGATGGTGTATATGATGAATCTAAGTTTATAGATTATAAACTCGATAAGATGAGTAAAAATACTGATAAAGTAAAATTTACAATCTATTTTAACTTAAACAAGGATAATAATGGCGACTGGAGTTTAGATGAAGTAAGTGAAGCTGATGAAGATAAAATACTAGGAATTTATGAATATTAGATTGAAAAAGATTGGGGAATGTGCTATTATGTATATAGGAAGCAATGCTTCATATAATAAAAAAAGGATACGTTTGAAGTGGATATCAGACGTTTCCCTTATAGGTAACACATCTGAAACCGCTTATTAAAGTTTCAGATGCTTTATTATCTTAATATAAGTAATATTTCGATAATTAAATGAACTAGGACGATTAAGAAAACTCTTTTAGTCATAGTCATATCACCTCCTACAATACCAAAACCCGCCTTAATTTTAATAAGCAAATTTTTGTTGTAAGAGATAACATCTGAAGTCCAAACATATCCGAGTAAGTATTATAGCACTTATAAAAAACGTGTCAATAACACTCTGGTAACATAATCGAAAAAAACAGAAAAATATGCTAAAAAAACACTACAAGCATATTTTTTTATTAATAATACTCTAGGTATGATATAATAGATATGGTTAGAGTAAAAGGAGATCATATGAAAAAAATATTTAGGACACTTGATGAACAGTTAGATATATTAAAAAGTAGGGGATTGATAGTATTTGATGAAGAAAAGGCTAAGAATATACTTCTTAAGGAGAATTATTTCTTTATAAGTGGATATCGTCATTTCTTTGAAACCGCAAAAGATAAGTTTATTAAAGGTACTACTTTTGAAGAGTTATATGGAATATTTATTTTTGATAGAAAACTTAGAAATATATTTTTTAAGAATTTATTAGTAATTGAAAATAATGTTAAATCTATTATGAGCTATGAACTATCTCAGGTATATGGTGCGAATGATAAGGAATATTTAATGCCTAAGAATTATACTAATGATCCTATGCAAGTAAGACAAGTACATGATGTATTAAATAAAGTTAATAGACAGATTAGAATTAATGGTACTGGTCACAGCGCCACTTATCATTACATTACTAATTATGGATATGTACCTATGTGGATACTTGTTAAAGTTATATCATTTGGTCTTATGTCAGAATATTATGACATTTTAAAAGATGCAGATCAGAGTCGTATTGCGAATGTTTATAAACTAGATAGTGTTACTTTTTCAACCTATCTACATATACTTTCTAATTATCGTAATTTATGTGCCCATGAAGATATACTTTATGAACATAAAACCCAAAGAGTAATACCGGATACTAAATATCATGAAATACTTAATATAGAAAAAATAGATGATGAGTATAAATATGGCAAAGATGATTTATTTGCAGTAATTATAATATTTAAGCAGTTACTATCACGAGATGAATTTAAAGAGATGTTTAATGAAATTAGTTATGAATTTGATATACTAGACGGTAAGACTAATATAATACCTACTAATAAGTTATTAAATAGAATAGGCTTTCCAGATAATTGGCGAGATTTAATTAATATAGATTAATTAATATTGTATAAAATCATCTGTTTTACTTACATTTTTTGCAAAAAAATGGTATAATTTATATAGGAAACAGGTGGTTATATGTACAAGATTAATGATTATGTAGTTTATAAAAGAGAAGTATGCAAAGTTAATGATATTACTAAGAGTAAATATACTGATAATGAGGTTTATATTCTTGCTCCAGTTGATGATGCATCGCTTAAAATAGAAGTGCCAACTAGTAATGAGAATATTCGTTCTATAATTGATAGGAAAACACTTGATTTTGTTGTTAATGAAATACCTAGTATTGAGATTATTGATTTGCCTGACAAACAATTGGAAATTGAATATAAGAGACTTATGTCGACTGATAAGGTCGAAGATTTAGTAAAGATTATTAAGACTGCATATTTAAATACTCAAGAGAGAACTAATAAAAAAAGAAGAGCTAGGGATAAAGATGTTATTTACTTTAATAAAGCAGAAAAATGTTTATATAATGAGTTTTCTATTGTTCTTGATAAGAGTATTGATGAAACAAGAGAATACATTATTAATTGTATTGAAGCATAATTTAAACACAGTAATGTGTTTTTTTCTTTTGGTATATTTACATATAATTAAATAAATGTTATTATATAAACGCAGTTAGGATTGTGGTTATATGGATTATAATATTACAGATAAAATTGATGAGGTTAAATACTTATCTCAGGAAAACACTCCTTATTATAGAACAATTATGAGGTTTTTCTTTAATAAGTATGAACAAGCAGAATACTGGCTTTATAAAGAAGATATATATGCAGGCATTAGTGAATATTTTGATAATTATACTATGGAAGAGTTAGAGCGTAATTTAGAATTTTTAGTACAAAATAGTTCTTTAACTCGTCTTCAAGATACAGAGAATATTAGTAATTTGAATGATTGGATGTTCCGTAATTATCGTTATCAAATGACTGATAAAGCGGTTATAGTAGAAAGAATGACTATAGAACTTGAAGAGTTGGAAGTAAAAGTAACAAGTCTAGAACCTAGACTTTTTGAGCGTATCAGTTTGCTCATAAAGAAGTTAGTTAATGTTAATAATATGGATGAAAACAATATATATGAAGTATGGACAGATTTAATATCTGATTTTAAGAATTTAAATGAACAATATCAAGATTTTTTAAAGAAATTCCATGAAGCAAAGACTGAGGAACTATTACAAAGTGAGGCATTCCTTGAATTTAAAAGTAGTATGATAAATTATATTAATAACTTTATATCTAGTTATATTAAAGCATCTACTGATATAAAGAATTCTATACTTAATATAGATAGTTCTAAAGTAGAATATATGATGGACTCACTTATATCTCATCAAAAGAAAGCTCCTAAGATATCACCAGAATTTGATTTTGATAAACTAAGACGTGTTAATTACGGTAAGTGGAAAAGTTTAGAAAAATGGTTTATAAATAGTAATGGATTAAGTGAAGGAGAAAGACTTCTAGAAGCAACACAGAAGATAATAGCTAAAATATATAAGTATGCTAGTTCACTAATTGAATTGCATGGTAATATGATTAATCGTAAGGAAGACTATATTCATATAATAAAGCTATTTGATTCAATGAAAAATATCGAGGATGCAAATAAACTTTCTTCAGTAATATTTGGTGTGATTAAACCAAGACACTTTAAAGGAGCATCTGCAATAAATACTGATTCTTTAATACCAAGTTATGGTGTTGATACTATAGAAATACCTGTTAATAGTAATGTTAGAGAGTATAAAGTAAAAAATGAAGTGACTCCAATAGTTGATAAAACTAAAGAAAAACAAGAGATATTAAAACGTCAAATTGAGATAGATAGACAGAATAAAGAAAAGGTGCGTAATTTAATTAAAGATGGTGTGATTGATCTAACAGGAGAAATTAAATTAGATACATTTGAAAGAAGGTATGTATTATCACTTATTCAAAAGTATCAGAATAAATTAACTAAAGAATCAGAATATGGGTATAGTTATGAAATAGAGAAAAAAGATGGGTTCTGTACGATTAATTCTAGCGATGGTAAATTTTTGATGAGCGCAAGAACAATTAAGATTGAAGGTGATGATATTGGATAATAATATAATAGATAATTTTAGAGATTTACTTTATAATTTTTGGATAGTAAAAGATGGTAATGAAGAGATATATTATAAAATTAAATACAATCAAAATAAAATAAAAGATTTTATATCTAAGAATTTAGGTAGTAATTTAATTATCCATAATCGCTTTATAAAGTTAGAAAAAATTCCATCTTATTTGGTTGCTAGCGAAGGAATTAATACTTTTAATAATGTAGAAGATTATATATTTTTAGCGCTCATCCTTTTATATTTAGAAGATAAAGCTAGAGGAGATTTATTTGTTTTAACTGATTTAATCGACTATGTAAAAAATACATCAATTACCTTAGAATTAAACCATATACCAGATTGGAGTTTAAAGAAAGATAGAAAGGGTATTGATGCAGCTATTAATTTCTTAGTAAATCTATCAGCTATTAAAGTAAAAGATAGAGATAAAGTAAGTTTTGTTGATAATAGAGAATCACAAGCCTTATATGAAGTAACAGGAATATCTAATTATATAATGCGACTTTTTGATACTAGTATTACTGATATTACTGATATAAATGACTTTTTAAAGTTGGAGTTTCAAAATCAAGATGAAGAAAAGGGAGATGTAAGAAGATATAAGGTATTTAGAAATATTTTATATTTACCTAGTACTAGTACAAAAAGTATTACAAGTAGTGAGATTGATTATATTAAGAAAAATAGAAACTATATTAAAAATGAAATATCATCTAAATTAGATATGGAAGTAGAAATAACTAATAATCTTACTCTTTTATATGATGATACATCTAGTACAATGAAGGATAATTTTCCTAATAACAAAAAGATTACAGAGATTGTACTTATGGTTAACAAAGAGATATTAGATGATATTAAAAATGGTAAGATTATACTTGATAATTATGAGTGTGCGAGTGTAGATATTAGTTATTTAAAGATGATTATAAAAAGAATAAAGAATGAAAAAATACCATATATAGGTAAGACTTTAGAAAAAGAGACATTTGATAAGTTTTATAAAGAAGTAGTTAATTATATGTGTATGTATAATTTTATCAGTATTGATGGAGATTTAGTTACAATTAATCCTACAATTAGTAGAATGGTAGGTATTACTAAAGAATTAGATAAAAGTATGCAGATGGATATATTTGGAGGTGTAGAAGATGTTTAAAATTACAAAGATAGGATTACTTAATTTCTGGTTGTTTGATGAAGAAGAGTTTAAATTTTCTGATGGTAAGCTACTATTACGTGGTAAAAATGGTAGTGGTAAATCAGTTACAATGCAATCATTTATACCACTTATATTAGATGGAAATAAACAACCTAGTAGATTAGATCCGTTTGGTTCTAAGGAAAAAAGGATTGAAGATTACCTGCTAGGTCCATCAGATGGTGCTCAAAAAAATGAAGCAACTGCTTATCTTTATATGGAAACTTATAATGAAGAGACTGACAAGTATATTACTATTGGTATGGGACTTCGTGCGCGTATTGGTAGACCAACTGATTTTTGGGGTTTTGGATTATGTGATAATAAGAGAATAGGTGAAGATTTCTTTCTATATAAAGATTATGGTAGTAAAGTTTTATATAATAAAGGTGAACTTCGTGCGCGTATTGGTACAAATAATAGGTTTGTTGAAACACAAAAAGATTATAAAGCTATGGTAAATGATTTACTATATGGATTTGAAAGTCTTGATTCTTATGATGAGTTTATTAATGTTTTATTACAACTTAGAAGTCCGAAATTATCAAGAGGTACTAAGCCAGTTGATTTACTTGAGGTATTAACGAAGGTCTTACAACCTTTATCAATAGAAGATTTACGTCCGTTAAGTGATGCAATTGAGGATACTAATAAAACTAAAGAGCAGATATTGAACTTAGAAAACCAATTAAAGTCACTAACTAACTTTTTAAAAACGTATAAAAACTATAATGAAATATTACTTTATAATAAAGCTGTTAATTATAAAAATGCAGAAAAAGAGCTAGAAAGTAAGAGAAGTGAAATTAGTGATAAAGAGAAATTAGTAGAAGATTTAAAAAATGAATTAGATAGTTTTAAGAATAGTTATATTGAACTAGAAAAAGAAAATGATACTATAATAGCTAGATTAGATGCAATTGATGAGCGTGATTTAGAACGTCAAGCAAAAGAATTAGATGAATTAACTAAAGAGTTAGAATCACTTAAACAAAGAATAGAAATGGTTGAATCTTTAATTCAAAAGAAGGTTGATAAAAGAATTAGTATTGAAGCTAGTATTAAGGATTATGATGATAAACTATATAATAGTGAATCTTTAATTAAAGAGATTAGTACCGATATAATTAGTCTTCTTGATGATATTAAGTTAAATGATATTAAAGTAGAATTATCTAATATTCTTGATAATAGTATAAACTTTACCTATATAATAGATAGAATAAGAAGTTATAAAGAGACACTTACTAAGATTAAGATTAAGTTAGAAAGTGTTGATAACTTAGAAAAAGATATTAATAATAGGCAAGAAGAATTAGACAAAATAAATAAAAAGGTTGATGAATTAGATAAGGAATTAATTAGTAAAAAACAACACTTATCTGATGCAATTATGGATTTTAAAGATAGTATTAATACTCTTAATAAAAGTAATAAGATGGTTGTTTTAAACGATGATGAGAAATTAAGTATATTTAATCTAATGGATAATTATAATAGTAGTAATTATATGAAGTCAAGAGATATTTATCTTAATCTTGCTCATAATATTGAAAGTGATAATGAAAAAGAATTAGCGAAGGTAGAACATAAGCTAAATGATGCAAATATAGAGTTAGATAAACTAAATATAGAGTTAGAAGAGTTAATTAGTAACAAGGAATTAGATTATGAAAGTGATACAGAGACTCTTGATACATTAGATAAACTTAAGAGTATGAATATTAAATATGTTGAACTTTATAAAGCAATAGAATTTAAAGATAATATAGATAAATATACACAAAATAGAATTGAAGAGTTACTGTCATCTTTAAATATACTAAATGCAATAATTGTAAATAATAAAGATTTATCTAAGGTAAATAAACTTAAAGGTATGTTTCTAAAATCTACTAAGAAGAAAGATAATAATTTATTAAAGTATTTTAATGTAGTTAATACGGATATTGATTCTAGTGTTGTTGAAAGTATTCTATCCTCTATTAGTGTAGATGGTGATTACTCAATTAATGATGAAATGATTAAGTTAGATTTTATTATTGGATACCCTGGTAAACTTTACAAAAGTAAATATATTGGAATATTTAATAGAGAGAAAGAACGTAATAGATTAATTAGCAAGAAGCAGGTAGAAATAAATGATATAGGTAAGATTATTGAAAACTATAAGAATATAATTAGTACAATTAATAACAAATTAGAAACTGTAAAGGAAGAGTCTAAGTTATTTCCAACTTCTACTAATATAGATAAAATAGAAAAAAGTATTACTGATTTAAATATTACTATGAATGAGTTATCTAAGTTATCAAGTGATATAACAAGTACTATTACTAAACTTACTAAAGAAGTAGAAGATATATTTAGTGAGATAAATAAATTAAGTAAGAATATAGATATTCCTATAAATACACCTAGTTATAATAATGCATTATCTAATATAGATATTATTCAAAAAAATATATATGAGTTAAAAAGTATATATGAAAGTTATCAAAATACTATTGATATAAAAAATACTAAGAAATTAGAATTAGATGATAATGAAATTGAAATAAGTGATAAAAGAGATGAGTTATCACAAACTACTATTAGTTTAAATAAAGTTAAAAGTAAGATAGATGCAATTAATGAGATGCTTAATAATCCTAAGAATAAAGGTATTATTGATGAGTTAAAGAGTCTAAGAAGTAGATTAAATGATATTCCAAAAGAAAAAGAAAACATATCTTTACGTATTGGTCAAAATGAAGAGAAGATTAATAATAATACTATAGTTCTAAATAGTACTAAGGATAACATAAAAAAGTATGAAGTAGAACTTGAAATTAAAGACATTGCACTAAAAAGGGAATTAGACTTAGGCTATGTATATAATGAAGATGTAAATGCATCTAAAATAATTAAAGATTTAGATAGTCATAAGAATGATGATGTTATGCGTGCTCAATCAAATTACTTTAGTGCTTATAATGATTATCGTAATGATTTACTTGATTATAGAATTAATAGTAAGGAAATATTTAATGATAACGATACTTATATTAATAAGTATGTTAATGATTCATATGATGAAGATGGCATTAGAAAATTATTTAATGAAAATATACGTTATGATATAACTGCTGCATATCAAGGAAAGTATGTTAACTTGTATGAACTTGAAGCATGTATTAAATCCTCTATTAGTGATAGCGAGTTATATATAACTACTCAAGAAAGACACTTATTTGAAGATATTTTACTTAAGACAGTAGGTAGAAAAATAAGAGATAGGATTAATGAGTCTAAAGCCTGGGTACGTAAGATGAATGATATTATGAATAGCACTAGTGTTGATAGTGATTTATCATTCTCGCTTGAATGGAAGAATAAGCAAGCATATACAGAAGATGAATTAGATACTAAGGAACTTGTTAGATTATTTCAGATTGATTCAGGTGCGATTAGTACTAAGGATAGTGATGCATTAATCAATCATTTTAGAAGTAAGATTAAACAAGAATTAGAGTATAATGATTCTGCTTTAGATAACTATACAAGTGTAATTGCGCATGTTCTTGATTATCGTAACTGGTTTGAGTTTAAGATATATTATAAGAGAAAATATGGAGAGAAAAAGGAACTTACTAATAAAGCATTCTCGGTATTTAGTGGTGGAGAACGCGCTAAAAGTATGTATATACCTTTATTTGCAGCTGTATATTCAAAGTTAGAAAGCGCAGATAAAAAAGCACTCAGAATTATTGCACTTGATGAAGCATTTGCAGGTGTAGATGACATAAATATTAACGAACTATTTGATATATTAGGTAAACTTAATTTAGATTACATTTTAACTTCACAAGCACTTTGGGGAGATTATGAAAAGGTTAAGGATCTGGCAATATGTGAACTTACAAAAGATGAAAGCATTAAAGCAGTAGCTGTTCAACATTTCCATTGGAATGGTAAGGTTAAAGTGATTTTAGATGAATAAAGAATTATCTACTTATTTAAAATCTAAACATTTATCAAGATTATTAAAATTACTAAAAGATAAATACATATCTATTGGTAGATATAGTGGAGTTGTTACTATTAATAATTTAACTAAAGAAGAGTGTATTGACATTGGGGATTTACTTGGTAAGACTCTAAAAATAGATAGTACATTAAAGATATCATATAAAGAATTAACGCGTAAGATTAATGAAACAAGGTTTCAAGGATTTACTTGGGACGGATTATTTAAGTGTTATTTTAATGAAGAAATACTAACTAAAAAAGAGAAGAGGGAGTTAGTTATTTCTTCATATGAATCTTTGATTAGTGAATTACTTAATAAATATAAATTATATATTCCAGGTATTAAAGATAGTAATTCTAAGATCTATCGTTTATTAAAGTCTAATTATAATAAAGATAATAATTTATTATATAGTGATTTAGATAATATCTTTAATTTACTTAGTAATATGCCTAAGAATAGTATTAATTTATCTATTTATGCATCAACAACGGGTAATCCGCATTACCTAGATTTAAACACTAGAACTAGTAATCTGTATTTAAAACTATTGTGTTATATAAATAACGAAGATTATCCTACTACTAATGATAAAAGAATAGAATTACTTGCTAGATACAATATATATGTAGATTCATTATCTAACTATATAATTACTTATAACTTATGTGGTAATGAGATATTAGATATTTTTTATAATAATAAGCAGATATTTAATATGAATTTATCTAATGTACTTAGTATGGATAGAATAGATAGTAAAGAAAAACGAGTATATATATTTGAAAACCCATCTATACTAAATAGTCTTGCAAACACTAATTACTCAATTATAATTACATCAGGTAATCCCAACATAACACTATACAAAGTTTTAGATAAGCTGGTATTGAGTGGAAATAAATTATATTATAACGGTGACTTTGATCCTGAAGGATTACTTATTGCAGATAATTTGAAAAAAAGATATAAAGAATTAGAATTGATCTGTTATAATAAAGATGACTATATTAATTCTATATCAAGTGAGACTATTAATAAATCAAGATTAAACAAGTTAAACAAAATAGAAAGTGAGGAATTAAGTATTATTAAAGATTTATTAGTACTAAATAAGAAAGCTGGATATCAAGAAAAGAATATAGATAATATAAAAGAATTTATGTATTTAAGAGTAGATTAGGAGTAGATTATGAATTTTGATTTAAACAGTAAAAAAGCATTCAAAGCCGCTATTATGGCTTATTTACTTGCATGTGGAACTTTATCTAATGATGATATAGATGCTATATGCAAATATAATAATGTTAAATTAAGTGATAAAGAAAAGAAGTCTGCATTAAAAGATGAAGATTTATATTTTGATGGAAAGTATTATAGCAGATATAACCTTAAAGAACTTAACGAACTGTTGGTTTTGAGAAATGATTATAAAATAAGATTATTGACTATCGATGATATTATGGATTATATGATTTATATTGGAACTTTATTTGATGAGTTAGATAAAATTATTGAACCTCAAGTAGCGGAATATGTTTTTATTCTTGCAGCTACCTTAAGGCTTTTTGATGATATTTATTTTGAAGATGAACTGATTAAAGATAAAGATCGTCTTTCTTATCTTGAACACGCTGGTGTTAAAAAGAAGGATATCAATAAAATAATTAAAGTATTTAATAAGTATGGAGATAAACTTAGATATTGGTCAGCATATGGAAGAAATAACGATGATCTTGATTTTGATGGTATTATTGAAGATACATTATTAAATAAAAAGCCTAAAGAAGAAACGTTAATTAACTGTCTTAAAAGCCTCGATGAAGATGGATATGATAATGTTTATTATACATATCTTGGTGAAGCTAAGTCAGTAGAAGATTTAAAAAACACTATTATTGAGACAATGAAAGAAAGTGTTAAACATTTTACTGTAGATGAGTACAATAGATTTATGAATTGTAATCATCAAGAGATTACTTATGAATTTTCTGATAATGATTTTATGCAAGGCTTTGTATTTGCATATGATGATAACGGTATAATTAAGACACTTGTTCCAAAAGAAGTTAAGGATATATTAAAGAGTGTTGATGTTAACGAGTTAGAAGACTATGATAAGTTAGATTTAAAAGAACAGGGTTTTGATAATCTAAAAGATGCATTTGATTACTATATTAGAGATATTATTTTTGGTTATTTTGAGATGAATGGTGTAATTGAAAAGAGTGTATTACAGAAATTATTAAAGAATAATCACGGTATTGATTTAGATTTTGAAGCGATGGATGATACTATAAAGCCAATGGGAGAACATGTTATTCACAAAAACTATTATTCGATAGTTAATGATGATTATCTTGCTAAAGAATTACTTGAAAAAAAGAAAATAAGTGGTGATTACCGAGAATTAACTCCTGAATTATTAACTACAATAAACAATTATTTAGATGAGATTAATAAAGTATGTAATGGTAATGATGAACTTGAATTTAATATTAATATTCTAACTAGACTTGGTGGAATAAATAAGGAAATAATGGCAGAGATAAAAGATGAATTTAGCCTTAGTAAATCTGTATCTAATAAAATATACGATATAGTAAAGAAATATAAAAATATAATACCACTTTGGATTAGTAATGGATACTGTCAAGAATCAAATAATAGTACAATAAAAAAAGATAAAAAAATAGGTAGAAATGAACCTTGTCCATGTGGATCAGGTAAGAAATATAAGAAGTGTTGCGGAAGGTAATTTATAAAGAATTATAAATGTTTAATTAGTTTAATTTTATTTTTTGAAATACTGAAGTAAAACAATCTATAAGCACGTTTTTGTGCTTTTTTCATATGCTAATATAGGTGATTATAATGAACGATAAAAAAATTGTTATAGATGCAGGACATAGATAAATCAGTTTGACCCAAAATGTTGAGTGGCTATGAATACATGCGAATACAAAATTAAATATTTTTTTTGTTCAGCATTGTTCTTTGCCTTAAGACAAAAATGTCATAAATTGTAATTTAGTCTTGTGCAAAAGACAAAATTGACTATTAAACAAAACTGATGTATAATGTCTTTAGGAGGAATTACTATGATAATAAGAGAAAAATATTTAAAAAAGATAAGGCCGTTTTATAATCAGGATTTAATTAAAGTTATTACTGGAATAAGAAGGTCTGGTAAATCTGTTATTTTAAAACAAATAATAAATGAAATAAAAGAATCTGGGGTAAAAGAAGAAAATATTATAAGTATTAATTTTGAATTGTCAGAGTATTCAGAAATACAAACACATAAAGATTTAGATAAATATATTAGTGAAAGAATTATTAATAAAGATAAGTATTATCTATTTTTTGATGAGATACAATATATTAAAGATTGGGAAAAAACAGTTAATTCATATAAAGCAAAATATGGTAATATGATTTCAATATTTATAACTGGGTCTAATAGTGATTTATTATCCGGAGAATTATCTTCTTTACTATCTGGAAGATATGTAAGTTATAAAATCGTACCATTTTCTTTTAAAGAAGTTTGTGAATTTAAGAATTATGAATTAGATAAGTATAAATTAGAAGACAAGTTTACTGATTATGTAATCTGGGGTGGACTACCACAGAGATTTGCTTTAGATGATGAATATTCAATTAGAACATATTTAACAGATGTTTATAATTCAATAGTTGTAAAAGACATTATAAACAGATTTAATGTAACAGATATTGAATTATTTAATAGAATTGCAGAATATATTGTTACAACACCATCACAAACATTTTCTGCAGATAATCTCGTTAAATACTTCGAGGTAAATGATGATAGAGGTGTTGGGAAAACAACTTTATACAATTATCTAGAATATATGTGCAAAGCCCATTTAATTAATAAAGTTGATAGATATGATGTTAGGGGTAAAAGAATACTTAATGGTAAATATAAGTATTATTTAACTGATTTAGGATTAGGACAAGTATTAAATTTTTCAAAGAAAAAACAGATGGGTGCATATTTAGAAAACGTAGTTTATAATGAGTTAGTTTATAGAGGATATGATGTTAATGTTGGTAATATTGAAAATGGTGAGATAGACTTTATTGCGTTCAAAGATGGTAATAAAGAGTATTATCAAGTGTGCTACTACCTTACAGATGATAAAGTTATTAATAGAGAGTTTAATGCTTATGATAATGTAGCTGATAATTATCCTAAGTATGTAATATCAATGGATAAATTTGATATGTCACAAAATGGTATAATTCATAAGAATATAATTGATTGGCTAATTGATAGTTAAGCACGTATTTGTGCTTTTTTCATATGATAATATAGGTGATTATAATGAACTATAAAAAAATTGTTATAGATGCAGGACATGGAGGAACTGACTCTGGTGCTATTGGAAATGGGATAATTGAAAAGGAATTAACTTTAAAGATTGCAACATATATAGCAGATAGATTAAGAGGCTTAGGTGCGGACGTAACTCTTACTAGAGATAGTGATGAAACACTTGATCCTTCAGAAAGAGTAAGACGTGTACTTAATGCATATGGTAATTCTAAAGATGTTTTAGTAATTTCTAATCATATAAATGCTGGTGGAGGCGACAGTCGATGTGTAACAAAATATGTATAACGATTAAAGCCAAAAACATAGTAAGAAATGGAGATTAGTTATAATATGAGTTACACAAATGAAAAAGAATTAATGGATGAAGGAAATATATCTGATGAAGAATTTCAAAAAAAGTATTTGCCTTTCTATGACAATTTTGAAGAGTACATGATTAGATATGTAATACCAGATGCAGTAGCATTTTATATTGCAAATAGTTATTCAAGAAGTTGCTTAGATGATAGTAAATTATATAATCATATCAATTCTGCAGTAGATATTTTTAATTGTAGATGCAATATTGATATAATAATTCCATCTATAGAAAAGATATTAAACATAAGATATAATCTAAAAATTACTGGTAGAAATCCATTAAAATTAGAAAAATATTATTAAAATTTTAGCACTATCACTGATGATAGTGCTTTTGTATGGTATAATAATTATATATTTTTGGAGGTTGTTAAGATGTTGATATGTGGATTAAAAGTTAAGAATTATAGAGGTTTGAATATAGAAATTGATACGGTTGAGAAGGTTTCAATACTTATTGGTCAAAATGATAGTGGAAAAACGAATATTTGCTCTGCAATTTTAAAAGTTTTAGATTATAATAAAAGACGTATTCCATTAGTTGCTGCTGACTCAACAAATTCAAATAAAGATAATATTGAAATTGAAATAAAGCTAACAGCAGATGACTTAACTAATGAACAATCTGCTATTATAGGTAATTATATTCATATTGATAACGAAGGAAAGAAATACATGATAGCTAAGTTAACTTCTACATACAATGAAGATACTTTAGAATATGAAGATACATTAATATATGGTGATCCTAATATTGATTTTGAAGAAGTAAGAATAAATACACAAACTCAGCTAGATAAAGTATTATCAATTGTATACATAAACCCAGTATATGATATAGAAAATTCAAAAAAAGATTTCTTTAAATTTAAAGAAACTGATAACAAAGAAAATGGGATATATTTTAGTGAAAATATATTAAAAGAAATAAATAATCTAAATGAAACAATACAAGATGAGAAAATAATAGATCAAATTCAACAAGAATTAAATGAAAAAGGTGAATTTAAAGAGTTGCTTGAAGATTTGAATTTTAGAGTTATTCCAAATATAAAAGAAGAAAATATTTATAAATCTTTAAATGTTGCTACTTATGACGCAAATGATAATGAATTTAATAATATTGGTGACGGAAAAAGCAAAATCTTTTCTATGATTTTAAAATCCAAAATATATAAAAATGATAAACAAAAAATCTATATTATAGAGGAACCAGAAAATCATTTATATGTTTTATTGCAAAAGATCTATATTAGTGCTTTATTACAAATGAATCCAAGTCAACTTATAATCACTACTCATTCTCCTTATACGATTGATTTTGAAAAAGTAAATCAAATCATTAAAATATCTTGCAATAGATTAACAGGCGATAGAATTATAAATAGATTTGATAATATAAATAATGAAGATTTCAAAAAATTCGGATATTTGATTAATGTTGAAGTCGCTGAAATGTTATATTATGATAACGTATTATTGATTGAGGGAGATTCCGAAAAATATTTTTATAGTTTACTAATGACAAAAGATAATAGTTTTTTGGAGAAAATTAATAAATATAGATTTGGTATTTATGCCGTAAATGGTATTGCATTTAAAACCATAAAAAAATTATTAGAAAATTTAGGTATAAAAGTCTATATAAAGACTGACAATGATATTTTTAAAGTTCCACGTATTGATGAATATAGATATGCCGGTTTAGAAAGATGTGTTGAGTATATTTCTAGTGAGGCTCAAGAAGAATTAAAAAAATTGTTGGGTGTAGAAAAATTAGAATTTAGATTTAAAGATAGAGAAACTAAAATTCAAAGTGTTGAAGATAAAATGGATGATATTTGTAAATTATTATTTAAGAATAACATACTATTTTCAAAACATAATGATGGTTTTGAGCAAGATCTAATCGATTATTTAAATATGAATCCTAAAAATAAAATATCTGATGAAGCAATATCATTTTTAAAGCAAGCTAAATTAAAAAATTTGCATACATTTATTAACGAATATAATATGGATATTAAAATTTGTTCTAGTAATATGAAATCAGTATTGGTGAGTTTTTTATATGAATAATATATCAGATGAATTAAAAGAAATCTTAGATTTTGAACAAGAAAAGATTATAAGCTCTAGTGAAAAATATATTTTTGTATCAGCATGCCCGGGCTCAGGAAAAACTTATACTATTGTAAAAAGAATTGAAAAAGAGCTTAATGAAATAGAAGAATATCAAGGTGTAGTAGCTTGCTCTTTTACTCGTGAGGCTTCTGAAGAATTGAAATCACGAATTAACAAAAAACTAGAAATAAATAATAGTTATATTGGAACCATTGATTCATTTGTTAAAGATACTGTATGTAAATTTGTTAATAGGGCTCTTATTAATGCTAATTTATTTTCTGAACAAGTTATAATTGATAAAAAAATATTTTTTCCTGAAGAATATGTTAAAATTCAGGATGAATTTATCTTAAAGAATAATGGCAAGAATCTTACAATTAATGAGTTGACAAGATATTATGATAAGAATCAATCTTTAAAGGAAATTGGTAATAAATATTATTCGGAGTGGATAAAAAAATTAAAAGAATGTCAATATGAGGTTTCTTTTCCAACATATTTATTTGCAACATATATAGTAAAAATGAAAGTTTTTATAGAGTGGTTTAATAATAAATATACAACTATATATATAGATGAAGCACAGGATTTAAATTTTTTTCAACATTTATTTTTCAAAGCTTTAAAAGATAACACTAATGTTAACATCATTATGGTTGGTGATGCTAATCAGTCGATTTATCAATTTAGAGGAGCTAGACCAGAACTATTTAGAAAATTAACTAATTTTGGATATAGTGAATATAAAATAAATGTAAGTATACGTTGTCACCCTAGCATAATTTATTATGCAAATAAAATATATGATTCAAGTCTTGTTAAAAGTTATAAAGATAAATCACATGTAAATCTTATATCTGAAGTAAATTCAAAATTTTTAAATGGATTAACTGGTTCATCTTTTATATTAACCGAGAGCAATAATACAGCACAAGAGTTATATGAACTATATAAAACTGATTATGATATAATATACACAAAAAAATTAGATTTGGATAACAAAAAATATAATGACTATTATGAAAATTCAGATATAATAGATGAACTACTAAGATATTACTTAAATTATGATAATGTTATTGATAAATATAAATATCCTTATGAAAAAATTGAATCAATTTTGTTAAGTTGTAATACAAAAATAAAACAAAGAGATTTTAATTTAAGACGAAAAATTCAATTAGATGAATTTTTAAAAGAAAGCTTTTTAAAATTAGGTATAATTATATCAGATGAAACTATTTTTGAAATTATCAATAAATTAGAAGATGAGAAATATAAATATAATTACTATACTGTCGAAAAGGAAAATAGAATAATGACTATACATACTTCAAAAGGATTAGAAAGTGATAATGTAATTATAGTTTTAGATAATCAATATAATGTCATAAATGAAGAATTCAAAAATAAGCTTTTTGTTGCAATAACTAGAGCAAAAAATAATGTATATATTTTGTCAAAAAATAATGAAGTTGTCTCAAATTTTATTAATAATCTTATTGTATAATCATTAAATTTTAGCACTAATTTTATAAAAAATTAGTGCTATTTTTTATAAAAAAATGTTAAGAAAATATTAAAAAATCACCCCCTTACTAGAGGTAACTTACCAGTCTTGTACAATAAATCAAGCATGGTGTTGACACACCCGTTAATGCTTGTTAGTGATTATCCCTAAAACCCATAAAAATAGTCTCCGACAGTTACTAAAAAATTATTATTTTTATTGTGCAAAATTGGTTTACTTAAATATAATAAAATGATATAATATTGTTATGAAAGTAAATGGTGATTCTATGACTAATGAAGATAAAATAAAACAGTTTTTAGATGCTAATCATGGATACATATCTACATCAGATTTTTTAAAACTAAATATTAGTAAACCATTGATAAAAAAATATGTTGATAATGGATTAATAAATAAAGTTTCACATGGTTTATATGTTGATAGCAATATATTAGTTGATGATGAGTATGTTTTTCAAAAAAGATATCCTGATGCCATATATTCATATAAGACAGCATTAAGTATGTTAGGTTTAATTAAAGAATTACCAGAAGAAATAGAAATAACTGTTAGTAGTAAGAAAAGGGTATTAAGCAATTATAAAGTACATTATGTAGCAGATAAATATTATAATATTGGTATTATTGAAATTAACAATATGTTTAATAATCCAATTAAAGTATATAATGCTGAAAGATGTGTTTGTGATATGTTAAAAAGTGATGATTTTGATTTAGAATTACAAAATAATATATTACATGATTATTTTAATAGCAGTGATAAAGATATAGATAAATTACTAGTGTATTCTAAAATATTTAATATATATGAAAAAGTTAGAACTTTAGTAGATTATGCAGTGAGATAGGAGGTTAATTAAATGAGTGAAAAAGAATTAGATTCAAGTAATGTTGAATATACAGAAGAAACTAAACCAGAAGGATATGTAAAACAACTAGAGTGGGATATGGCTATAGGTCTTCAAGAAGTAGATAATTTAAAACCTTCTAAATATTTGGAAAAATTATTAGAAGAAAATGTTAGTGGTAATTTAACTATTAAGCAAGTAGAAGAAGAGTTGAGAGAATATTATATTGAAAAAGATAAAAAACAAGAATTAAATCATAATGAATTAGAATGTGATTTTGTATCTACAAGAATTGTTGAATTATTACAAATTGATAATTTTAAATTATCTGTTGATTATTTAAAATATGTTCATAAATATTTATTTCAAGATGTTTATGAATTTGCAGGAGAGTTTAGAAATATAGATTTTTCTAAACATGAGAAAATACTTAATAATGATTCAGTTGCTTATGGTGATTGTAAGACATTAAAAGAATCATTAGAATATGATATATCTTTAGAAAAAGAAAAGAATTATAAAGATATGAATGTTGTAGAAGTAATAAATAATATTACTAAATTTTCATCTAGTATATGGCAAGTTCATCCATTTAGGGAAGGTAATACTAGGACTACAGCATTATTTATAGAAAAATATTTAATTAGTTTAGGTTATGAAGTAGATAATACTTTATTTAAAGATAAATCAATTTATTTTAGAAATGCTTTAGTTAGAAGTAATTATTTTAATAATTATTTGAATATAAAAGAAGATAGTAATTATTTAGTTAAATTTTATGAAAATTTATTATTAGGTAAAAATAATAATTTACATTCACAAGATTTAATTGTTAAAGAATTATTTGATTAGTAAGGAAGGTAAGATGTAATGAATAATAAGGAACGAGAAAGAGAAGAACTTCATAAGACTATTTGGAAGATAGCAAATGAACTTAGAGGTTCTGTTGATGGATGGGATTTTAAACAATACGTATTAGGATTGTTATTTTATAGATTTATATCTGAAAATATAGAAAACTATGTTAATGAAAATCAAAGAAAAGCTGGTATAGCTGATTTTGAATATAGAAATATATCTGATGAAGAAGCATTACTTGGTAAATCTCAAATACTTGAGGAGAAAGGTTTCTTCATTTTACCTAGTGAACTATTCTGTAATATTAGAAAAGGTGCTGATAAGAATGAGAACTTGAATGTAGTTATATCTAATGTATTTAACAATATTGAAGCTTCTGCTAGAGGCACTGCTTCAGAAGATGATGTTAAAGGTTTATTTGATGATTTTACAATAGATAATAAGTTAGGTAATACTGTAGATGAGAGAAATGAGAAGTTAGTTAAGTTACTTAATGCTATAGGTGATTTAAATTTTGGTGATTATAATGAAGGAACAATAGATTTGTTTGGTGATGCATATGAGTTCTTAATGACTATGTATGCCTCTTCTGCAGGTAAATCTGGTGGTGAGTTCTTCACGCCTCAAGAAGTAGGAGAATTACTTGCTAGAATAGTTATAATGAATAAGACTTCTGTTAATAAAGTGTATGATCCTGCTTGTGGATCTGGAGGTCTATTACTTAAGTTTGCTAAGATATTAGGAAAAGAGAATGTTAAGCAAGGTTTCTTTGGACAAGAAATTAACTTAACAACATATAACTTAGCTAGAATTAATATGTTCTTACATAATATTAACTATAATAACTTTAGTATTGAACGTGGTGATACTTTAATACATCCTGCGCATTGGGATGATGAACCATTTGATGCTATAGTTTCTAATCCACCTTATTCTATTAAATGGGCTGGTAAAGAGAACCCAATTCTTATTAATGATGAGAGATTTGCACCTGCTGGTGTTTTAGCTCCTACATCTAAAGCTGACTTAGCATTTACTATGCATATGTTATCTTGGCTATCTTCTAAAGGTACTGCAGCAATAGTTGAGTTCCCAGGAGTTTTATATAGAGGTGGAGCAGAGCAAAAGATAAGACAATATATGATTGATAATAACTTTGTTGATACAGTTATTCAATTACCTAGTGATTTATTCTTTGGTACTTCTATTGCAACATGTATTTTAGTATTAAAGAAGAATAAGACTGATAACAATATCTTATTTGTAGATGCTACTGATGAATGTGTTAGAACAACTAATAAGAATAAGTTATCTGATGAAAATATAGAGAGTATTGTTTCTCTATTAAAAGATAGAAAAAGTGTAGAAGGTAAATCTTATTTAGCTGCATATGAAGAAGTTAAAGATAATGATTATAATATATCTGTTAATTCATACTTAAAGACTAATGGAGAAGATACTACTATTGATATTAAAGCGGTTAATGAAAAACTATCCCAAGTAGTACCAAGACAACAAAAGATTAGGGAAGAACTAGAGGCGATAATCAAAGAATTAGAGGTTGATTATCATGAGTAAGAAAGATAGAGAACTACAAATATTAAAGAAGATTTATAATTCTGATAAAATAACAATTAAAGAGCATGAACAACCTGATTTTGTGTTACAAGCTGATAATGTTACATTTGGTGTAGAGATTACAGAGTTTTATTTAAATGAATCTGTTGCGAGATTAATTAATTATCCTGGATATAAAGAAAGGATTCTCAATTCTAAGGACAATAGTGTGTTAGACAAGAATGATGTTGGAGTATTATCTAGACATGAAATGTATATTTTAGATAAAACTGATGATAAGTATAAGTTTCTTTTTGATTTTGTTGCAGTTAAATATGATGATAATATGAATTTTAATAGTAAACCATCATATGAATATATAGAAAATAAGATTATAGAGATTATAAATACTAAGAACGAAAAATCTAAAGAGTATGATACATTTGATTATAATGAGTTAATAATTCAAAGCATGGAAATGATATCAGAGGAATATATAAATAAATTATCTTTATCAGAAAAGATTTTAGATTCTGTTGATAAATCAAGCTTTAAGAGAATGTACTTATTAATAGGTAAGTATTTATGTGTATATGGTCAAAATCCTAGAGAGAATCTTGATTTTTATAATGTGGGCGGTGATTCTAATGAGTAGGATTAATGATTTGATTAATAAATTATGTCCTAATGGTGTAGAATATAAATCTTTAGATAAAATTGTATCTATAACAACTGGTAAATTAAATGCGAATGCTATGGTAGAAGATGGTGAGTATGCATTTTTCACTTGTGATGCTAAACCTTTTAAAATAGATAAGTATGCATTTGATGGAGAAGCAATTTTAATATCAGGTAATGGAAGTCAAGTTGGACATCTTAATTATTATGTTGGAAAGTTTAATGCATATCAAAGAACCTATGTTTTAATGAACTTTATAGATAGTATAATTCCAAAGTATCTATATCATTATTTAAATGCTTATTTAAAAGTTCACATAGATGAGAATTCGAAGAAAGGTTCAGTTCCATATATTACTTTACCTATGTTGCAAGGATTTAATGTTCCAACTCCACCAATAGAAGTGCAAGAAGAAATAGTAAAAATTCTTGATAAATTTGGCGAGCTAGAAGCGGAGCTAGAAGCGGAGCTAGAAGCGAGAAAGAGTCAATACGAGTTTTGGCGTGGAGAATTATTTAAAAAGAAATATAATGAATGCAAATTACAAGATATTTTGACAATTAAAAATGGTAGGGATTATAAACATTTGAATGAAGGTAATGTTCCTGTTTATGGATCAGGTGGAATTATGACGTATGTGGATAGTTTTACTTATGATAAACCTTCTGTGCTAATTCCAAGAAAGGGTTCATTAGGAAATGTATTTTATGTAGATAAACCTTTCTGGAATGTCGATACTATCTATTATACTGAAATAGATGAGAGCAAAGTGATACCTAAATATATTTATTACTTCATTCAAAATCAACATTTAGATAGATTAAATATTGCTGGTGGAGTTCCAAGTATGACACAAGCAACACTTAATAGATTATCTATTATGGTACCTTCTATAGAAGAACAAAATCGTATAGTTAATATACTAGATAAGTTTGATGCATTGGTTAATGATATAACAGCAGGTATTCCTGCAGAGATAGAATTAAGAAGACAACAATATGAGTATTATAGAAACAAACTATTAAGTTTTGAGGAATTATGCCATGAATGATTTATTAGATGGTAAATTAGTCTATGACTTAAGAGATGTTATTAATAAAACTGATATATTTGTTGCAGATGTTAATGAGAAAGAAAAGTTTAATCTAATATGTGCAGTTATGGATCAGTTTGATAATTCGGTAATGTACCTTAACTCGCATCAAAATATTCCAACGTCTGAGGATGAAATTATAATGCTTTTTCATCACTTCTGTATTATTAGAGATGGAATTAAGGTTGTTTCTAATATTTTAAATATTGAAAATAAACCCACAAATATATTTCAAAGTTATTGTGAAGAGGAACCATTTTTAATACCTGCAAGTGATTATAAGGGTGATGATAAGTTCTTCGATTATCTTAGATCTTTATTTTTTGCACATCCATTTATTACTGATAGATCTATTCCTAATCCGATTAAAGGTGAGGTTCAATATAGTCCTTACATTTTGAATAATAGGGGTGGTATTTTTCCAGATTTAAAAGATTCAGTTGGTGTAATGGTATATAGTAATAAGCGAGAGATGTTCCACATTTGTATTAAGTTTGCAGATTTAAAGGAATATATTAGACTTAAATTTGAAAAGATTAATGATATAATTAATGCTTTTCAAGATATTATTAATAACAAAGAGAAAGAATGGTCTAATAGAAAAGTAAATAGAAATCAAGATAGTGGTGCAATATTATTAGATGTTATTGATATTTTAAATGAAAGATATCTTGAAGATTCAGATATAAAAGAACTATATGATTATTTAACTTGTAATATAACTGATGAAACTAATATTGAAATAGTAAATAAGTATAGAGATTTAATTATTAATTCAATTCCAGCTATTTGTGATTGCATAGACAATATGGATTATGACGAGTTATATCAAATAACTAGTCCTATACTTACCCCTCATATAAGAGAAGTGTATCCAATGATGCATTATCAATTGGAGAAGATATATTGTTATCTTAACGATGATGGATATGGTGATATATATTGGGGATTAACACAAGCAGATCTTTTTTCAAAAGAGTTTGCTAAAGATTGGGTTAATATCAATACTGTTGGTATGAGCTTTACTGAGATAAAATTGCTCGTTACAATTGCTTGTTATTATCAAGCACAAAAAGAGGTGAATAAGAGTGAGTAGTATAGGTTTAATAAGTGAAAATGATAATTCTACTGTATTAGCAGAGTATACTGGATTAAATAGAGTAGCTACTTCTTTTCAAAGCGAAGATGCTCTTGAAAAAGAACTAATTAAGACATTGGTTGATCAAGGATATGAGAGATTAACTATCAACTCTGAAGATGAATTAATTCTTAACTTAAGAAAACAATTAGAAAAGTTAAATAATTATACTTTTACTGATGGTGAATGGGATTCTTTTTTTACTAAAGTAATTGCTAATAAGAATGATTATATTATTGAGAAAACAAGATTAATACAAGAAGACTATAAACAAGAGATTACTCTTGATTCTGGTGCTAAGAGAAATATCTATTTAATAGATAAGAACAACATTCATAATAATAGTGTTCAAGTGTTAAATCAATATGTTAATAATGAAGGTAATTATGACAATAGATATGATGTTACTATTCTAGTTAATGGTTTACCTTTAGTACATGTAGAGTTAAAGAAAAGAGGAGTAGATCTTAGAGAAGCTTTTAATCAAATAGAAAGATATCAGCGTGATAGCTTCTGGGCTGGATCTGGTCTATATAACTTTGTTCAAATATTCGTAATATCTAATGGTACTTTAACTAAGTATTATTCTAATACCACTAGGGAGTTTCATATTAATAACCAAAAGAAAAAGAAGTCCAATTCATTTGAATTTACTTCTTATTGGGCAGATCAGAAGAATAATGGTATAACTGATTTAATTGATTTTACTAAAACCTTCTTAACTAAACATACTTTACTTAATGTTTTAACCAAGTATTGTGTGTTTACAAGTGAAGAAGATTTACTTGTTATGAGACCTTATCAAATAGTTGCTACTGAGAAGATATTAAATAGAATAACTATTGCCTATAATAACAAGTTCTATGGTGATATTAAGTCAGGTGGTTATATCTGGCATACAACTGGTTCTGGTAAAACACTTACTTCATTTAAGACATCACAACTTGCTAGTAAGTTAGACTTTATAGATAAAGTATTATTCGTTGTAGATAGAAAAGATTTGGACTATCAAACAATGAAAGAGTATGATCGTTTTAAAAAAGGTGCAGCAAACTCTAATACATCTACTAAAGTGTTAGAGGAACAATTATACGATCCTAATGCTAAGATAATTATTACTACTATTCAAAAGCTTTCTCAATTTATTAAAAAGAACGAGAATAGTGAAGTATTTAATAAACATGTAGTATTTATCTTTGATGAGTGTCATAGATCTCAATTTGGTGACATGCACAAAGCTATTATTAAGAAATTTAATAAGTATTATCTATTTGGGTTTACTGGTACACCAATATTCCCAGAGAATGCTAGAACTATTAAAGGTGTATCTGAAACAACTGAGCAAATCTTTGGGGAGAGATTACATACATATACAATAGTTAATGCTATTGCTGATAAGAATGTATTACCATTTAGATACGAGTATGTTGGTAGAGTAGATATATCAGATGATGTTAAGGATGAGAAAGTTTATAACATTGATGAAGAGAAGTTATTTGATAATCAAATAAGAATTAATTTAATCACTAATTATATTATTGATCATTTTAGTACTAAGACAAAAACTTCAGAAAGTTATGTTTATTCTACATTAGATAATGTAATAGATGTTGCTAAGAAACAAAATACTGAAGAGATTAAATCTAAGAAGAATGTAAATGGATTCAACTCTATATTTGCTGTTTCTAGTATTAAGATGGCTAAGGAGTATTACGCTGAGTTTAAGAAGGAGTTAGTACTTAATAATAGCGATTTAAAGGTAGCTTTAATTTACTCTTATGGTGTTAATGGAGAAGATGGGGTGATAGATGAGAACTCTGAATCAACTGAAGCATTAAGTAATGATGATCGTACATTCTTAGATAACGCTATTAAAGATTATAATAAGATGTTTGGTACTAGTTATGATACTTCATCAGAACGTTTCCAAAACTATTATAAAGATGTTTCTTTAAGAATGAAGAATAGAGAGATTGATATATTAATTGTTGCTAATATGTTCTTAACTGGATTTGATGCTAAAACATTAAATACATTATGGGTTGATAAGAACCTTAAGTGGCATGGATTAATTCAAGCTTTCTCTAGAACTAATAGAATATTAAATAGTGTAAAAACATATGGTAATATAGTTTCATTTAGAAATCTTGAAGACAGATTAAATGAGGCCCTTGCTAAGTTCGGAGATGAGCAAGCTCATGGTGTTGTGTTATTAAAACCATATAAAGATTACTACTATGGATATGAGGATGATAATGGTAAAACATTTGAGGGATATAAATCATTAGTAGAAAAGTTAACTTCTAAATTCGCACCCGGTGAGTTAATGCAAAGTGAAGCAGATCAGAAAGAGTTTATCAAACTATATGGTGCTATTCTTAAAGTAACTAATATTTTATCTTCTTTTGACGAGTTCAAAGATGATGAACTTATTAATGAAAGAGATAAACAAGACTATCATAGTATTTATATTGAACTATATAATGAGTTTAGAAATAGGGCTAAGCAAGAGAAGACAGATGTTACTGATGATGTAGTATTTGAAATGGAGCTTATTAAATCTATTGAAGTTGATATAGATTACATTTTAGGATTAGTTAAAAAGTATCATGATTCTAATATGGAAGATAAAGAGATACTAGTTACTATTCAAAAAACAATCATGGCAAGTCCAGACTTAAGAAATAAGAAGGACTTAATCATGGCATTTATTGATTCGTTAGATCAGAATTCAAATGTATATGCTGATTTCGAATCATTTATGAATAGTAAAAAGAAGGAAGAACTAGATAAGATAATAAGTGAAGAAAAACTAAATAAAGATGAAACATATAGCTTTATTCAAAAAGCTTTTGAGCAGGGTAGAGTAGAAACAAATGGAACTGAAATATCTACAATACTTCCACCTATGAATATGTTTACACCTACTAATGATAGACAAGAAAAGAAAAATAAAGTTATTGATAAATTATTGAATTTTTTTGATAAATTTTTTAGTATATCTAGTAATAAAATGTAAAAAATGTTAAAATATATTTAATAATAGAGCAATATTTCATTTTAAAGATGGAATATGCTCTATTTTGTTTTGTAATAAAAAAATATAAAGGAGGGAATATGAAAAGATTTATTTTTGATTTAATAACATCACCATTTTCTTTGTTTGATAATCCATTCTATAATTATATAGCTATGGCAATTGTTGGCACATTAGCTTTTATAATAGCCTTTAATATAGTTGGAGAACTTGGTTTTAGAGGTGAATTAGGTTCCATCACTCATTGGACTATAAGAATTATAGTATTTGTGTTATTATGGTTTATTTTTGGAATTATGATTAAATTTGTAACTTTTATAATCACTAATTGGATATATATACTAATTAGTTGTTCATTGATTTTAGTGCTATTTTTATTAAAATGGTATGCGAATAACAATCCTAAATCAATATTAAACAAAAAGCTTTTTTAAGCAACATACTAGAAATTTTTGTAAAAATTTGCTATAATTAAATTAGGGTACGACGAGTGTACTCAAAAAAGTTGACTTTTACTAAAGGAAGTTTATGCAATGTTCTTATAAAGAACTTAACAAAAATGAAGTGCCAAAATTAAAGGGAAGTACTAGAGTATTTCTAGATTTGCTGTGCTATTCTTTGTTCAGTTCTTTTTCTTATGCTCTAAAAGACTGACAAGAATAAACTATTAGGTAATCTTATATCAATGAATATGGAAAGAGATATTGAAACTTTTATTAAATTAGTTTTTCCAACAAGTATATTAGGAGATAAGAATTTAACACCACTTGAAAGATTACTATTAATTTACACTTTGTCACTTTGTAAGAAGTATGGATATTGCTGGGCTACTAACGAGTTTTTTAGTGATAGTTTTAATGTTAGTAAGCAAACAGTATCAAAGAGTATAAGTAGTTTATCTAATTATGGTTATATTGTTTTAAAATATGATAAAAAAGAAAAGAATAATTCTAAAAGAAAAATTATTATATCAGAGGTATTCAAAAAAAGGATATCAGATATACAAGAAAATCTTAATGCCAGTAATCAAGAAAACTTTAAACAATATAATAAAAATAATAATATAAGAAAAAATATAGGTCTTGTCATAGAATATGATGATGAAGGTAATATCATATCTTGGAATGGTAAACCTACAGTATCAGAACCTATGAGTGAAGAGGAATTTAAAGAATTAGAAGCATTAATAAATGAAATAACAAAAGGAGATGAATAATTTATTGTTTAACAAAGTCATACACTATAAAGAGGTGACTTATGTTTAATATAATAGAAACATTTAAAAAAGATTCTCCTGATTTAACCTTGTTGATAACTAATTATATAAAAAGAGTGATGGATAATGAGTAGAACAATGGCGATATATTGTTCTTTATGGTACAATATAATTGGCTTTAATCTGTTATACAAAGAGAAAGGAGTAGAAAAACTTGTATAGCACTTTAATAGAAACGCCAAAGTTTTACAAAGCAGGAATATATATAAGATTATCTGAAGCAGATGAAGGAAAGTCTTACGAATCTGATAGTGAGAGTGTCCTTAATCAAAGAAATATGCTAATGAATTTTGTAAAAGAAAAAGGTTTTATCTTTGTAGCAGAATATGTTGATGATGGTTTTTCTGGCACTGACTTTGATAGACCAGGATTTAATAAAATGATGGAAGATATCAAAAATAAAGTTATCAATCTTGTAATAGTAAAAGACTTATCAAGATTAGGTAGAGATCATGTTATGACTGGATATTATGTAGAAACTTTCTTTCCTGAAAATGGAATAAGATTTATATCTATGCAAGAAGGTTATGACAATGCTTTAAATCAGGCAAGTAACGATTCTTCAACTTTCATAATTGCTTGTAATGATTATTATAGTAAGCAAAACTCAGTTAAAATCAGAAATGTTTTAAATGATAAAAGGAAAAATGGTAAGTTTATTGGTAGTGCTCCAAGTTATGGGTTTTTAAGGGATCCAGAGGATAAAGGACACTTAATACCAGATCCTGAATATGCACCAGTTGTTAAGAAGATATTTGATATGGCATATGAAGGGGTAGGCTTATCTGAGATTACAACTTATCTAAATGAGAATAAAATTAAAACACCAAGTAGTCTTAAAAGAAAAAATTCTCATGCTAATAATAAATATAATCCTATGTGGACAATATCTTCAATAAAAAAGATACTTAAAAACCAAATGTATGTTGGAGATATGGTTCAAAGTGTTCAAACTAAAGTATCATATAAATCAAAAAAGAAAAAATCACTACCTAGAGCAAATTGGAGTATTGTTAAGAATACTCATGAACCAATCATTGATAGAATTATATTTGAAAAAGTACAAAATAATGTGAAAAGAACTAATATTACTAATAATACTAAAAGAGAAAAAAGACTATTTGAAAATTTATTATATTGTAAGGAATGTGGTAATACATTAACTATTACTTATAGAAAGAATCATGACTATTGGACTATTAATTGCAATAGATATTCGAGAGATCCAAAAAGAAAAATGTGCTATCCACATTTTATGCCTTATGATAAACTAGAGCAGGCCTTACTAGATGTTATTAAAAAAACTTGCAAACAATATCTAGATGTTGTTAATATATCTGATATAGCAAGTGAAATTAATAATAAGAAAAAGAATGATTCTAAAATAAAAGAAAAAATAACTGTGTTAGAGAATAAAGAAAAAGAGTATTTGAATAAACTTGATATGCTTTATGAAGATAAATTTAAAGGTTTAGTGTCAGATGAAATGTATAAAAGAATTGCTAATGATACAGAAGTTTTATTAAGTAAATTAAGAACTGAAATAAGTAAATTAAAAACTGATACTAAAGTGATAAAAAACAAGACTGATAATTTAAAAGAATACGAAGATAAAATAAAATCTTTAATTGATATCGAAAATCCTACAAGAGAATTAATACAAACAATCATTGATAAAATAGTTATAGATAAAGATAAAAATATTGAAATAATTTACAAATTTAGTATATTAAATAGTATTTAAAAGCTTTGTTCCAATTGGAACAAAGTAAACATAGAAATAGATAAACTACTTATATATTAGAAAGAAGTAAAAATGGATAGAAAAATTAATTCACATATATATTTAGCAGAAAGTATTTTAAAAAGATTTTCATTTCAAGATAAAAATAAAAAATACTGGATTAGTTATATTGATATAGAAAATATGAAAATAAAGCAAGAAACAGCAAGAAAATTTAATAGAGAGTTAGGATATTATACTTATAAAAATGAACAAAAATTAAAATCAAATTCAGAAGAAAAAATAGGCAATGTAATTGTAAAATTAGAAAACCATAGAATTAATAATAAAACTGATTTTATATTATCAAAGAAAGATAAGGAAACATTAACTAAATACCTAGCATATCAATGGTTAAGAAGTGATTTTTTAATGCAAAAAATAAAAGATAAATTTAATGCTTTTTTGCCTATTAAAGCGCTGAAAAATATGTTTATTGATGAAGAGGATAGAACTAGATTAATCACTAAACTTACAGAGGAAATGGGCATTTGTATTGTCTTTAATAATACAGATAATGGCTATGTTATAAACAGTGCTACTTCTGTTTTAAACAAAGACTCATCAGATTATTATATTGTTACGATTATTTTAACTCCTAATATTGCTGTTCGTTATTGTAAAAAAAATTCAATAAAAAATATTCTTAAATTACAAGACGATGTATTTATTACTACAATTGAGGATCAAAACATAATTTTAGAAGAAAATATACAAACTTTTAAAGCAACTTATAATGCAAGTCCAAATTTTGTTGTTGGAAGAGAAAGAGATTTAAAGTTACTTTTAGAAGAATATAAAAACGTTACACATTGATTATCGCCTGGTGGTGATGGAGCTGAAGTAATATATGCACTTCGTGGAACAGATAGACTACCTAATCTTATTTTAAACAATTTAAAGGATGAAGGACAAAACATTAGAAAAGCATATGTTAGAAGATTACCATCTGATCCTAGTAAAGACTATTATTTTATGCTTAGAAATACTGGTAATACTGATGCATTAATTGTTGAATATGGATTTTTAGATAGTAAGTTGGATGATGTAAACCAACTAAAGAATAACTGGCAGAATTATGCAGAGGCTGTAGTTAAAGCTGTAAGCGAGTACTTAAATATACCATACAATCAAAATACTAATCCTAGTATTCCTAGCGCTGATGGAACTTATAAAGTAGTATCAGGTGATACTCTATGGAGTATTGCTAAAAAATTCGATACAACAGTTAATGAGATAAAAAGGTTGAATAATTTATCAAATAATTTATTAAAGGTAGGAACTAATTTAATTGTTCCAAACGGTAATAATACTGATAGTGATACTTATACAGTATCTAGAGGAGATACATTATATTCAATTGCAAGAAAGAACAATATAAGTATAGATAGAATTAGAGAACTTAATAACCTTACAAGTGATGTGCTTAGAGTAGGGCAAGTTCTTAAGTTAAAAGAATCTGTTATTAATAAGTATATTGTAAAACTAGGAGATACTTTATATTCAATTGCAAGTAAGTTTAATACAACAGTAGATACAATAAAAAGACTTAACAATTTAACTAGTAATTTGTTAAGTATAGGTCAGGAATTAATTATCGAATGATATATACTATAAGTGCATATTCATGATATAATAGTTAGTGATAAGAACTAACTATTTTTTGAAGGTATAATTATGATATATATAACTGGAGATACACATAGAGATTTTAAAAGATTAAATAACTTAGTAGATAACGAAGATGATATGTTAATTGTATTGGGTGATGCGGGAATAAATTATTTCCTTAATGATGATGATAAAAAATTAAAAGGATATTTGAGTAGTTTTAATATTAAGCTATTTTGTATTAGAGGTAATCATGAGGAAAGACCTGAGAATATAGATACTTATAAAGAAACTATTATGTTTAGTGGAAAAGTATTTATAGAAGATGAATATCCTAACTTAGTGTTTGCCAAAGATGGAGAGGTTTACAATATCAATGATAAAAGTGTTTTAGTAATAGGTGGAGCTTACTCTATTGATAAAGAATATAGATTAATGTATGGATATCAATGGTTTAAAAATGAGCAGTTAACACCTAAAGAAATGGATGATATATTAACTAAAGTTAAAGGTAAACATTTTGATATTGTTCTAACACATACTACTCCTTACAAATACGAACCTAGAGAAGTATTTATGACTGGATTAGATCAAACTAAAGTAGATAAATCTATGGAACATTTCTTAGATAAAATAGAAGATACTATAGATTATGATAAGTGGTATTGTGGGCATTATCATACTGAGAAACAAATTGATAAAGTTGAATTTATGTTTGGAAGGATTAAAGTGTTTGGCAAAGATGAATACTCACCTAAATATAATAGTGATGGTTATGAGATAGTAAGAGATTATTGCACACAAAAAGATATTTATAAAGATGGCCAAGTTTTATGTCCAGAATGTAATTCTAATAATATAATTGTTCAAAAAGGGGATGGTCGCTATATTTATGGTGTAGATGAAATTGCTATAATATGTAACGATTGTAGAAAAGTATATGGATTTAATGATGTTAATTATAAATCTGGTTGTCCAAATGAGTTATAATTAAACATAAATTGTGTATAATATATTTTTGTGAGGTGGGTAATTGATGAAAAAACTTAATATATTTGTAGATGAAACTGGAGAATTTGGTTTTGGTAATGAATCATCAGAATTATATGGTATTTCATTTACTTTTCATGAACAAGATATAGATATTATGCCCCAAATTAATAAACTTAATAGTAGGTTAGAAAAATTAGGCTATACGAAAATGATTCATATGGCTGATTTAATAATGAGAAGGGGAGATTATCGAGGTTTTGATATTTCAAAGAGAAAGAGTATTTTTAATTCAATATATCAGTTCTCCCGAAGAATATCAGTAAAATATAAAACAATCATTGTTGATAAAAAATATACTGATAATGCTAGAATATTAAGACAAAAATTATCAATTGAGATTAATAATATGATAAGAGAACATGAAAACTATTTTAGTAAATTCGATAAAATAGTTATGTACTATGATAATGGACAAGAGATTCTAGGAACGATATTAGATTCCATTTTTTATAGATTTGATGGCTTTGAGCACAGAATTCATTTCGACCAAAAAGAAAAAAGATTGTTTCAAGTTTCTGATATGCTTACCTATATTGATAAATATGATTATAAGTATAAGAATAAACTTTCTTTTTCCAAAAGTGAGAAATACTTTTTTGGTTTTGAAGAAATAAGAAGGATTTTAAAAGAAATTAATAAGAAGAGATTTTAAGAAAATTAAAAAAGCAACCATAAAGGTTACCTTTTTAAGCGGCGCTTGGCGCCAACACGGGTTTGATCATATGGATTAATCCAACAGACCAAGTATAGATATAATAATATCTACAATACTATTATATCCTATTTACAAGAAAAATATAACATAAATTGTAAAAAATTATATATTTCCTTGCTGATATACGTATTTTACAACAATTATTTTTAAAAATCAAGTGGTTCTGAGTTTAGTTTATCCCAATAAGTATTTGCTAAGTAATGGAAATAAAAATATAATTATACCCAAAATGATAATAAATAATAAAAATACAAAGAGAAGACTATCCATGCCTTTCTTTTTTTTAGTATTATTTTCTTGATTATTTATTTCGCTTTGTGTATTTGCTATATTGTTTGCAATATTATTATTAACCATATTTTGGTTATTATTACTTATACTGTCATTAATACCATTTACCATATTCTGATAATTATTGGTATTATATAATTCATTATAGTTTACTGTATTAGGAGTATTGTTCTTTAATAATTCTGCATTTGAATCAGAATTATTATCGTTATCAAATACAATATTATTATTCATGCTTACCTCCTTATTAATGCATTACTTTTATATATATTGCAAGAAATACAATACCAAAGAATGATCCTATTATAAATGATAATATTAATGTATTAGTAAATGCACCACTTATATTATGTCCATTACTTAAAGTTTTTACTTTAACATTTGATTTTTCTCCCGCGCTTTTAGTTTCGCTTGCCTCATGTCCTACTAAATCCTTACTACCATTTACTTCATCAACTGTATAGTAACTATTGCCACTTTCATTAGTAACTTGTACGGTATTGGTCATGTTGCCATATTCATCAAAATATACTTGCGTGTTTTCTTTAGCAACAGTGTTTTCTGCGTTTGTAGCAATAACACTTAAATCTTGTAGTTGTTCATTATTTAATTTACTCGTATCAATATCGTTTATATTTTGAAAACTGGCCACGTTTTTCTCAAATTTTTGTTCTTGCTCATATGTCTCTGAATCAGTGTCTTCCTTATTTACAGATTCTACTCCGACTAAAGTTTCAAGTTGTTCTCCGTTATTATAGTCGACAAACATTTTATCATCAACTTTTGTTTCAACAATTTTATTTTCATTATCATTGTTCTTTTTCATTTCTTCTTCTAATTGTTTTAATAGATTTAGATAATCATCATTGGTAAATTGTGATGAAAATGAATACATAATAAAATTAAGTTTGTTATTAAAACAAAAGTCTTGTAAAGAAGGATTGCGTCTTTTTATATCTGCAATATCTTTATAAGCCCCACTTTTAATTAGCTTATCAATTGTGTCTTGAACTAATTTTTTGTTAGTTTCTTTAACAGTCATCATATGAACACCTACCATTCAACAGTATTATATCATAGATTCACAAAAAAAAAGTTGAAAATTGAAAAAAACACTAAAAATAGTGTCTAAAAGTGTAAAGTAGATTTATTTTATAGATAGTGTGCATACATTTTCTACGTGATAAGTATTGGGAAACATATCAAATGTAGTAATATTATCTATATTATATTTATCTTTTAAAAGTAATAAATCTCTTCTTAAAGTTATAGGATCACATGATACATAAATTATATTTTTAATATTACTACTTAGTATTTTATTTATAACTTTTTTAGATAATCCATTTCTAGGTGGATCTACAATCATATTATCAAAATCATTTATATCTTCTATATTATCAGTAGTATCGCACTTAAACTCCACATTACTAATATTATTTAATAACTTATTTTCATTTGCATCAATTATAGATTGCTTATTTAATTCAACTCCGTAAACATAATCTACTATATCTGCAATAATTAAAGATATACTTCCACATCCGCAATATAAATCAATTACTCTAGATGCATTATTCTTCTTACATATATCTTTAATATAATTAAACATCTTTTCTGCAATATTACTATTTACTTGAAAGAATGAATTAGGGGCTATATAATACTTAATACTATTAATAGTAGTGATTATTTTATCACCACAAACTAATTTATCATTGATATAAATAGTATCAAAGTGATTAATTAATTTAGATATATCTATATTGTTTTCTCCATCTAATACAAGCATTACTTTATTATCAAATGATTTAATAATTATCTCATTAACTTTATTCTTATCAATATATTCTAAATATTTAATCTTTTCATTAATAAGATTATCAGCAATTAAACACTTATCAATACTAATTATTTCATTACTATTTAGTTTATTATAACCAATCTTGTTATTATCAACTTTTAAAGAAATCTTATTACGATATCCGTAGTCATTACTACTAATTATTTTATCAATCTTAATACCTAGTACTTTAAATATATCATTTAGGTAATTCTTTTTATACTCTAATTCATCTTGATAATTAATATGTTCTAGCTGACATCCACCACATATACCGTAGTATTTACATTTAGTTTTAATTCTATTTTTATCTATCTTATTATACTTAGCAACATTCGCAACACTATATCTTTTTTTATCTATAATAATATTTATATCAACATCCTCATTAGGTAGAGCGTTATTAACAAATACAATCTTATCATTGTAATAAGTAATACCTCTTGCTTGATTATCCATCTTTTGAATCAACATAAAACCACCAACACCATTTTAGCACATATTTAATATTTATTGCTTGATAGTTTAAAAAAATCTTTTAAATCATTACTAGAATTATTATTAAACTCTTTCTTTAATTTATTTAGTGCGAGTGTTTCATCAGTTATATACTTACCAAAGTATTCAAAATATAAATATTTAATCTTTTCTTTATCTTTATCTATGCTTAAACTATTAAGTTGCTTTTCAATATATGTTTTATTCATACTATCATATCTAGTAGTTAATAAATTCTTTCTAGGCTTAATTATTTCATATTCAAATGTTTTAGTAGTATTTACTTTTATTTCTAATATATCTAGTTCTTCCTCAACAACAATATTACTTATATATTTACTTACACCGTCTTCATTGAATTTTAAGGCAATAATATTATCTTCATTTCTAATAAGACATGCGGTAAATGATTTATTCTTTTTACCATATACATCAGTCTTATCCTTTATTTTACTTAAAATTGTATCAGATACTTTAATTACATTAGAAAGTATATCTATAAATACTTCATTACTAACTTTAAATATTGGAATCTTTCTAACATGTGTTAGAGAGTCACTATTATTCCACTCAAAAAAATCATATAAAGTTTCATTAAAATTTAGTGTAACATCATATATGTATGTCATTTTTCTCTCCTTTATAAAGCGCAAAAAACATAATTACTACGCCTACAGGCGCATTTATGCATTCAATATGCCTAATAACATAATGTACATATTCTAAAAAATTATACCCAATAGATAGTAAGTTTAGGTAACTAATTATATATACTGAACCAATTACAGTAAGACCAAATCCTACTAAAAAGAAAAATAATCTAATCATATCACTCAATTAATTTTATTAAATTAATAAGATTTTATTTATTAAATTTAAATTTTAGTATATAATTAAATAAAGGTTGGTGAGTATAATTATGATATTTAAATATATATTTTTAGGTTTTATACAAGGATTTACGGAAACAATACCAGTTTCATCTTCTGGACATTTAATGATTTTTAAAACACTTATGGATGTTAAAGTTGATTTTGATACGATTGCAATACTAACTAACTTTGGTAGTTTACTTGCAATACTATTCTTATTTAGAAATGATATAATGGATATTATATCTGGTTTCTTTAAATACATTGGTTCTAAGGATAAAAGATATAAGTCGGAGTTTAAGTATGCTTGGATGATAGTTATAGGGTGTATTCCAGCAGGACTTGCCGGACTTGTAGTAAGTAAGTTAGATTTATTTGCTAAAATAGAGGATAATGTTAAAATTGTTGGATTATCACTTATGATTACTGCAATTCTATTATTTTTAATCCGTAATTTTAAAGGACATAAGAAAGATGAAGATTTAACTATAAAAGATGCATTTACTGTAGGATGTTTTCAAATACTAGGACTTTTTCCTGGAATAAGTAGAAGTGGTTCTACTATAGTAGGCGGTATGTTTAGTGATTTAAAAAGAGATACAGCATTTAAGTATTCATTTATGTTATATATACCAATGAGTTTAGCGGCTATGGCTCTTGAAATTACTAAGATTAATCTAGATAAATCTTTAATACTTCACTATACACTTGCAGTAGTAGTTGCAGCCGTAGTTACATTCTTAGTTACTAAATGGTTTAGAAAGATTGTTAATGAAGGAAAACTTATATTTTTTTCCGTTTATTGTTTTATAGTGGGATTACTTGTAGTTATATTCTTGTAAAAGAAAAGCATCTGATTGTTTCGGATGCTTTATTGGGTATAGTTGGTGCTCGTGATCGGACTCGAACCGATACGGTATCGCTACCACGAGATTTTGAGTCTCGCACGTCTACCAATTTCATCACACGAGCAGTAAAACAATTATATCATGAATATTTATTATTTCAAGATTATTCGTGATATTTTGTTTCAAATAAATTGTCATTTTCTTCTTTTTTCTCTATTTCTTTTATTTTCGGAAGTTCTTTTATACTTGTAAGACCAAAATAGTTTAAGAATTGATTTGTTACTTTATATAGTGTAGGTCTACCAATATCCTCTGATTTTCCACATTCTTCAATTAAATTTTTTAAAACAAGTTTTCTTACAATATATGCACTAGATACTCCTCTAATCTTATCAATGTTAACTCTAGTAATTGGTCCGCTATATGCAATTATTGATAATACTTCTAGGGCTGCGTCTGATAGTTTGTTGTTCTGTTCGTTTTTTACTAATTTTTCAAAATATTTAGCGTGTTTCGCTTTAGTAGTAAGCTTAAATCTTTCACCAAAGTATTCTAATTCTATACCTCTAGTATCTTGATTAAGTTCATTATATAGCTCTTTAATTAATTTCTTTGCCTCATCTTCATTAATTTCTAATATACTAGATATATCCTTTAGTGTTAAACCCTCATCACCAATTATAAATAGTAATCCTTCTAATGCTGATAACATAACTCACTTCCTTGCTATAATTGTTATATTGTTAAAATTATTATCTTGATTAATAGAGATTTCTTGCTTTTTAGCCATTGATAATATCGCTAGAAAAGTAACTACTACATATTCCTTAGTTACTGTTTCAAATAAGTCTTCAAAGTTCAAACTACCTTTTATTTTTATTTTATTTCTAATTTCTATACATCTTTCATCTACTGAATATTCTTTTTTTTCAATCTTGGTATTAAGTGGTTTAGTCATTTCTTTATACTCTAAGAATTTTTGAAAAGCATTAACTAAGTCATCTAAATCAATACCATAATCAATATCATCGTTGTTTGCGTAATTTAATAATTCTTCTGATTCTCTTGTATGTATTTTACTTCTAATAGTCTCTAAATTTCTAAGTTCGCTAGTCATATTTTTATATTTATCATATTCAAGTAATCTATTGATTAAATCATTAGTAGCTTCTTCTATTTCATCTTCCACTTCTTCAGTTTTATTTGGTAATAACATTTTAGATTTTAATTCAATAAGTTCTGAAGCCATAACCAAGTATTCACTTGTAATATCAAGATTTTCTTCTTTCATTTTATTAATATAATCTAGATATTGCTTGATAATTTCTTCGATACTAATATCAAAAATATTAATGTTTTCTTTCTTTATTAAGTGTAATAATAAGTCTAAAGGACCTTCAAATTCATTTATCTTAACTTCATATTCCATAAATCACCATATCCACTAGCACCCCCTAATTATAATAAATTTGTAAATTTTTTTCAATTATTTTTTGAAAATCGTATACAAAAATTGTAAAGTATGTTAAAATTATCATGTATTATGATAGTGGGAAGGTGCTTATAAATGAAAAAAATACTAATGTTTAGTCTGTTGTTTCTTTGCTTTTCGGTATTAAAAGTAAATGCTTATTCTTTTCCTAATACTATTGATATTAGTGGAACGGGCGGTATTACAGTTAATGGATTTCCTATGACAACAATAAAGGGAAAAATCAATTCTGGTGAAAGAAATGTATTTTGTACAAGATGGGGGCTTGATAATCCAAGTCAATATAATAATGATGAATGTACTCTTGCAACATGGCCTAATGTAGATAATGAAAAAGCATCTGCTGCTATTGGAAGCATTATTTTATATTGGCGTCAGTATAGTAATAGTTATTTTTATACAACAGTTGCGATTAATCGTTTCTTGTATGAAATTAATCCCCAAAAAAATAAGTTGAATAAGATTGCTCCTTCGGTATATACACTTAATACAGTAAAAGATAGCGTTGATAAAGCAAAAGAAATATATAACAATTATGGTAATGATAATTTTATAAAAGTTAGTAGCTTAAAACTTAATGGAACATCTATAAAAAATAACGATACTGTTGAAATTAGCGATGATAGTAAAAAATATATAATTAGTGCTACTATTGAGTGCTATGATAAAGAGGGTGGAAATAAGATTTCATGCGATTTACCAGGCGTTGATAGTTTAACTATTAAAGATGGAAATCAAGATTCTAATTTTGATAGTTTGATTGATAATACTCGTGTTGAAAAGAATGCTAATGATGCAATAATTACTATTGATGTTACTGACTTTATTAAAAATAAAATTAATTCTTTTAATGATAGGGAGATTACTATAAAATTTTATAATCAACGTTTATATGTGATTGCGCAAAATTATAATTGCGGTTATAAAAAACAAACAATTTCTCCAAATTATATATTAACATCACCTGGTCCTAAAATTACTCAGGATATTAATTTTAAGATAAAGAGTGGCAAAGAAAAATCTTGTGAGGATTCAATTGGCTCACCTGAAGAAAATATACTTCTTTATAATGAATATAAAAAAGAAGGTTTATTAGATACATTAAATCCATCGTGTGATAATGTAGATTTTAAGAGTAACGCTTCATGTGAAAAAACGGTTTTTACTAATCAATTTGTTAAAGAATTAGTAATAGATGGCAAGGAAGAATTAGCACTTTGTAAAACAAATATTACTTTTGATAATTTAGTCGCTAATAATAAGAATGTATCAAAAAACAGTTTGTTGTTTATGCCAAATGATATGTCAGATGGTAAAAAATCTAATTTATTTGGACAAGCTACTGTTCAATATACTTGTGATATACCTAGTAAGCATGGTTCTTCACAAAGTATGCAAAATATAAAAGTAATTAGTGTTGATGAGATTATACCAAGCTTAACATTGAAGTTTAAAAATAACTATGGAATTAGTGATACAAACCTTATAGGTGTTTTAGATCCTAACTCTATAAGTGGTAATGGATGTAGTGTTTCTGATAATCTAATTTACTGTTCTAGTGATTCATCTAAACATATGATAAATTTTACTGCAATTGTTAATTATATGTATAATGATAATAATAAGTATGCAATATCATCTGATGGCAATTTAAAACATTGGAATAGTGGTGATGAAGTGTATGGTTATGGCATTTTAGTACCATCTACAATAAGTATTACTGATGGTGAAATGACAATGGAATTTAGTAGAAAGGATATTAATGGCAATAGCACAATTCTTTCTATTGATACAACAGATAATAGTAATATAAATGCAGCTTGTAATTTTCAAATAAAATCAGAAAGCTATAAAAATGAAATAATATATAGAACTATTGATACTAATAACCCTTTTAACAATCCAGATGGAACAGAAAGATTAACGGGAAGTAATTGGTGTTCAACTCCTAATGATAGTAATATTAATATAGAGGATGTAATATCAAAAACTGAACAATATCGTGTTGGAGATGTTAATATGGATGGGGTTGTGGATAATAAAGATGTAAACTATTTGAGTAATTATTTAGCTGAAAACACTAATTATCCTCTAGATATTAATGATGAAAATATTAAAAGATTAGCTGATGTCAATCGTGATGGTGTGATTAGCTCGATAGATGCAGTTTATATTCAAGGTTTAGAAGCTGAATTTACATATGCTAGCCAACAAATTAGCAATGATGATGGCGTTGTCAGTATGCCTAATAATTATAAGTATTGTCAAGGAAATAAAGAAAATAATGATACAATAAAAGAATATATTTATTTAAGACCTAATGCTAATGGGAAAATAAATTTAGCTGATGGTTCTACTAAATCATCAAAATCGTTATATAAATTTGTATTAGATGCTAATAATATCAAAAAAATAAGAGAGTACAATAAAGAGAATGCATCTTATAGTGGGTCTGATGGTGAAAAGAGTTCATTTGTTAGTAATATTGTTAGTAAAAATTATGCAAGTTTAGAAGATTCATTGTGTGATATTAAAGAAGAATGTAATATTCAAGAAGTAATTCAAAATCAATTTAGTTTGGGAGGTTAATTATGAAGGATTCTATTTGGGCATATTTTATAATTATGTTTGGAATAATTGCTATTATATTTATATTCTTTATGCAAAGAGTTTCAACTACTGATCAACATAATTATACATTGCTTCGTGAAACAACTGAGGCTGCTATGTATGATGCAATTGATAATGATGCAAACAACGGGGGAATTGTTAAAATTAATCAAGAAAAATTTATTGAAAGTTTTTTAAGAAGATTTGCAGAAAGTGCATCTTTATCTAGAAAATATGTTGTAGAAATATATGATATTAATGAGTATCCACCAAAAGTTAGTATAAAAGTATCATCAACGGAAAAGGGTACTAGTGAGATAGTTGATTTTGATTTAGTAAATAAAGTAGATGCAATATTAGAAACAAAGTATTGAAAGGAGAATAAAATTTTATATGAGAGGGTTAAATAAGTTTTTAAGAAATAAAAATACAGTTACTATATTAGGAATAATACTAATAGTATTCTTACTATTTATTGGGTTTAATGTAACTATTAATCAGACAGTTAATCCTGTAAGTATTCCTGTTGCAAAACAAATGATTCCTGCGCAGACTAAGATTACAGGTGATATGTTACAAATTAAGAAAATATCTAAAGTAGGACTTACTGAAAATGTAGTTAGAAATGCGTCTTTAATAGTAGGTAAGTATACTAATTTAAATGTAACTATACCAGCTGGTTCAATGATTTATGCAGAATGGCTTGCAAATGGAGATGAAATTCCTGGTAATTGGATTGAGAAGATTGATATTTCAAAGGGAGAAGAAGCATATTACTATAAAGTAGATATGGTATCAACTTTTGGTAACTCAATCTTACCTGATTCACATATAGATATATATATGTCTGCTCGTGATGAAAATGGTAATATTATGTATGGGAAATTATTTAGTAGTATAAAGGTGCTTGCGGTACATGATGGTTCAGGACATAATGTATTTGCTGATCCAGCTAATGTAGGAAGTCCATCATATTTAGCATTTGGATTATCACGTGATAATTATAAATTATTAAAGCGTGCAGAATACTTAAAAGGACAAGGTATTGATTTAGTAATAGAACCTAAAGGGCAGAAATATGTATCTGCATCAGGAACACTTGTTAGTAGTAAAACATTACAAGATTATATAAATAATGCAACCAGCACTGTTAGTGATGAGGTTGTAGAAGAGTTTGTAAGTGCACAAAATAGTGTAGATGATAATACTAATAATACTGAGAACAATGCAAATAATACTAATCAAACAAATAATAGCAGAAGTTTAGTTAGATAGTAGAATAAAATAGGGAAGTAGGTGATTATGTGGATAATGTTTTTGATGAGATGGATTTTGGTCCTTTACAGCAATACTTAGATAATGATGATGTAACAGATATATCTTATGATAATGGAGGACAGTTATGGCTTAGAACATTATCCCATGGAACATTTAGAGTAGAAAACCCTGGTATAGATGATAATTTTATGGACAAGCTTGCATTTCAATGTGCGAATGTAGTTGGTCGTAGCTTTAATGCAGCTCATCCTTTTCTAGACAGTGAGTCAGAACAACTTCGTATTAACTTTGTACATGATTCAATTGCTAGAAATGGTATTGCATGTGTTATAAGAAAGACACCTGCCAAAATAAGACTTGTAAAAAATGAGATTATTAGAGATAAATACATTACTGAAGATATACTAAACTTTCTAATTACTTGTGTTCATGGGCATACTAATATTATGGTGTGTGGTGAAACTGGTAGTGGTAAAACTGAGTTTATTAAATATTTGGCTGCTAATACTAGAGTTGATGAAAAAATAATTACAATAGAAGATACTCTAGAATTACACTTAGATAGAATATTTCCTAATCGTGATATTGTTGCAATGAAAACAAATAATATTGCAAGTTATTCAGATGTATTAGTTACTTGTATGAGACAGAACCCTAAATGGATATTGTTATCAGAGGTTCGTAGTGCGGAAGCAGTAATGGCTGTTAGAAACTCTATATCATCAGGTCATTATATCTTATCTACAATACATGCTGATAAGGCTGCATCTATTCCAAACAGAATGTATTCATTACTAGAAACTAATCAAGATATAGAACAATTCTTAAAATCTATTTATAGATATATACAACTTGGTGTATATATCAGAGCTTATCAAGATGCTGCAACACATAGAATGATAAGAGAAATAGCAGAGGTTACAGAATTCTTTGTAACTGAAGATAATGAGGCTAAATATAATACTATTTATAAGAAGACCCCAGATGGACAAGTTACAAGAAGAAATCCAAGTAAATATTTATATGATTATTTAGAAGCTCAAGGAGTTAGAATGGATAAAAATATTATTGTTCCGACTGATGAAGATGATACTACTTCTTCCAATGAGACAATTAATAACAATAATAATATAATTTTTGAGTAGGAGGGCAATATGGTTAATATAATATTCTTGCTTATTGGTATAATACTATTATTCATAGTGTTTTACCGTAGTACTGGTGGAAAAGATATATATAAAGAAGTTACAAGTAGTTTAGGGCCAGTATATGATAAAATTGCTCCTTATACTTATAAAGAGATAAGAATAAAAATAAAAGAGTTAGGACAGAATTATAAATTTAAAGATTACTTGAGACAGATAGTTATATTTGGTGGTATAGCAGGAGCTATGGGATATTTATACTTCTATGATATTGTAGTTGCACTAATATATGCAGGTATAGCTATTGCATTTATTCCTTATTTAGAATATTTAAGATGTAAAAGATTATATAGTGAATTTATATTTGAACAAGTGCAAACATATACAACTAATATTATACTTGACTTTCAAACATCACAATCATTTGTTAAGTCACTAGAAGGCGTATATGAATCAGGAGTATTAGAAGATCCTGTCAAAAGTGATGTTAAAATAATGATAGACCTAGCTTATAAAAATGGTACTATTAATCAGTCTTTAGAGTATTTTCAAAATAAATATGATTTCTATATGGTAAAAAATATGCATCAGTTATTCTTACAGATAACTAATGAAGGTGCGAAAGACTCACAAGAAGCACTAGAAAATATGAGTTTAGATATTGATATGCTTGTAGAAGCTGTATATAGAGATAGAATAGATAGAGCAAATTTCCATAAGAAGTATATTAGATTTGGTATTATGCTTTATGGTATGATTGCCTTAATACAATTACTACTAGGAGACACTTACTCACAATTACTTAATATGTGGTATTTAAAATTATTAATACACTTACTAGTAGTAATGAACTCTTACTTCTTATTAAATGGAGAGAAGTATTATAATGAAAATGTAGGTGCAGAATAGTTTTGGTGGTGAAACATGGGATTAATATATATATTAGTTACTGTTATTTTAGTTTTTATATTTATATATAATAAAGTATTTGATGGTAATAAATTTATTAAAGAATTATCTCCTATATTTAGAAATATTATAGAAGATGATTATGAATTTCTAGTAAGACTTAGATATGAAGATGAAGATATCGACCTAGAAGAGATGTTTGAAAAAAGAATTCGTAATGCAGTTTTAACATTCTTAATAGTATTATTCTTATCAATACTAGCAGGAAAATTAGCATTTATAGTTATATTCTTAGCAGTAGTACTAGCATTATTAGTATTTAAAATGCCATATGCAAAGTTAAAAAGAATGTATAAAGCTCATTTACATAGTATAGATTTATTATTACCATACTATTTAAAAGGACTAGAAATACTTGTACAGCACTATACTGTGCCTATCGCACTATCTAGGAGTATAGATACCGCGCCAGAAGTATTTAAACGTGGATTACTTAAATTAGTAGCTAAGATAGATGCTGGAGATTCATCTATAAAACCTTATACAGACTTTGCAGAAGAATATCCAGTTAGAGATTCTATGCGAATGATGAGACTATTATATAGATTAAGTCTAGGTTCACAAGATAATAAACAAGAACAAGTAATGGCTTTTTCTAGAATGGTATCAACCTTACAAAATAAAGCAAGAGAAATAAAGTATCAAGAACGTCTTGATCGGATGGAGAAAAAAACAATGATAATGTTATTCGCAACCGGTGGTGGGGTAATGTTATTACTATTTATGTCAATGACACTTATGATTTAAGTGTTTTTTTGTGCATTTTGAAGAAAATTGCCAAAAAAAGAAGGAAATTTGAAAGTTATCAATAATAATAATATATATATAGAGGGAAATTGGTAATTATGAAGTATTCTCTAATATAAAATGGAACCCAATGGGTTCCAAATTGAGTTGGAGTCATTATAGAGAGTTATTGGTTGTTAACGACACAGAAGCTATTATGTATTATATTAAAACTTTTAAAAAAATTTTTTTCAATTTTACGTTTTTTGATGAATTACAATTTAATTATTGCAGATAATAAAAATTTACTTGTAGATTATAATATACTGTATTTTTTAGCATGTTAAACTTGAAAAATTAGTATTTGCTCTTTCTTTTTAGATTTGATATAACTTTTTTGTTGCAACAAATTATATTAAATTTTAAAAGGAAGGATTGATGTTATGAATAATATAAAACTTAAAAAAAGAGAAGGAAGTTTAAGAGGTACTAGACTTCCTAAAGGAGAAGTAGTTCCTTTAATGAGTGATAATTTATTTAAGAAAGTATATGGAGATACTGAACACTTAGAAAGACTTAATTATTTACTTTCAAGTATTCTTGATAAAGATGTTAGGGTAATAGAGATACTTAATGATGAACTTATAGGGGATTATCGATTAAATAGTAAGAAATGTGTAGATTTAGTTTGTAAGATAGGAGAATTTGATTATGTTAATGTAGAAGTAAATACTGCCTATAATGCATATGAGATAGATAGAAATGCCGAATTTATATTTAGATTAGCATCTGCTAGTCATAAACCAGATGAAGAACTATCTAAGAGTGATAGAGAAAGAATTAGGAAAGCAAAAAAGTATTATATTCAGATTAATTTAAATAATAAAGATACAAATTATAAACCATATGTTAGTTTTTCGCTTAATGATGATGAAGATCCAAATTTTAAATTAACGAATATGATAAAAATTATCAATATCAATGTATCACATTATCTAGAAATGTGTTATACTAAAGGTATAAATGAACTAAGTGATTTTGAAGTTGCGGTTGGAATAATCGGAGTATATCAAGAAAATTTACTTAATAGACTTTCTAAACGCAATAAAATTTTAGAGGAGATAGGTGATATAGTGAAGAAATATAGTTGGGTAGATGATGTAATTGTAGCTTATGATAGAGAAGAATACCTAAAAGAAGCATTTGAAGCAAATATTGAGTATGCAGTTGCTGATGCAGTAGAAGAGACTACAAAAAGAGTTACAGAAGAAGTAACTGAAAAAGTAACAAAAGAAGTTACCGAAAAAAATACTTTGGACATTGCAAAAAAGATGAAAGATGCTAACTATAAATTAGATGAAATCATAAAAATTACTGGATTAAGTAAAGAACAAATTGAAAAATTATAATATGTAGAGTTTATTGGGATAGGTGGATGCCTATCTTTTTGAGTATTACAAAAACATTCTATAAAGCTGAATTGTAATTATTAAAACAATGTGTTCTCTAAACCTTTGTAGCACATCTATTCCATTAAAAAATACAATAAAAATGCAACATTTTACATTATTTTTACATAAAAATGCATAATAAAGTTGTAAATTATTGATATCAATCGTAAAATGTGTTATAATCTAATAAAGATACAGGAGGTGATTATTGAATGAAAGAAGCAACAGGAGAAGGAAGTATGACAATTATTACAATTGTTATTATAGTGGCATTAGCTGCTGCAGCAGCAATTGTTGTTGGAATTATGATGAATAGAGCTAAAGGTGAAGCAAATAATGCAGGAAGTGATATAGGAACTAATATTAATAGCGAATTTAATAAAGAAACAACAAATGGTAGCGGTACAACTTTAGAAGGTTAGTTTTTGATAACACAATTTATATAATTGTGTTAGAAATAAAATAATTAAAAATATTGTTTTATTTCTAATGTAATTATTATGAAGTAACACAAGGAGGTTGAATATGAAAGAAGCAGTTGGAGAATCTGCGATGACTTTAATTACAATTATTATAGTTGCAGCTGCGGTTGGTATGATTGCTATTATAATTGGAACACTTTTAGGCAATCAAAATAAACGTGCGAATTGTGAAAATGCTGGATATTCATACTATAATGGAAGTTGTCATAATGATTTAGGCGCCGAATGTAAAATTAATTCAGACGGTGAGTGTGAATAATATATGAAAGAAAGTACTGGGGCTGTTTCTGCAATATATGTAGTAATTTTTTTTGTTGTAATTATGTTTGGTTTTATTATATCTACTTTAAGTTATTACAAATCTTATAAGATTAATAATAGTCTTACTGCTGCTATTGAAGATTATGGTGGATTTAATAGTAAATCTAAAGAAGAGATTGAGAAGAGACTTACTAGTTATGGTTATACTAGAGGGGATGTAAAGTGTAATGATGCTGATGGTTCTTTAGTAGGTATTAATGATTCAGGTGAAGTAATTTTTCCTGCTACTAATGATAGTAAGGGCTATAAAGGTTATTGTGTTTATATTATTAATGATAAAACAAGTGATACTGGTGTAGAATATGAATATTACAGTTATAAAGTAACTACTAGTATGACTTTAGATTTTGGCTTGTTTAATTTTAATTTACCAATAAAGATGTCTTCGCATACATCTACTATGTATGGATGTTATGGAAATAATTGTAATTAATTATTTGGAGGTGGATTATGAAGGATGCGGTAGGTAGTACTATGCTTGCATATATTGTTATTATTGTAGTTGGTATAGTTGGTTCTATTCTTATTGCATCTAACATGTATACTAATGCATATAAAGCAAAAAACAATATTGTTAGTACTATTGATAAATACTATATGGTAAGCGGTAATAAGGATTGTTTTGCTGATGCGACTTGTAAAGAAAGTATTGCTGTTACGTTAAAGAACATGGGATATCACTATGATGCAGATTGTAGTAAAGTTGGTAGCAAAGTGTTGGCTAAGGCTAAAAAGAATGAAGATGATAGTGATTTAGTTAAAGTAGAACAAGTATATACTGACTCTAGTAGTAAGGGTTATTGTATATATAAAGTTGAATTAAGTGATACTTCATACTACTATACTATTGTTACTTTTAGTCATTTAAATATTAATGCACTTGGTATTGGTAATTTGATTTCTACTCCAGTATATGGAGAAACTAGGACGTATTATAATAGTTAGGAGAGATTATGAATATAGTAATTGAAAATTTAAATAGTAATATTATTGATAATATATCTATTGCAACTATTAAAAGGTTAAGCGGAGTATATGATGTTGGTATTTTGTTTAATGAGATTAGTCCACTAACTTATGAGAAAGTAATAATAGATATTACTGCTATTAATAATTATACTGATATTAATACACTAAAGAGCTTAGTTAGTTTTATTAAGAGTGAAAAACTAATACTTGTGATAAGTAAGGATAATGTATCAGATGAATACTTAAAGAGTATTATTGAAATTGGTATTTATAATATTGCTTATACTGTAGAACATATAGTTGAGTTATATAGTAATCCTAATAATTATGAAGATGCAATAATACTAGTTAACAAAAGTAGTAAGACTACTAAAATAATAGGATTTAAGAATATTACTAAGCATGCAGGTGCGACTACACTTATATATATACTAAAAAAACATTTAGATAAATTTCGTAAAGTATTGGGTATAGAAATAGATAAACTAGATTTTAATTTCTTTTATAATAAAGAGATGATTTCTATTCAAGATAATGCAGTAGATATGACTTTAGAAAAATATGGAAATATGGATATTATACTAATAGACTTGAATAATTCTAAAAATGCTGTAAAATATTGTAATGAGATTATTTATTTGGTTGAACCAACTATGATTCGTATAAATGAATCTATGATGGTTGATCCTACTATTTTCAATTCGCTTAAAGATAAGAAAGTTATTTTAAATAAGTGTCCATTAACTGGAGATGAAGTAAGCGAATTTCAAAGTGAATCTCATATTAAGGCATACTATATACTTCCTATGCTTAATGAAAGACAGACTAGTGGTATCATAAATAATCTAATTGATAAATTAAAGTTATAGGGGGAAATATGAAGAAAATATATGTTTTATTTGCACTCTTATCGTTATTCATGGTACAATTACTTTGCATTAAACCTGTATATGCGGTTGATGATGGAAACATAGATATAGATAATGAACATTATCAAAATATAGATAGTGGAGATGGTTATAGCTGTGGCTCTAACATGGTTGAAGATATTCCGGGGACATTGTTAGATACTGTACATATTGCTTATATGGTTATACAAATAGTTGTTCCTGTTGTTTTAGTTGTTATGGGAATGATTACTCTTGTAAAAGCTGTTACATCTAGTAAAGAAGATGAAATAAAAAAGGCACAGATGAGTTTTGTAAAGAAACTTATAGCTGCTGCTTTAGTGTTCTTTATATTTGTAATAGTAAAATTATTAGTTAGTTTTTCAGCAACAAGTGATAGAGCACCTAAGATTATTGATTGTATGGATTGTTTCTTAAATGGTAAAGATAATTGTAATACAACTGAAACTAAAACTAATTAATATTACACTAAGGAGATTGATGTTTTCTATGAAGAATAAAATTAAATACATTGTTGTCTTAGTTGCATTTATGTTTATATCTTTTCCGGTTAATGCCGCAACATATGTGACATGTGGTCCAATTAAAGAGTTACCATATAAAGTATTGGAATTATCTAATACAATAGTAAATGTATTACAGATTGCTGTTCCTGTGATATTAGTATTATTTGGAATGATCGATATGATTAAGGCGGTATCTAGTCAAAAAGATGATGATATTAAAAAAGCCCAAGGGACGTTGATTAAAAGATTAATATTAGGAGCACTTGTTTACTTTATCATATTTATTGTTAAACTATTATTAAGTGCGATAGGCGGAAATACAGATGGAATATGGAATTGTGTACAATGCTTCGTAAGTAATGCAAGTGGATGTAGTTAAAGGAGAGTTTATGAAAAAGAAATTTAGATATTTATTTTTACTTATAATGTGTTCTGTTATGATGGCGCCAGTGTATGCTGCAAATATTGCTGGATGTGATGCATTTCTTGGGACTGAAAGACAGATTGATATTGATGAGAAAATTGCTAATACGGTTCATACTGTGATATTAGTTATTCAAATCGTATCACCAATTATACTAGTTGTACTTGGAATGATTGACTTAATTAAAGCCGTAATTGCAAGTAAAGAAGATGAAATAAAAAAAGCGCAGATGACATTTGTAAAAAGATTAATAGCTGCTGCTATTGTATTCTTTGTATTTATAATAGTAAAATTAGTAATAAGTTTTGTTGCTGATGATAAAGATAATCTTATAAATTGTGTCAATTGTTTTGTAAACGGTGTTGGTGACAGTTGTACAACTAGATAGTCGGGTGATGCAATGAAAAAATTAGATTCAAAATTTTTGATAACGTGTGGAGTTATTATATCATTGCCAATTCTATTTATTATAATTATGATGTTAATTAGAGGATGTAGTGGTAATGTTAAAAGTCATGATAGATATGAAGAAATGATGGTTAGTAAAGCTAAAAGTTATGCTAAAGAACATAAGATGTTACCTAAAAGTGGTAGAAGTACTATTTTAAAGCTTGATAATTTAATAGATGGAGGATTAAAAAGTCCTAGCAAAGTATTAAAAGATGATAGTTGTAGTGGTAGCGTAGTAATTAAAAACAATTATAAAGATGGTAAGAATTATTATAATTATATTCCATATTTAGAATGTGATGACTATAAAACTATGTATCTTAAGGATTATCTTTTAAAGGATGTTGTAGAGTCTGGCTCTGGTTTGTATAAAACAGGTGATGAATATATATTTAAAGGGGCGAAAGCAAATAACTATTTATCATTTTATGGGACTATTTATAGAATTATTAAGATAGATGCAAATGGGAATCTAAAACTTATTAAAGAAAGAAATCAAGATATATCTAGTAGTTGGGATAACAAATATAATCTTAATAAAAAAGGTTATAGTGGGGTTGCTAATTATGCAGATAGTATAATTATAGATAGACTTTTAAGTGATTATCGTAATACAAAGAATTTTACTAAAGAGGCTAGAAAAAAGATGGTTCCACATAGTGTATGCGTTGGTAAAAGAAGTACTGATAATCTAGATATAAATATTACAACAGAATGTGATGAGAAATTAGATAATCAGATTATTAGTTTAGCTAGTGTTACAGATTATACACTCGCTAGTTATGATTCTAATTGTAAGAGTATAGGCGATCCATCTTGTACAAATTATAATTATTTTACTAATTTTATTGATTACACTTGGACAGTAGATACTGTATCTAATGATGATTCTTTAGTTTATTATATTGATTCTGTTGGTTCTGAATTAGATGAAGCAAACAAATATAAGAAATATAACTGGGTAATTTATATTGATAGTGAAGAATTATATGAGTCTGGTGATGGTACAGAAAAAAAACCATATGTTATAAAATAGTTCATATTGACAAAAAAAGTATAAAGATATATAATTAAATTAGTTTAGGAGGAAGATTATGATTGAGATTTTAGCAAAAGTTGCGACTGGTTCTGAGTATACTTGTGGAGGAATTGATAATTTTGTGTTTAGTGGAATGTTTCCATATGTGGTATCTACAGTAGTTATGCTAATCAAGATTATTGTACCAATATTATTAATTATCTTTGGTATGTTAGACCTTGCTAAAGCAGTAATAGCAAGTAAAGAAGATGAAATTAAGAAAGCTCAAATGACATTTGTTAAGAGATTAATTGCTGCAGTTATTGTATTCTTCGTTGTTTCTCTTGTTCAAATAGTTGTTAGATTTGTTTCAGGAAATGATGAAAATAGTATTATGGGATGCTTTAATTGTTTCGTAAATGGAAGCGTTAGTGATAATAACTCTTCATCTTGTCAATTAAGAAATTAACATGATATGCAAGCAATATGCTTGTTTTTTTTGTGCTTTTTTGATATAATTTCATCAAGAGTATTGATTAGTACTAGTTTGATGTAGAAAGCGGGGAATAACTATGTGGTTTATTAAAATAATGGTAAGATTCTTTTTTACAATTGATTCCGCATTATTTAATTTTATAGCAACATTATATGATTTATTGATTGCAATATCAAGAACTTCTGTTTTATCACAAGGAGATATTGCACAGTTTGCAACAAGAATAGAGATATTACTTGGAATTTTTATGTTATTTAAAATGTCATTTTCATTAATTACATACATAGTTAATCCAGATGATTTTACTGATAAGCAAAAAGGATTTGGAAAATTAGTTCAAAACTCTGTTATATCATTAGTTCTTCTTGTATTGGTGCCTTATATATTTCAGATGGCATTTAGTTTACAAGCAAAGATATTAAATGATAACTTGCTTGCAAAGTTATTACTCGGAGAGAGAATAAATGATGAAGAAGGTGATGGTAACAAAAAGGTCACAATCATAGATACGGCAGGAAACGAAATGGCTTTTCAAATAATGCTTCCGTTTTTTAGTCCAAATGTAGCGTTAGATGGAGTTGGGGATTGTGTAAATTTATATGATGCAACTGGAACTAAGTTTAGTGATACGTGTAAGGAAGCGTTGAGAAGTGCTGGTATGGAATCAACAACAGATGAACAAGGATCTCAATATGGTCCGTGGCTTGAAAACTATGTTGCAGGAGTTGAAAATCGTTCTTTAGGATTAACATTTAGACTTGATGCTGCACTTGATACAGCAGATTATAATAAAGGTGAGGAAGCAGATGATTTCGTTATTGATTATAAGTATCCTCTTTCTACAGCTGCAGCTGTAATCACGTGTTTGTTACTTATAACATTCTGTATTGATATTGGAGTTAGAAGTGTTAAGTTAGCATTTTTACAATTAATCTATCCAATACCAGTAATTTCATTTATGGATCCAAAAAGTGGGAAAGATGGAATATTTTCTAAATGGTATAAGATGTGTCTGTCAACATTCTTAAGTTTATTTATTAGATTACTTGCATTATATTTTGGTGTTTATATTATTACTCGAGTAGGTCGTCATGGAATTATTGATGTTATTAATGGTTCGGAAATTACAGCCGGATGGGTAAAACTATTTGTTATAATTGGTATATTAATGTTCGTTAAACAATTACCTAAAATACTTGAGAACTTAGGTGTAAAAATTGATGGCGATGGAAGTTTCAATTTAAATCCACTAAAGAAAGTTATGGATGAAAAAAATGGTATCTTTGGAGCAAAACAGATTAAAAGAGCTGGAGTTGCTGCCGGGGCTGCAGGTCTTGCTGGGGCTGCGGCAATGGGAGCAAATGCTTTGAGCAGTGCTCAAAGAGTAAAAAATGCTGAAGGTTTTAAGAACAAGGCCAAGGCATTACTCGGTGGAACTGGAAGTATGCTTGCTGGAGGTTTATCTGGATTAACTAGAGGGATTCGCTCAGGACTTAAAGGTGAAAAATTTGGAAAAGCTTATTCAAATTCATATTCTACTGCTATGAAGAATAAACAAGCTAGATCTGATAGAAAAGATGATGAAGTTGGATGGGGAGAAATGATGACTTCAAAGGCACAACAGAAATTAGGAATGCATACACAAGGAGAACGTGATAAAGCAAAAATTGATGCATTATCGAAGATGGTTAAACTAAAAGATCAAGCAACTAATATTGCAGATAAGTCTGATTCAACAATTAAAGGTTTATTAAGACAAAAAGAAGCTCTTTCAAAAATTGATCCTCAAAGTCTTGTAAAGGATGAAATAAAAGATAAAAAAGGAAATGTGATACAAACTAAATTCACTAGAGAAGATGCATTGAAGGAAATATCTCAACAAATGAAGACATTGGATGATCAAATTGATGCTGCACGCGCAAGCTATTTTGAACAACAAGCCAATGAATCTGGTTCTGCAATTAGCAGTATATATGGGCAGATGCAAGATATTGCTGCGAAATATAAAGATGATATTAATGCTGGATTTGTTAGAACAGGAAACGATAGTCTTTCTTATGATAGTTTTGGAGCTGATAAAATTAAAGAAGCAGGAACTGCTGCTATTAATGCGCAACAGGCATTTGAACAATCAAGTGGTGCAAGACATTCTCAAACTGTTGATAAGTATGGTGCTAAAAAAGATGCTAAATAAAAAGGATGTGATACTATATGGATAATATGTATTTGATACCGGCTAACTCGAAGAAGTCGATGTTACTGTTTGGGTTGTTTACTAAGGTGGATTTGGCTTTGTTTCTTATTGGGGTTGGTTTATCACTGTTATTACTTTTGATATTACCAATTGAGGGACTATTGTTTGCACTTATTGCTCTATCGCCTGGTGTGATATGCGCATTCTTAGTGTTTCCAGTTCCTAATTATCATAATATAAGAACTATTATTAAACTTGGTTGGGAGTTTTATACAACTAGACAAAAATATATATGGAGAGGTTGGTGCTATAAAGATGGCGAAGAAGACGATAAAAAGTAAGTATACGGATGTTCCAATTAAAAGTATTGCTAGTGGGATGATTGAGCTTGATAATAAGATGAAAGTTTCTGGTGTTAAAATTATGCCTAGGAATATCTTTATTCTTGACCCTGCTACGCAGAGTGCGATTATATCTAATTTGAAGACTGTATATAATGTTATTGATTATGAATTTTGGATTATTGCTGCTGATAGACCTGTAGATATTAATGTATATTTATCTGAGTTACAGATTTTATATAATTCTTCTACATCGCCTATTCAAAGAAAGATTATTTCTGAGGATATGGATAAGGCTAATATGTTTGTTAGAAATAGTGTAGTTGATACTGAGTATTTCTTGTTATTTAAACATAAAGACACTGATATTGTTCAGAAAAGGGTTAGAAATTTAATTAACAATTTTGCTGCTGCGGGCCTTACTGCTACACAAACTAGCAATGATGATTTGAGAATGATTTTGGATAATTTCCTTAATGGTGGCGAAACTACTAGTTTTGGAACGGTATTTGCATAATGGAGGTATTTAAATGAGTAATATTAAAGCTGAGATTGCTCCTAAGGGGCTTGAATTTAAACCTAGTGAATTTATTGTTAGTGATAAATATGCAACTATATTATCGGTTATTTCTTATCCAAAATTTATTTATCCAGGATATTTATCTAGTTTAACTAGTATGTCTGGTATTAAACTTGTTATTAAGCATATACCTTTACCATTTAGTAGTATGAGTAAGATGCTTAATAAAGAACTTGCTGATTTAAAACAAAGATATCAGGATGAAAATGATAGAACTATTCAAGAGAGAATTCGCCAGGATTATGAATCTTTGGAACAGTTTATTTCTGAACTTGCAGCTAGTCAGGCAAAGATATATGATTTTCAGATGCATATTATGATTACTGCTGATAATAAGGAACAATTGGAGTTAAAGAAGTTACAAGTTCGTAATTATTTAGAGTCTATGGAACTTAAAGCTATTCCTCTACGTTTTGAACAAGACCAGGTATTAAAATCTTGCCTTCCTATTTATGGGAAACAGGATATCGAAGATAGAATTGGTACTCCTATTCCAGCGCCTACTATGGCTGCTATGTATCCTTTTATATTTGATAGTATAAAGGATCCTGGATTAGGTACTTTACTTGGTGTAGATTTTTCTGGTGGAGTTGTATTGTTTAATCAATTCTTATATCAAATTAGGAAAGAAAGCAATAGAAACAACGCTAATATGATTATACTAGGTACTTCTGGTAGTGGTAAGTCAACTGCTGCAAAGGTTATGTTAAGAAGTCATATTAGAAATGGACACCAGTTGGTTATAATTGACCCTGAAGGTGAACTTGAGGATATGGTTAAACTTTATGGTGGAGATTTTATTGACCTTGGTAAGGGTGGAGAATTTGGTATGATTAATCCACTTGAGGTTGTTCTTGATGCTGATGAAGAAGAGATGAAACAGGGACTAGGTTATACTGTTTTAACACGAACTTTACAAACTATTAAGGCTTTTTTAAAGTATTATGATCCTTCTATTACTGAGGATTTAGTAAACATGTTTAGTGAGGTTGTACAGGAAACTTATAAACGTTTTGGTATTGATTATAATAGTGATTTTACTAGATTTTCTAGTGAAGATTATCCAACTTTTAAAGATGTATATGCAACTATTAAAGGTAGAATACTAGCTATGCCTGAGAAAACTCAAGAAAAAGATATTCTTGAAAGACTTGAGTTAAAAATTAGACCAATTGTAAGAGAACTAAGATATTATTTTGATGGACATACTACTATTTCTCCTAAGAGTAATTTTATAGTATTTAATATTAGAGAAGTTATGAATGCTGATTCTAATATTAAAAATGCATTATTCTTCAACATATTAAAATATGCTTGGGGTCTTACACTAAATCCGCGTGTAAATACTGTTATGATGGTTGATGAGGCACACGTATTACTTAGTGGTGGTAATACTTTAGGTGCAGATTTCCTTGCACAAATGCAAAGACGTGCACGTAAGTATAATACTGGTACTATGCTTATTACTCAACAACCAACTGATTTTAGTGATCCTTCTGTAATCACACAAGGTAAAGCTATATTTGATAATGCTTCATATTATCTTGTTATGGGATTAAAGAAACAAGCAGTATTTGATTTAGCCCGTTTAATTGATTTAAATGATAGTGAAGCTGAAAGTATTAAACAATATGGTCAGGGAGAAGCATTGTTTGTATGTGGCTCTAGGCGTATGCGTATTAATATAATTGCTTCTGATGCTGAATTAGAGTCATTTGGTAGTGGAGGAGGATTATAGTAAGTAGGAGGTGATTTGATGGCGAACAAATTGAATAGTGGACTTAATGATGCTAGACAAAAAGGGCAACTTCGTAAGGACGCTCAAGTACAAGGAAGACGTTCCAGTATTGGGAAACGTGAAACTACAAGTAGTTTATCTTCAGGTTCGCAATCAAGCTCATCAACTAGTACTGTATCTGGTACTTCTTCTTTATCTAGCAACAGAAATATAACTAGTAGTTCTTCATCTAGTAGTAAAATTGATACTCAAAGAAGATTTAATCAACAAAGAAACAATAGATTAATAAGTGCTGCTGAGAAGGTTCCTATTCCAATAGTGAGAAAAGCTGCTCAAGCTGCTAAACTCGCAAAAAAAATTAAAGCTGCAAAAGACAAAAAGGCGGGGTTTTTAGGAAATTTATTGGGTAGTAAAAGTAGTAACCCAAGTGCAGCTGAGTTAGAGGATGCGAAAGGCGCTGAAGATAGAGGCGAAGATTATGAGCCAGAAGATACTGAAGGCAGATATTCTGCTAGTCTTGATCGAAAAACTAAACAATTATTTGCGGCATTTGTCATGGGAATTGTAGGAATTTGTGTGTTTTTATGCCTTATTACCACATCTGCAATTACTGGTGGAGCAAAAGAATCGTATTTAGCTTCTCACGATAATCCTACTGAAGAGGAACTTGCACAAGCTTATGCAATTGATGCTGCTAATGGTGGTACTAATAACAGTAGCAGTAGCACAGGAACTACTCCAGGTTCATCATTTGCAAGTGGTGGAAGCATAAAAACCGATAGCTTATCGAATGTTATTATGGTGGGTGATTCAAGAACAGTTATGTTATGTCTTGATGTATATAATGGTTCAAGTTGTGAAACGTTGGGGTATAAAGTAGGAAATACTACTTTTATTGCTGGCGTTGGTGAAAGTTATGTTTGGTTTCACGGAACTGCACTTCCTATGTTAAAAGAATTATTAAATTCTAATCCTAAAAGTACGGTTTTTATTAATCTTGGTACTAATGGGTTTGATGATGCTGATAAATATGCAGCTGATTATAATCAACTTGCTAAAGATTATCCTAATGCAAATATTATTGCGGTGTCTGTTGCACCAGTAATTGATGCAAAGGTTGATGAGGAAAGAGATATAAATACTGATGCAAATGCGGTTAAATTTAATAATAGTTTAAAGGGGTATTTGTCATCTGATGTTACATATTGTGATATATATTCGCAATTAAAAGGTAAAGTTGATGCTTCGGATGGAATTCACTATGATGAGGCATCGGATAAATTAGTTGATGAAGCAATGAAGAATTGTTTGGTTACTAGTTCTAGTAATAGTACCGGTTCATCATTTAGCACCTTGCTCTCAAATGGTGGTACATCCGAAAGTGAATTAAATCAAAAAAATATTCAACAATTAGTTGTTGTAGAATCTAGCGGTTCATCTGCAAATGTATCTTTTTATGAAAAAAATGGTAGTAATTGGACAAATGATTCAGGTTTAAATGCATCAGGATATGTTGGTAGTAATGGTACAACAAGTAGTCCGGCCGAAGGAAAGTCTGCAACTCCAAAAGGATTATATGGTGTTGGAGATGCATTTTATCAAGATTCTAAACCTAATACTAAATTAAATATCTTTCAAATAACATCAAATACATATTGGGTTGATGATCCAGACTCAAAATATTATAATCAAAAAGTTGAGGGAACGGCAAATAAAGATTGGAGTAGTGCAGAACATATGAGTGAAATTGATTCATATAGATATGGTTTTGTAATTAATTATAACATGAATCCTGTTGTATCTGGTGCAGGTTCTGCTATATTTTTCCATGTTAGTCATAATAGTCCAACTGCGGGGTGTGTATCAGTTTCAGAAGATAAAGTTCTTGATTATCTTGCAAGGTTAGATAAGTCTAAAAATCCATATATATTGATTATATAATATTCTTTTCTTGAAAGGAGCTTATAGTTATGTTAAAAAAATCTTTTATATTTTTACTGGTATTTGTTATTTTTCTTTTTGAACCTATATATTTATTGGCTGATGATGATGTTTATAATCCTGCTGATTTAAAAGATTACTTTGGAACTATGAAAAATTGTACTAATGATGGAACAGAAAATGATTGTAGAAATGGAAATGAATATAAGTTTTATTTGAAAATGTATGATATTTATTATTTATATAAGAATAAGTATAATGTTACTATAGATACCACATTACTTATGTCTGCTCTTTTTTATAATCACGAAGAGCCTCCTACTGTATTTAAAAGGAATTTAAATGCATATAGTAGACGAGAGGTAAAGAGTGGTAATACTGTTACTAATTTAGATTGGGAATATGATTTTAAGAATGATCAGTGTTATACATATTTAAATGCGAATGAGTTTACATTTGATATGCAGATACTTGCCAAGAATCAGGTAACAAAGACTACTAATTATAATTGTATGGCTGAAGATGAAGAAACAGGAGAAATGGTTGTTGTAAGTCGTGGGAAAGTAGATGATATTGAGGATTCTAATTATTCTGCAGAAACGCTTGCATGTGAAGAAGGGGAATATGATAGAAGTTCTATATCATCAAGTTATAAATTAGATCTTGATAAGTATGATGAATTTTTACTTGAATATGTAAAACTAAAATACCATACTCCTGGTGTGCCAATAAAAGATTGTGCAGTTGCGAATGAGTTTACTAGTGATTTAGCTAGTAGTCAGAGTAATAGCAACAGTTCAAATTCTAGTAGCAGTAGTAGTAATTCTGTTCTTAAGCCTTTATCTCCAACTGGAAAAGCAACAATTGATAAACTAAATGAGATTGCTACACAACACGCTAAAGAAGCTCTTCCAGCAGAAACTGTACAGAATTGGTATGGTATGTCTGCTGATTGGTGTGCAATGTATGTATCTTATCTTTTTGATCAAATAGGTGGAATTGGAAAGTATTTTGAGATAAATGCTTCGGCTGGTCCAACTGCAAGACAACCTATTAGTGAAGGATTAGGTACTTGGATTGAAGATGAATGTACAGATCCTTCGGCTGTGCCAGCTCCTGGCGATGTTATTCACGTTCATCCTTGTTATCCTGGTGATGATTGTTATGTTGATGCTTATTCTAGTGGACATGTAGGCTATGTATATGCTGTTGATGAAAATAATGTATATACAATAGAAGGTAATCATAATCCGAGTTATGTAGAAGCTGTTGTTCATGAAAGAAAAGATTGTGATATTAATGGATATTATCGTCCTTATTATTAAAAAAAGAGGCTTATATGAAATTATTTAAGTATTTGTTAATTATCTTCGTAGTATTATTGATTACAGGATGTAATATTAATTATAATTTAGAAATTTCTGATTCAAAAATAAGCGAAAATATTTCTATTACTACTGAAAACACAATTGAAAATTATTTGTTAATGAGTCATAAACAATATCCTTTACACCATAGTAGAGATATTGAGTATGATAAAGAAATTAAAAGAAATGATAAAACTATTATTATGAGGTTACATTATGATTATGATTTTAAAAATTTATTTAATGCCAATTCATTAAATAAATATTTCTATAATCGTAATATTAAAGTTGATGATGATTACATATTAATTTCCTTAAAAGATATGAGTGGTTTTGCTCCTAATGTTGATTTTGATATTGTAATCAAAACGGAGAATAAGGTAGTAAGTAATAATGCTGATAAAATAAAAGGTCATTCATATATATGGCATGTTGATGGTAACAACAAAGATAAGATGGATATTGAAATAAAAATAAAAAGAGGTACTACACCAACTGTTGTAGAACGTAATATGTATATAGTATATATAGTGATTGCTATTGTTGTAGTTGCAATATTGGTTATTGCTTTTATAACATATAGAAGAAGAAAAGTGAATAATAAAATATAGTTTCGAGGTGAAAAAAGTGAGAAAGATAAGAAATTTGTTGTGTATAGCTTTATTATTGCTTTTTTTTCCTTGTACTATTTTTGCAGATGTTGAACTAGATAGACAAGATGTAAGGGATTATAAAGAGTTTTTTGATGAGTTATTTCCTACTAATGATTCGGACGGAAATACTAATGAGACTAATTCCTGTGTTAATGTAGGAGAGGTATATGCAGAATGTACAGGTGTAAATGTATCTGGATATGGAACGTATTCCTTAGATGAATATGTTGCTGGAGTTCTTCCTGCAGAGTTTGGTGTTACTATTCAAAATGATGAGTTAGGTAAAGCTTACGCAATAGTTGCTAGAAGTTATCTAATGGCACAAACAAACAATTGTCAAAATAGTATAACATCTTCATCAAATGAACAAAATTTTTCTGGTTCAGATCAAACTACATATCGTAAGTATGCTGATGAAACATCAGGCATTGTAATGGCTAACCCTGATGGTAGTATTGTACTTGCTGTATATTCTTTAGCTACAGCAGATGATTGTGAACCTACTTCTGATGGAATGTGTAAATTTAAAAGATGTACTGTATTTGCTGATACTGTGGAAGAATGTACTGGAGAAGTAAAAGAGTTTATTGTTCCTAGAGATACAATAACATATCCTTATCACGATATTCATTATGGTGGTGTTGAACCTTATATTGGAGAGTATTTGGCGCTTGAAAAGAATTATGATTATGTACAACTTTTAAAGGCATTTTACGGAGATAATATTTCACTTGCTCATTTAACTAAAGCTGGTAGTAATTCTACTAGTGCTAGTGTTTTATCTAATGCTTTAGTATGTGATCCTGAAAATAATGGTGAATATGTTACAGAAGATGGTATAACCTTTAGAGTTCCAAATTATAATTTAGAGGGTAGTGAAGGACTTAGTGATGTATTTGACTTGACTGCTGGGAACGTTTCTCAGTGCCCTTGGTATGCAAAATATAGAGCTATTGAAATTATTGAATCATCAACACTTAGTAATGATTTAAAAGAAAAAGCAAAATCTGTTTTATTAGCTACATTTGGTAATGGTAATGATTGGTATGGTGGAACAAACTCGACTTTGAGTTATTTTAAATATAGTAATAACGTTAATGAGCCAAAGGCAGGATCAATTGTTTCATGGGAGCGAGATTCACATTCATATGGACATGTTGGTATTGTTGAAAAGGTAAATGCTGATGGTACAGTTGTTATTTCAGAAGGTTGGAACATGTCTGGTGCGGAAGGTGCAGATATACCAGAGAACATAAAGGTTATTACTACTACTTATACAATTGATGAGATACAAAATTATAATGGAACTGGATCGTTTATTGGATATACATATTTGTTTAGTTATAAAAAGTAGGTGACTATGAAAAAAATATTTATTATTGTAGTTTTAATTATTTTAACAGGGTGTAATGCTACATACAAACTAGAATTTAGAGATAATGTACTAAAAGAAAAAATATCTATTCAGGATAACAATTTAAAATATTTTACTGATAATAAGTTTTATGCTGTTATGGATGGCGCATCTAATTTTGTTGAGTATACTAAAAGAGTTAAGAATAATAGTGTTAATTTTAATCATAATTACTCCTTTAAAAATTATTCTAATGCAACTGTTTTAAAGACATGCTTTAATGCTTATAGTATAATTGAGGAAGATGATTACTACATATTATCTACCTCAAAGGGGATTAAATGTGCAGTTGAAGAGGATAGTGTATTACTTGATAATTTAAAAATTGTTATTAAGACAAACCATGTTGTTGAAGAATCTAATGCAAATAGTAATGGGAAAAAGTCATACGAATATGTATGGGAATTTGATAAGAATGATTATGCTGATGCAAAGATATATATGAAATTATATAAAGATAAATATGTATTTAATTATAATAATGAATTTGTAATACTTATTTCTATTATTGCTGGAATAATATTGACTATTTTATTTACAGCCTTTATAATTGTAAGGAAAGTTAAAAACGCACAAAAAGTATAGGTGATGAATAGTGAAATTAAGATTAAAAGTAGAACCTAAGGATTTAGTTATATTTTGTATATTTTCTGTAGTATGGCTAATAGTAGTTCAACTATTAGTGGTTAATATAAATGCATTTATACAAGAAGAACCATTTACAATAAATATATTTTTAGTTTATACTGATGGAATAATGTTTTTAATGAGTATAATTGGATTCTTTTTAGGAATAATTATTGGACTTGTAAGTGTTAAATCATATATATTTGACCGTGGCACTGGTATTGGATTTGAAATTGGAGCTAAAAAGGAAAAGAATTATTCTCGATGGGCAAAAGATAAAGAGATGAAAGCTGAACTTAAGAAGGTTAACCCTAAGGCTAAACATAATGATGCTGCAGGAATACCTATCATTATGAACGAGAAAGAAGCTTGGGTAGATGATGGTGGATATCATAATCTGGTCATTGGTTCTACTGGTGCAGGAAAAACGCAAACTACAGTTCTTCCTATGGTTCAATTATTATGTAAACATGATGAATCAATGATTATAACTGACCCTAAGGGTGAAATATTTGAAGATACATCTGAGATGTTACGAGATTTGGGGTATAATATAGTTCTATTAAACTTTCGAGATCCCCAACAAGGAAATTCTTGGAATCCAATGAGTCTTCCTTATTCATTTTATCAAAACGGTAACCAGGATAAAGCTAATGAGCTATTAGATGACCTTGCTAAAAATATTCTTTATGACGAATCGTCTAAAGGTCAAGATCCTTTCTGGGAAAATACGAGTGCCGATTATTTTGCTGGTTTATCACTTGGACTATTTGAAGATGCAGCAGAAGATGAAATTAACCTAAATAGTATTAATTTAATGACTACAGTTGGTGAGGAAAAAATTGGTAATACAAAGTACGTTAATGAATATTTTAGCTATAAAGACCCTGCAAGTCCTGCATATGTAAATGCGTCATCAACAATTATGGCACCTAATGAAACTAGAGGAAGTATTTTATCAGTTTTTAAGCAAAAGATTAAGTTATTTGCATCTCGTGAAAATTTATCTGAGATGCTTGCACACAATGATTTTGATATGCGTGATGTGGGTCGTAAAAAAACAGCAGTATTTATAGTTATTCAAGATGAAAAGAAAACATATCATGCATTAGTTACAATTTTCTTAAAGCAGTGTTATGAAACATTAATTTCTGTAGCTCAAGAAAGTGGTGGAAAATTACCTCATAGAACAAATTTTATTCTTGATGAGTTTGCTAATATGCCTCCTTTAAAAGATGTAACAACGATGGTAACTGCTGCTCGTTCTAGAAACATAAGATTTACATTTATTATACAGAACTTTGCTCAATTGTATGAAGTATATGGTAAAGAAAATGGTGAAACTATAAAGGGTAACTGTGGTAATATCATATATCTAATTAGTTCAGAACTTAGCGCACTTGAAGAAATAAGTAAGATGTGTGGTGAAGTTAAATCTAAAGAAAAAGAAAAGACTACATCAACTCCACTTGTTACAGTTAGCGATTTACAGCGTATGAAAATGTGGGAAACAATTGTTCTTAGAATTCGTATGATGCCTTTTAAAACTAAATTAACTCCAAATTTTCAAATGGATTGGGGTGTGAATTATCCAAAGGCAACATATCCTGTGCATGAAAAATTACCTGTTAAAGTATTTGATTTAAAGGGGTTTGTTGAAAAAAAACGTGAAGATAAAATTAATAATATGTTAAATAATCCTAGTGGTTCTAATCCAGGTGGAGTCTTACCTCTTGGAGGATTTGGCGGAATACCTGGTGGATTTTCTGGTTTGCCAGGGATGGGTGGAATGCCTTCCATGCCTCCGGGATTGAATGGAATGCCTGCAAATCCGTTTGGAAAAGAATCAAAACCTAATAACAGTTCATTTAATATTGATGAAATGGTTAAGAGGATAGATGCAAAGATTGCTGAACTAGAAGAGGAAGAGAAAAAAGAGCAAGAGGCGAATAATAAAAAAGATTCTGATGATAAGCCCGATAAGAATAAATTTATTGATGCTGATGTCGAAGAGATTATTAAACCCGAAGATTCAAAATCAAGTGATGAAATACATAAAGGAGTCACTGATGACCAATTCTTTGATGATTTCTTTAGCGACGATTAGTATAAATTGTATTTAAAAAACAAATTATGAGAATAATGAGGCGGTAAATATGAAGAAAATAATAATGGATAAAAGGACTAGAATTAAGAATGTATACCTTTTCTCGTTATTTCCTGCAGCTGTAATTTTGATTACAGCTTTTGTTGTTAGCATAGTAAATTCAGATGGAATATCTAAACTTATGGGCAATTCTGTATCTAATGGACTATGTGACGCAAAAAATGGTTGGAGTTTATATGAAAACTCTGGCAAATCTTACTGTAGAAAAGAGAAAATAGATGGTTATTATTGTGATGATGGATATAAATTATCTGGTACAGGAGAAAATACAAGGTGTATAAAAAGTACTACAACATATAAATGTAGAAGTGGGTACCAGGAGTTTAAAAAGAATTCCAAATTATATTGTAGAAGAGCAAATGGGTATAATTATTCGTGTCCTAAAGGCGATCAAACAGTTGGTAGCGGAAAAAATACAAGATGTTTCTCACAATTTACAGATTATGAGTGTCCTAAAGGAACAGATAAGGTCGGAGGAGGAGCTCAAACTGGTTATTGTGTAGAAAAGTATTATGATTGGCAATGTCCTAAAAATTGGGATAAGAGTGGCTATGGTCCACATACATTTTGTACAATAACTGCGGAAAAACAAGTTTGCCCATCAGGTTATGAGAAGGCTGGTGGAGGTAGTCAAACTGCTTGGTGTCAAAAAGTTTCAAGTATAACATATAGTTGTCCATCAGGGTATGAAAAAGTTGGTTCTGGGGCCAATACGAAATGTGTTTTATATAGTTATTCGTATAGCTGCTCAAAGTATGGTAAGGATTGGTCAAAAATTGGAGATGGTCCAAATTCTTATTGTCTAAACTTAAAAAAATATAGTCCTTATTGTGCAAAGAAGGGATATACATTAAAAGGCGATAGGTGCTATAAGGGTAATAGTTCCTATAAGGCTGATAAAAAATATGAGCAAAAGTCAATTGTTACTATAAAGAATGAAATTAAAATATTAAAAGCTACGAAAAAGACAAATTACACTCGTGCAAGTATTAAAATTGAAAAAGTTATGGTTGATAAAAAGAAAGCAACGCAAGTTACTAAATATAAATATCATAGTATAATACCTGTTTTGAAAACTGTAGAAGATGATTACATTAAAACTCCTAAATATATAGAAGCATCTCCAACTCCTGTTACAAAAACTGAAGATGGAGATGTTCATAAAAATGTGTCTTATGAGTTAATCGAAATTTCAAAAAGCAAGATTGATAATAGCTCAAAAATAATTGATAATATAGTTAATGAAGCAAAAAAGCAAGTTGGTAATAGTAATGATAAATATACGGATTGGGCTGGTGCTGATTGGTGTGCAATTTTTATAAGTTGGTTATTTAATAAATATAATGGAATAGATAAGTATATAAAGCAAAGCACATTTGCTGATAATCTTGTAAGAGATTCAGTAAATGCAAAGCTTGGTACATGGTTTGAAGATGAATGTACTGATCCTAATACTAAACCTCAAAGGGGTGATTTAATTGTTTTTGATCCTAGTATTAATGGTGCATATGTTCCTTTTCCTGAAAGATTATCTTATCCTGGTATTGAAGAATTTAATGATAAGGATAAATATTTAAGTAGTCATATTGGAATTGTATATAATGTAGATAATAATTATGTTTATACTGTTGAGGGTAATACTGGAAGTAATGATCCAGATGCTAGTAAAGTTAATTATAGAAAATATAATCGAAAGCAATGTGGCAAGATAGTTTATAATGCATCTGAGCGAGGAATAAATGGTTACTATAGGCCAAATTATTACAAGTAGTAAATTGTTTAGTATATAATTAGATAGGTGATGTTGTGAAATTATTTAATGGAACTGCATTACCTTTTTATAATGTTTCATAGAAGTGATATAAAGTATTGCTGTATGAAAAATGAGTTGTTTTTGTAATGAGAGAATTGTTTTTAAATCATAATTTATGTATAAAAATGTAAAATATGTGGTGTAAAATTAATTTTTTTTATCCTGAAAATATTTTGATAGTGTCAAATTTTTCTGGCTGATGGGATTAGGCAACTAATCCTCTTAATGCAATAGTAGTACATGAATTGTTGCTATAAAGTATTGGCATATTAGAAGAACTACGTTCAAATATTTTGAATGATATTTCTTCTTTTTTTACGGTTACTTTTTCTGTATTATCACAAGTATTT